>JBILXY010000018.1:0-19711 GCA_044378055.1 Bdellovibrionales bacterium | reverse complement strand
GATTTTACTATGTTTAATGATTTATTACCTATTCTCATACCTTGTTCTTAAATTTATTAAAACAAGACTGAGGTTATATATTTAACTTGTAAACTAATAAATATGTTCACAGATTGGACTTTGGCTTGGTGGTGAGGATAGTTGGCTGAAATATATCTAAAAATATTTTCATTTCAAGACTAAAAAAATATCAAAATTTCATTTCATTCATTTAATCCTGTATGGGTCATTATCCTTGACAAGTTTAAAGTAGTGCAATTATCTAGGGTAACCAAATATATACCCTCATGTTAAATTCCAGCTTTAAAAGTTTTGATGAAATATCTCAGAATTTACGGCTAGAACTAGAAAATTATATTGATTATCTAGAGCCTAGTGAAAAAGTCATGGTTAAGAACGCTTATAAAATAATCGAGGAAGTCTATCAAGATAAAAAAAGAGACAATGGAAGGTATTTTTTAGAACATAAAATGGCGGTGCTCAAAATTTTAGCGGGAATTAAATTAGATAAAACTACCCTGATTGCCAGCATATTTTCTGGAATTGGGCTTGATGATAAAATGCAAGAAATAATCAATCTGCACCAATTTCCCAAAGAAATATTTGGTATCGTGGAAGACTCTAATAAAATTACTGAGTTATTGAATATTTCAAACCATAACCACAACGAGAAAAATGCTGAGAATCTAAGAAGAATGTTCGTGGCCACAGGTAGAGATTTCAGAGTATTTTTTATAAAAATTGCCGAGAGGGTGGATAATTTATTGACCATGGATCATATTCCTGCAGAAAAAGCCAAGGAAATTGCTGAGCAAGCTTTAATAATTGACGCAGAAATTGCTTCCAGGCTTGGAATAAGTATTCTAAAAAATAGAATTGAGGACGCAGCTTTTAAATATCTTCATCCACAAATTTTCAGTTATATGACTGGAAATCAAGCTTTGAATTTTGGTAATAGAAACGATTTAGCTAAAAAATTACAACATAAAACTCAAAATATTTTAAGTGAAAAACAGTTTCCATATATTGAAATTATGGGGCGGGCCAAGGGATATTACGCTGTTTATAATAAACTATATCAAAAAGGTAAAACCCTAGATCAGATTTACGATTTGATAGCTTTAAGGGTAATTGTTGATGATGTTTCCAAGTGTTATAAAGTATTAGAGCAAATCCATGAAATCTATCCTGAACATGTTGAGAGAACTAAAAATTATATTTTAGAACCAAAAGAAAACGGCTATCAAAGCATTCATACAACCGTTTTAGATCCTGAAACTAATACACCTTTTGAATTTCAAATTAGAACTCCTCAGATGCACGCAGTGGCAGAATACGGTGCTGCTGCTCATTGGGCCTATAAAAAGAAAACCGACAATGTTAATGGGCTAAGTTTTCTGGATCCTGTTCAGTTAATGAAGTTAGGCGAAAATTTAAGAAGAGGGGCTTGGAACATGTTCATGAAGCAAAATCAGTTTGAAAATAATGCGATGGAATTTAACCTATTCCAAGAAAAGTTGTTTGTGCTGACTCCAAAAGGTGATGTAATTAGCTTGCCTCAAAATTCCACTGCCTTAGATTACGCTTACAAAATTCATGAAGAAATAGGGAATAAAGCTGCTTTCGTAAAAGTAAATGGCAAAGTAACTAACCTTCAGACTAATTTAAAAACAGGTGATACAGTTGAAATAATCACAGAAAAACAACAGACCCCTAAACATTATTGGTTAAAATGGGCTAAAACCAGTGCTGCCCAAAAAATGATTAAATCATATTTAAAAGAACACCAAGTTTAAGTAAATCAATTTAATCTATTACTTGAGATTATTTATTTCCAGGAATTAAATGAATAGACCCAAACCAGAACCTCTTTTTAAACTAGGATTTAATAACATCAAATAGATTGAATTATTGCCGTTCGGATCAATCACAATCTGGCCAATATTACCAATTGCAGCAGACAAACCTATTTTGTCATTGGTAGTCCAGCTTTGACCACGGTTTGTTGTAGTAAACAATTTGTTATCTACCCCTACAATAATTTGATCTAATCCTCGTTTAGGATCTACAGCTGCATCTAAAACATTATATTGTTCAGATTGTACTGGTAATAAAAGTTTACTGAAATTGCCATCCACGCTTGAACTAAACCACATTTGCCTGTCTGCCAATAATATCCAGCCCTTGGTAGAGCCTGTTGTAACTGGAATAATTTTTTCATAAGTTCCAAAAGTAGGGGTAGAGCTGGAAATAATATTCAAATTATCTTTAGGTTGATTTTCACCAATTTTGCTTGCTTCTTTCACAAGTGGCTTTGTTACCCAGGTTTTACCATCGTTTGCTGAAATTGCTAGACCATTTTTGGCGAATAAAATGTAAAACAAGTTTCCAAATTCTTCAGTAAAACCAATTTGAACTGGCTGATCGTTGAATGACTGTAACTTCTGCCAAGTTTTGCCTCCATCTAAACTTCCTATCAAGCCTCCTCCCTGTAGCACTGCATAGACTCTTAGTGGGTTTTTTGAATCAATCGTAACTAATTTCACATCAACCCCAGAAGCTACTTCTGTATAAACTTCTTTAAAACTGTCTCCCCCATCATTACTATAATAAATCTTTCCAACTTTATTTAAACTTACGGCGTAAAAAATATTATTTTGGTTGGTTGGATCAACTGCAAAGTCTTGCGAAACTAAAGCATCATTTTTGGCTAGGATTGAATTAATTTCAGCGTCTCTGGCTTTGCTATCTGAATTATTTGAAACTGGATTAAATATATACTTTCTCTTCCAATTCCTTCCTCCATCAGTAGTTTTAAACAATCCTTTCTGTGTAGTTAATAAGTACAAATTATCAGGCGAAGTTAATTGCATTTTTAAACCAGACAAGTTAGATAAACCAGCGGGATCCACCTGGCCTGAAACTGTTTGAACAGCATTGATTTTACCAAATTTTTCTGTGGATATACTTGGGTCTTGTTTTAGAACTCCTAAAGTTGTTGGGGTTGAATTATTACCGAGATTTAATCCAGGAATAGTACAAGAGGCAGCAGAGGTTAAAATTGCCAAGCCTGTTACTACGATAAGTCCAATTCTATGTAGGATTAGTTTTAAATTAGAAGCTGATTTCATGGCTAATTACTGGCTATACTAAGGTTTTTTGTCAAAATATTATCAAAGCTAAGCGACTTTAAATGGTTTTTTGATTTTTTATAAGCTATACTAGCCAACATTAATAAGACCAAAGGCCATAAATTTATATTTGTTTTGTCTTCTAAAGTTGAATAAAAGAACTTAGTTGTTTGTTCAGTATTATCATGTAAAAGTTGTTTATCAGTTAAAATTTGAGAGATGGTTACTTTTGGAATAGCAATTTCAGATAATTTAAGTTTATGATTTGGCGATATAGTTGGATTATAATTTTTTATGATATTTTTTTGCACTGTTGGAGCAATCATCGGAGCAATTTGAGAAGTGGCTTGTGGAGCATTCTGTATAACATCTTTTGTTATGACTTGTGGAATAATTTGAGGAGTGGTTTGTGTGGAGATTTGTGGCGAAACTTCAGAAGTAATCAACGAGGCAACTTGTGGATTCTGAGCATTTGCTTGAACAGGAATTTGTGAAGAGGTCGAAGACGGAACTTCAACTTTAATCTCTGGTTGTACAATATTTACAGTCAAGGAGTCCGGAGTTAAATTATTAACTGGCGAAACAACCGGCTGTACTTGCAACTCTGGTGTTTTGTCTAAATCAACCAACACCCCGGAACTAAATTTCGGATTACCATAATTATTTGAAAAATATGTTTTTTCTGATATTTTATACCCAGAATTATCTGGGTCAAACTGTATGCTAAATTTACTACCTGAAGTAAGGTTTGTTTCACTTTCCAGTTTACTTATTGCTGATTCATTTAAATTAAATTCAGATATTTTTTGCCCTGTAGAATTAAGTAAATTAGCTTGTATTCTTCTTTGCCCGGCCGTGTTAGAGCTAACTCTTAACACTTTTCCACTTATTGCATCGGCTTGAATGTTTGCAGAACTTAGGGTTGATGTTAATCCATTGTAACGATTTCGTACCAGGTAGTTGCTCTTAGCCTGAATGAAGGTGTTGGGTGGAAATTTAAGGTTATTAGTTGCGTCCTGAGACTCTCGGAATTGTAGTGTCCAAAAGCTTACATCTATTGCCTGCTGGCTTGGGTTATACAACTCAATCCATTTATCGTAACTACATAATTTGCAATCCGGCCTAGTGCTGCCTGCAAAGTTTACTTCACTAATAAACACGCTTTGGTTGGCGTAAACATTGAAACTTGTAGGTAATAATATAAATACTAAAGTTATAATAATAATTTTAATTCTCCAGGGCATATTGTTCTTAAAACTATTTTCCATTTCTTTGCCAAACAAAAAAAGTGTTCATAGATTGGACAATAAATTGGTAATAAAATGCTTGACAAAAATAAGCCAAAATCGCCTTGATTATTTAAGTTTAAATAAAAAAATATGTTAAATAATATTAAAAATGCAGCTGGTTTAATGGCCAACGCCAACAAAGTTCGTCAGCAACAACAAAAAATTTCTGCCCTACTATCTTCAATCAGAGTTTCAGGTGTAAGTAAGAATTCCAGAGTTTCCGTAGTTATTACAGGTGAGCAAAAAATTGTAGATATTCAAATCGACCCTTCTTTGATTAACTTTGTTTACGAAAATTACACATCCCAAAACAAAACCGATTCTGTTCTAAGTAAATCTATCATTGAAGCGGTTGAAAACGCTATTTCTAAAGTACAAAAGGAAATTGCAACTAAGATGCAAGAAACAGGAAGTATGGGAGATTTTATGAGCATGGTTCAGGCTGTTAGCCAAGGTACTGACAAATAAAATTAAAATTATACGCAGTATAACGCTTCTTAAATGCCAAGATTATTTTTAGCCAAAACCGATCCTGAAACTTATTCAATAAAAGATCTAGCCAAAGACCAAATAACCAATTGGGACGGTGTTCATAGCAACCCTGCCCTGCTTGTAATTCGTTCTTGGGAAATCGGGGATTTAGTGCTTGTTTATCATTCTCAGGGACAAGCTAAAATTATGGGATTAATGGAAATTATTGGTAGCCCAGTTAAAGATGAAAACGACCCAAGACCAAGCTGGTATGCCAAAGTTAAGTTTCTTCAAGAATTTACTGAAGAAAACCAGGTTTCATTAAAAGAAATTAAAGAATCAGGGCTTTTTAACGATTGGCTTTTAGTAAGGCAAGGAAGGCTTTCCACTATGGCCTGCCCAGATAATTTTACTTATTGGTTCCAGAAAAGAATAAATCAGAAGCTGTTTTAATAAGTCCGTAAAACAAAGGATGGGATTTTTCCGGCCTACTTAGAAATTCAGGATGGCTTTGGGTTGCTACAAAATATGGATGATCTGTTTGGCTTAATTCAACCATTTCTACCAAGAATTGATCTCTGCCATTTTCATCTTTATAATTATATTTTCCAGAAATATTTAACCCAGACTTTTGCAATTCAGAGGTAAACTGAGGCTGCACTTCTAATCTATGCCTATGCCTTTCTCTGGTTATTGTTGTACCAAATAAAGTTGCAATCATACTTCCTTTTTCAAGTGAACAATCATAACCACCAAGCCTCATTGTTCCACCTTTTTTATGAATATTTAATTGGGCTGGCATCAAATCTACTACCATCTTCTGAGACTTAGAAATTGTACTTCTGTCTTCAAACATTTCGCTGGAATAGGCATCAATTCCCAATACATTTCTGGCGTATTCTACCACCGCCATTTGCAAACCAAGACAAATACCTAGAAAAGGAATTTTGTTATTTCTGGCATATTTTACTGCTTCAATCTTCCCTTCCATTCCCCTTGAACCAAAGCCTCCAGGAATAATTATTGCTTTTGCTTTGGATAGTTTCTCTAATTCTTCATCGTATTGAGGAGTATTAATTAAGATCGGAGATAGGTTTTCGGCGTTAATAAAAGTAATTTTTAAAGCCACATTGTTTTCCACCGAAGCAATTTTTAAAGATTCTAGCAAACTTAAATAAGCGTCGGTTAATTTTGTATATTTTGCCACCAAGGCTACTTCAACCACATTTAATTCAGACTTATTTTGAATAACTTTATCAAAAAATTCAGGTAATTTTGGCTGAAAATTTGAATTAGTAAATTCATTTAAAACTTGCACCAAAGTAGTGGTTTTAAGGTAAGAAGGAACTTGGTAAATAGATTCTAAATCTGGCAAACTAATAACTTTATATCCTGGTAAATTACTAAATAAGGCAATTTTTCCCAAAATATCTTCCGATAGATGCTGATCACCTTCTGGAGCGTATCTGGCTACTACAATGTCTGGTTGCAAACCTTTGCTTAACAATTCACGAATAGAATTTTGCAGTGGCTTGGTTTTAAACTCTCCGCTGCAATTTAAATACGGCACATAACCAAGATGAACATGTAGCACATCTTTATGGTTTCGTTGTTTAAACTGTCTAAAACTTTCTAAAAAAATCTCCCCTTCAATGTCACCTGTTGAACCACCAATTTCAATCAGCCTAACAATATCTGAATTTTCGTCTGAAGCTGCTCTTTGAAAACATTCCTGAATATAGTTTGTAACATGTGGAATTAACTGCACATTTTTACCCAAATAATAGCCATTTCTTTCTTGTTCTAATATTGAATTGTAAATTTTTCCGGCGGTAACCGAGGCATTTTTATTCAAATTAGTATTTAAAAATCTTTCGTAATGACCTAAGTCCAAATCGGTTTCCGAGCCATCATCCAGCACATAAACTTCGCCATGTTCATAAGGCGACATGGTTCCAGGATCGATATTTAAATAAGGATCAAACTTGATAACATCCACTTTAAAACCAGAACTTTTTAGTAAAAGGCCGATAGAAGCGGCAGCGATTCCTTTACCTATTCCAGAAACTACTCCACCTGTAACAAAAATAAATTTGGGCATTATTAAACATTAGAAATTGGCATATCTAAGTCAAGGAAATGTACCATTAAATCTGGACAAAAAATATAGCAGCAATAATTATCAGATCCCTACATATTCTTGACAAACTGAAATTGACCAATACTTAATGGCTTAAATGTTTATGATTGAAAGATTCAAGAAATTGATAAATAATGAGTTTTTAAAATCTAACGGAATCTTGTTTATTGCCAATATAACCAACGGTTTAGTAAATTTTGGAATCATATTTTTTGCTCAATTTAGTCTTGGCGATAGAGAAAGTTTTAATTTGTGGATTGCCATTGGCGGAGCTTTAGCAGTTTTTCAAGGACCAATTTCAGGGCTTTCAACCCACTTAGTTCGTAAAATTGCAAATTTGGATCATGATAATCGTGGCCAATTATTCAGCTATTATAATCAATTTAGGATCTTAATTTTTAAAATTGTTGGTGTTTTGGTTATAGTTTCGCCTTCGCTTGGCTTACTTATTAACTTTGTTTTTAACTATAACGATTTCCTTTCCAGCTTCCTAATTATTGGCTATATCAGCTTCCAATTTTTACTAAGCACCAACCAACAACTACTACTAGGCAGACTTAAAGTGTGGCGTTTTACTTTCAGCATGTTAACCTATGCAATCACTAGGCTTACCCTAACTGTTGGACTGGTTTTAGTTGGCTTTGGTGTTCCTACCCTACCCCTTGCAATGCTTGTTGCCGCCGTTATTGCTTTCTCTTTTGGCGAATGGCTTAGTATGCCAATTTTGGCTGAAATTAAAAGCGATGAGGTTTATAAATTTGAACCAATTAAAGAATTTGCCAGCACTTTTTGGACGGGCGTTATTCTCCAATTAATGCTTATTTTTATGAATCTTGGAGTATTAACTGGAAAAAGTTTTTTATCTGAAACAGATTTGTATGGCTATTCTATCGCCTTTACTTTCGGCCAAGTAATTCATTTTGGGGCTTCTTCGGCTTTAGGAACTTTTGTTTCACATTCAGCTAGAAAACATAATCGCGGATTATATTTATACACACTTGGGGTAATGGTTAGCATTAGTTTAACCCTTTCTATCTTCGTTGTTTCGGCAATTTCAATTGGAAAAGAATTATTAGAAAAAATTGGCAAACCAGATTACTTTGATAATTTGCAATACATTATTATGATGATGGCTTTCATCTGTTTTTACAACATAATTTATGTAACAATTCAATATCTACTTTCCAGATCGGCCTTTAAAAAAGCTGCGGCTTTGCTTGTTTTTGTGGTAATACAATTTGTAGCTTTGTTTGGATTTAATGCTTACGGACTAGATTCAACTTGGTTAACATTATGGGTGAATTTAATCTGTGCCATGCTTGCTGCCGGAACTTTGTTTTACCTTGCCTACAACTGGAAAATTCAAAAAAGCCCAGTCAACGACGCCATAGATTTGACCATTTAGGTTTTATATATACAGATAAAAAAGTAGTTGTGGGAAACTAATTTGATAGCATTTAGCAAAGTTGTTGAAAAATTACCTTTTGGATGTGGAGAATCAATTTGCATTGTAACTGAAAGAGCTTGGGGGCACATACAATTTCTTCACAGGAATGTTACAATGGAGCATGTTCAAAGTGCCCTACTGGAGTGTCACGGAGATTTTGTTACAAATGATTGTACTCCACATGATATTTGCTTATCTAGTCATATAGCTGAAGATCAGCTTATAGCAACTGAAGTTCCTGTGACCGATTTCAACGAACCACTAATCTTCAAATTCAGAGGTAGGGGCTCACGAAAACCAGTTAGAATTGTTCCGAAACCATATTTTATAACTACCACACAAATTTTATGCTTATGCCTTATTAAGCGTGGTAATGAAATTGAATTGGTAACAGCTTATTGGAAAAATCCAAGAATACCTGAGCTACAACACACCGCAGAATATTTCGCCACCTACGCCTTCGTAGATGATGTAAATTATGGCGATGAGATAAATCTTTCTCTAAACCAATATAGAAATTTATAAATTTAAAGTACACCTCAAAAGAGGTGTTTTTCCAACCTTAAAACCATAATCTAAAGCCTTATCCCCAAACTCTGCATAGCCAATTCGTCAAAAAAACCTTTTTCTTTTTCTTCCCAAATATTCCATTCCAAGTTTATAATTTCAAGATTAGGAAACTCCTTAGTCAAAACTTTCCAGGTATTTTCAGTTTGACCAACTAAAAGGATAAGCGAGATTTGGGGATGTTCAGCCAATTTTTCAGTAACAGCTTTAATTAATTTTTCCTGATTTAATTCTGGAATAAAAATGCAGCCCAGGTTTACAAACAAAGGTGAATAAATGCTTGGGCAAATTGCCGCCAAAGTTGTTGAAGATATTTCCTGAAGTTTTTCCTGATGTACTAATTCATCCGCCAATAAAATGTCTATTTTAATATGATTTTCAGATGCTAATTTATGGATAACACTTAAACCATAATAAACGGCATAGCTGTTTTCGTCGGTGGATAAAAGTCCATCCAATAAAACATCAGGCAGCATTGCCCTAGCAAAATCTTGTTCTTCCCATTCTTTCACCAATTTTAAATAGCTATTGGAAGTTTTAGGAAACTGTAAATTGGCCAGCGGAGAAGTAATTACCTGCCACACTTTCAAGGCTAAATGTAAATTATTATCTAACAAAATTTGCTGAAAATTTAAACAAAATTTGTCTTTTAATTCAACTTTTAAGGCCTCGGAAGATAGCTGGCTAATTTCTTCCAGATCGGTTTTATCCAGTCCAAGAATTTGCAAGGAAGTTACATTTTCCTGGTTTATTTCTGCAGGAAACGAATTTAAATAATTTGAATAAGCGTAAAGCTGACCTAAAAGCATATTAATTAGGAATTACTAAAATAAAATTCAGCTAATTTTGGTATCAGTTCTTGTTTCAAAGTTTCCGGGTCAAGATTATAAATTTTGGAATTAACTGTTACAGCAAGTGGCCAAGTTTCGGATAAATTTGGTTTATATTTTGACTGAATTAACTTAATTAAACCTGCATCTGCAAATACTTCCACCTGCCCTTGAGCTTCAGCTTTTTCAATTACTTGCTGAACAATATCCTGAAAATCTTGGCTTTTAAAATACTTATCTAAAACCAAGTTAGTTTCATCTATATATTTTTCCAAGGCTTGATGTTCAACCATATTTTCATTTTGCAAAGCCAATTCAGCCAGTTCCCTGTTTTTCCTGTCGGCCACTTCTTTTCTAATATTTTCCTTAGCCAAAATTTTTTTATGCTTATATTCTTCAGTTAGCTTTACTTTTTCGTTTTCTAAATTGGTTAAATTTAATTTTAAAGAAACGATCTCTTCCATTAAAAAGTGAATTTTTTTAAGCTCTTCTAAATTTGGCAATGACATGTTTGGAAATTGAATTACAGCTTGGTGTATGTCAAACAATTAATTAATGACACTGTCATCCTGAATTTTCGAGCGGAGTCATCCTGAACTTGTTTCAGGATCCAAAGCATAATAACACAAAACACAAATTATTTCGAGAATATATTATAAGAGGAGATTTACCGAAAAAACGATTTCACAATCTTTGACATTAGCATTCATTCCAATTAAAATAGAAATGTGAAACGAACCAAAAAACGATTTTCTGCTCAAATTTTTTGGCGGCTTAGATATAGGCTTTACGCCATTCTAATTGTTGTAATTATTCTGCCTTTACTCTATGGGTCTTCTAGCTCTTCGCCTACTGAAATTACGGTGCAGGCCTTGGCTTCTTCTGGTTTTACAGTTACCAGTGATAACTGGATTTACAAAGTATTAGAAAGACAAGTGGCCTTTTTACCCACCCAAGCCGATAAAAACCCTGTAGTGGATAAAATTGTTTGTAACCAAGAAGGAGAATGTAAATACTATGATAAATCTGGAAAAGATATAACTAGTTTATTGGCTAACTTAAATTTAGATTACAGATCGCCCCAATCTTTCGTGGAACGAGGCCTGCCAGCTCCAGTAATTCAAGGTACTGCTACTAACACTACTCCAGTTAAAAAGACACTTCAAGATTTAATTCCAGCTCCAGCCAGTCCTACCAGAAAAAGCTTTCTTAACTATCCAGTTTATAGCATAAATACACCAATTTTGTGGTCTTCCTTAGAAGATTTATTCAAAAAGAACGGCGATGGGTCATGTTGCAACTTGCAAGATCCAATCGATCAAAACCCTACCAACTCACCAATTCAAACTTTATTGAAAGAAGGTATTGTTCATATTTCCTTCCAACCACTTCCAGGTGAATTAGGCAACAGTTACATTGTAGGTCACAGTAGTAATTTTTCGTTTATTAAAAGCAGCTATAATACCATTTTCAAGCCATTAGAAAAGAAAAGTAAACCAGGCGAAACCTTTACCATTTGGGATCAGCAAGGCAGAGAACTTAATTTTACAGTGTTTGAAGCTAAGGAAATTTTAGAAGATGATGTTTCTGAAGCCTATAAAAACTATCCAGATTGCCGGGTTGTAACCTTGCAAACTTCTATTTTAGAATGGGTAAACGGCCAATTGCTTCCAACAAAAAGATGGCTAACCAGAGGACAATTACAACTAAACGACAAGCAAAAAGCCGGCGAAAGTTGTACGCTGTAAAGTGAACTATCATCCTGAACTTAACAACACTGTCATCGTGAAACAAGTTTCAGGATCCAAAGTTAGAAAAATTGAGCAAAATCTAAATTTATTTGACACAACTAATGCCTTTTAGTTTATGCTTGAAGTAACTTATGGGAGAATTCAAACTTACAAGAGGCCTACTTTCAGCTTATTATATTGCTGTTTTAATTTCATATCCGCTTTTTAATTTAATCCAAGACTTAATTAATAGTTGGGTAACTTGGCTTGTTAGCGCCACAAAAGTTGCCTCAGGAATTTCTTTGCAAAGCAGCGGTCAACTTTGGCTTGCTTTGTTTTTTGTCTGTTTCGTAATTACCGCAATCATTCGCAAATTTGTAGTACAACCACTTGGGTTTTTTATTAATGACGAAGGTGCTCCAGCTTGGGAACTTTGGGTTACTTTATTCCTAGTTTTAGGTGCCTATGTATATTTTCTAAACCAAATCTTTGCTCAGCCAATGCCTAAAGACTGGCCAATCTGGTTATTAAAATTAGTGGATGGTTATAAAAACACATTCTTTGTAACATCAAGTGATAGTGCCGAAAACCAAACTTGGGTAATAGTTCCTTGGCTTTGGAACATAGCCCCTATAACTTTCATGTATGTAAGAACTAGGCTAAAACCTGCCTCAAAATAATTAACGGACGCGGTGGCGTAGAGGCGGCGACCATGCCGCCATGGTTCAAAATAATTCACCAAAATATTTAACCAAAAACGACAACTTAAAACTCTGCACCAAAAATGCAAACAAGCAACAAAAAATACCCAATTCTAATCTCCATCCAAGGTATAACAGCCAGTGGGAAATCTGAAATGGCTATCAATTTAGCTAAACATATTCAAAAACTTGGATGCTCGGTTTGGATAATCAATGCCGATTCCAGGCAGGTTTATAAAAATTTAGATGTTGGGACTGCAAAAATTCCCGGGGTTTGGGAAATAAGAAATAAGTTGGAAGCTTTTTTCTATCAAGATATTCCCCATTTTTTAATAGATTATGTGAATTTAGATCAAGATTATGGTTTGGTAAATTATATTACCGACTTTGAAAAACTTACAAAAAGAGCGGATGCTCCTGATTATTTTATTTTAGTTGGCGGAAGCGGCTTGTATTCCAAAGCTATTGTTAGTGGAGACAGGCCGTTGGAGGTTTTACCTGAATTTCAAAAGGAATTTGATACACTAAAACAGCAATTACAAGAACTTTCCTTGTTTAAATTACAAGCCAAAATTTCACCAGAGGAAAAAGTTAATATCAACTATTCCGATTTTAATAATACAAGAAGGCTGATCAGCAGAATTTTAAATTCCACCTCGGTAAGAAAAAACTGGATAACAAACAGCAAGGTAAAATTGGAGATTGTTTTCGATAAAGTGTACCAATTTGGGGTAAAAATAGACGAGCAAATTTGGGAAGATAAAATTAAAAAAAGAGTGGAACAATGGACTTTAGAAAACGATAATTTAAACCCATTAATTCAAGAAACCAAGAAATTAGAGGTTTTAGGACCAGCTAAAATTCAACAACTAGGCTTTGAATATTCAACCACCTGGGATTATATCAATGGGAAATTTGATAAAAAAGAATGGCAAAAACGCCTTTTACAAGCCAACCGAAAATACGCCAAAAAGCAAAAAACCTGGCTAAACAAACAACCAAATTTGGTATGGATTGAAAACAAAGAAGATATTTTAAAATTATTAAACCCGTAGAGGCGATCGCGGATCGCCATAATACATCGCAATTTCGAGAATCGCCAAAAGTACCCCTGGTAAGGGGTCAGAGCAAAGCTCTGGGGGTAGCAAGGGGTCATGCCAAAGGCTTGGGGGTAGCAATCCTCGCCCAACAAAAAAGAGTCATAATCACGGCGACTAGGAGTCTTTTACATAATTAAATATTCAAAAAATTAAACTGAATATACTGCAAACCATGGTCTAAAATGGTCTGGATATTCTAATATCCCACATGGTAGGTATTCTACGCTAACATTGGGAGATGTCCAGGCTAGAATATTTTGGCGTTGAGACTGAGGAATTGCGTCTGGAAGCAAAATGCAAACATCGCCTACCCCATGATCATCTAGAAAGTTTTCAAAAATTGAAGCTAAGCCAAGATAGCTGCTAGAATTAAATGCTATACCTTCTGGAACTTCAGTTAAATCAACAGGGGTTTCAACAAATCTAAAATGACCACTGGAAGTTGTTACATCTGTGAACCAATATTCAGGCGACACAAGTTCTCCATTATCTGGTTTATCATTATAGAAATAACTTGGTGGATAGATTTGCCTAGGTTCTCTATCCCAGTCGTAAGACTGAATCTTATGGTTCGCAGCTTCTTGCAAAACTTGAAGTACACGGTCAGTTATTAGATGACCAGGAATTCGATCAATGTTTCTAATATTTACAATTAGAACACTCATAGTTATCTCCGTCTATTTAATTTCAATTAGCATTAAAAATAACGCTTCCTCACTCAAAACACACATTTTCACCAAAGTCAAAAAATTTACTCTTCCTTAACACTTTCCATTCATATTTTCTAAAAATAGTCAGCAATAATCAATCGCCTTGACAATATAAACAGCACCAACAAGACTAGGCTTTATCAAGCAATTTGCATAAAACATATTATGGCCACCAAAACTTCCGCTGCTAAAACCGCAAAAAACAAACCAAATTCTGAAAATTTAAAAGCTAAAGCCACTAAAATCGAGGAAAAAATGACTATCAAAGAAGAGCCAAAAACCACAATTACCGAAGTAAAAACAGAGGTTGCTAAGGAAAAAACTTCCAAAAAACCAACCGAAAAATTGGCCAGCAAACCAAGAAGCAGACTTAACAAATTATTGGATGCTTTAGTTGGAGAAAAAAAGGAATTGGTAAAATACGATAAAGTTGTAGCTGAAATTGAAGCTTTGGAACCTGAAATTCAAAAGTTAACCGATGCCCAATTAAAAGGAAAAACCTTAGAATTTAGAGCAATGTTAGAAGGTTTGGAAGGTAAATTATTAGAAGCTAAATTACAAGAAATTTTACCACAAGCTTTCGCTGTAGTTCGTGAAGCTTCTGTAAGATCTATTGGAAAAAGACATTTCCCAGTGCAACTTATTGGGGCCATGGTTTTAAACGACGGTAGAATTGCTGAAATGAAAACTGGAGAAGGAAAAACCTTGGTTGCCCCGCTTGCTGCTTATTTAAACGCACTTCCAAGTAAAAGCCAAGTTCATGTTGTAACAGTGAACGACTACCTAGCCCGTGTTGGAGGTTCTTGGATGGGTCAAGTTTTTGATTTCCTAGGAATGACTGTTGGTGTTATTCACAACCAAGCTGCTTACCGTTTCAAACTTGGGGTTGGCGACGATGAAGTTTCCGATAAAAAGAGAAGCTTAGGCATTGTTGAAAATTATGAAGATGGTGTTAAACAAGATTCTAAAACTGTTTTAGATGTAAAGCACTTGGTTCCTTGTGAAAGAAAAGAAGCCTATTGGGATGAAAAAACCAATACTGCTATAGATATTGTTTACGGTGTAAACTCTGAATTCGGTTTTGATTACCTTCGTGATAACATGGCCAGCACTCCTCAGGAAATGAGCCAAAAAGCAGGGCAAGTTGTAGCAATTATCGACGAAGTTGACTCTATTTTAATTGATGAAGCCAGAACTCCTTTAATTATTTCATCCCAAGACGCAGATTCTTCCGCAAGGTACAATCAATTCGCTGAAATTGCTAAAAGATTAACCCCAGAAATTGACTATGTTGTTGATGAAAAAAGGAAAGTTGTAAGCTTAACCGAGCTTGGAATTGAGAAAGTTGAAGACAAATTAAGCATTAAAGATTTATACGGAAACGCCGAAAATGTTGTTCTAATTCACCATTTAGATCAAGCTTTGAAAGCTCACACTTTATTCAGACGCGAGAAAGAATATGTAGTAAGAGACGGAGAAATTGTTATTGTAGATGAATTTACTGGAAGATTAATGGTAGGAAGAAGGTTCAACCAAGGTTTACATCAAGCTATTGAAGCTAAGGAAAACCAAAATGTTCAAGCTGAAAGCAAAACCGTGGCAACCATCACTTTCCAAAATTATTTCAGACTATATTCTAAATTAGCTGGAATGACCGGAACAGCGGCTACAGAATCTGAAGAATTGTTCAAAATTTACAAACTTTTAGTGGTAACTATTCCAACTAACCGCCCAATGGTTAGAAAAGATTTAGCCGACAAGGTTTTCAAAACTGAAACAGGTAAATTTAAAGCTATCGTGCGTGATATTGCCGATATTCACAGAAAAGGTCAGCCAATTTTGATTGGAACAACTTCCATTGAAAAGAACTTGATGTTGAGCAAATTCTTGAACGAAGCTGGAATTAGCCACGAAGTTTTGAACGCTAAAAACCATGAACAAGAAGCTAGAATTATTTCTAATGCTGGAAGAAAAGGCATGGTAACTTTGGCCACCAACATTGCTGGTCGTGGTGTGGATATTATTTTAGGTGGAAATTTACCTGACGATAAGAAAGAACAAGCAGTATGGCAGAAAGAACACGACGAAGTAGTTTCTTTGGGCGGTTTATTTGTAATTGGAACTGAAAGACACGAGAGCAGAAGAATTGATAATCAACTTCGTGGTAGAGCTGGAAGACAGGGAGATCCTGGTTTAAGCCAATTCTATATTTCTTTGGAAGATTATATTTTGCGTGTATTCGGCGGAGACAGAGTTTCTTACTACAACATTCTTCCAATTGCTGATGATGAAGCAATTTCTAATGGAATTTTATCCAGACTAATTGAAGAAGCTCAGAAAAGAATTGAAGGTCAAAACTATGATATTCGTAAACATGTAACTGAATACGACGATGTTATTAACAGGCAGCGAAGTGTTATCTATTCCAGAAGAAGAAAGGTTCTTTTGAACGAAGGTTTTGAATGGAAGGATGAAAGCCAAAAGTCTGTAATTCGTGAAGTATTTAGGGCAATTAAGCAAATTCAGAAACCTGTTAATGCTAAAATTGGTTTAGATCCAAAGCAGTTAGAAACAGCCAGCAAAGAATTGAAAGAAATTCTAGCCCTTGCCGATTTTGATGCCGATGTCTTGAAAGTTCTAATAACCGACTATAAGTTTAAAAATGATAAGGTTGCTACATTATTAAGCGATAAACTTGTTCACCAATTAAAAACTAGATGGGAAATTTACGAAGAAAAAGTTCAAGCAGCTATGGTTCGCTTTATCTTCTTAAGAGCCATTGATGTGCTTTGGACAGAACATTTGGTAACAGTAGATCATCTTAACGACTCCGTTCGTTTGCGTGGCTATTCCCAAAAAGACCCATTAGTAGAATTCAAGCAAGACGGAATGAGTTTATTCTTGAACTTATTAGAAGAAATTGACCGCGAAGTAGCCGATTCAATCTTCAAAGTAAACCCAGACATAGTTCCAGCCGGAATAATGAAAAGCTAGTAGCGGCGAGCCTGTCTCGCCATGACAATACACAAAGGCAAAACGGCGACCAAATGGTCGCTTTGTTTATTGGAAAAAAGTTTTATCAAACTTGCTATGTTTAAATCATCGATCAAACAATTTTTGACACTAACCAAAAAATAATTTCTATTAAAATTAGCTGTTTGTGAGAGGAAATATGGATGAGTCTGTAAAAATTGAATATCTAGATAATGGTTCTGAAGAAACTGAAATAGTGATAATGGTAGGTCAACAATGGTCAGAAAATAGAATTAACGAAACCGTTGATAGTATAAGAAGTATCTATCCACATTATAACATTCGTTATTTTGATTTTAAGGTTCTTTATCGTCATCAACATCGTAGACCAGTATACTGCTATTTCTTTGCTGGTTCGAGTAGGTATAGTCATTTTTGTTTAGCAAGGTATATTGTTGAAACTTTTTTCAGCGAACTTGTTGAAAATGCAAAATATAATGTAAACTGTTACACTCGACTAAGTAAATTAAGTTAAGTGTTCAGATCAATTAATCGCCTAGTAACAAAATTCTAGGCTTTTCCTTTTCCCTAAATATTTTCTTCATTACAATAATTATACCCTCCTTCGGGGGTTTTATTTTAGACAGAAAAACAAATTAATGGCATAATGGGTTAAATTCACCATGACTATTGCCCATTTTGAAGTTTCCAATTTCGACAGAGAATATCTGGGCAAAAAACTTGATGGGCAAAATTTATTTTTTGAGAGTAACGACATTGAGAATAACCTAGAAAAAATTCAGGACATTCAGATTCTAACAATTTTTATTTACACCAAAATAACACCAGAAGTTCTGGATAAACTTCCTAATTTAAAATTAATTATAACTCGTTCTACTGGCTTTGATCATATAGATATTCAGGCTTGTAAACAGCATGGAATTGCAGTTTGTAACATTCCCTCCTATGGTCAAAATACTGTTGCTGAACATACTTTTGGTTTAATTCTAATTATCGCCAAACATCTTTACAAACAAGTTTCAAATTCGAAAAAAAGTAATTTTGCAGATGTAGGTTTTGGTTTCGATCTTGCTGACCAAACCATTGGAATTATTGGCACGGGACAAATTGGTTTAAAAGCCATTCAGATTGCTAAAGGTTTTGGCATGAATGTGCTAGCTTACGATATTTACCCAAACTTAAAAGCAGAAAAAGAGATGGGTTTTAAATATGTTGAAAAGAACTATTTACTAAATAATTCAGATATTATTAGCCTGCATATTCCATATTCCAAACAAAATCATCATTTTATTGGTCATGCTGAGTTTAATTTAATGAAAAAAGGTGTTGTTATAATTAATACAGCCAGAGGTGCTTTAATTGATAATAAAGCCTTGGAAAAAGCGTTAGATGAAAATAAATTAAGTGCAGCCGGGTTGGATGTGCTAGAAGATGAAGCCAGTTTATTCCAAGGTGAAAATGCAGAATTGCAAAAACTTATTCAGCGGGATAATGTATTTTTCACTCCACATACAGCTTATAAAACAATTCAGGCCGAGCAAAGAATATTAGATTCGACCCAAGAAATTATTAAGCAATTTGAAAGTGGAAACCTTAAAAATTCAATCTAAATATTTTTGACAAAGCATTGTTTTACGATCTAATATAAAAATATGCAATCATATTCACATGGGGAATTTCAAGTTTCCGGCTATAAAATTTCCACTACCAACAAAGACTTTCAAAGCAGAAAAGATATTGGGGCAGCTTGGACAAAATTCAGAACTGAAAATATGGCAGATAAAATTAAGGGCAAAACAAACCCTACAGTTCACTGCGTATATTACAACTATACCGACGCCAAAGATGTAAATAACCGTGGATATGACATGTTAATTGGTTTTGTTACAGAAAAAGGCGCGCAAACCGATCCTGAAATTACCACAATTGTTATTCCTGCCCAGAATTATAAATACGAAACTGTAAAAGGAATAATGCCAATAACCGTAATTGATAAATGGAGAGAAATAAATAAAAACGCCAAAATAGGAAAAATTCAAAGAACCTTCGGCTTCGATATGGACATGTATTTGGAAGACGGAAGCGTAACAGTAACTGTTGCTGTGGAGGGGAAAGAGGAGAAGGCAGAGAAGTAAGATTAAATTAAATTTAAACACCACTTTATTTAATTTAAACTATAATAAATTGGCCTATTCTAGTCATGTTTACTTTCCAAAGTATTTTTTGCAATAGAATATTAATTATTCAACAAGTCAAATATTGACGAAAACTAATTACAATTTGTTACTATATTTAGTTTCTGAGGGCATAAAATGCTAGAACAATTAAGAAGATTCACTGCACAACTAGAGAATTCATCTAATTTAAATCAATACTTTTGTAAAAACAATCCTCCACTTCTTATAAAAAAATTCAGCGGAGCTCATTCGTATCAAGACCAGCTTGTTTGCGTGAAACTTGATGGAGAGACATTTTAGACTTAAAGAAACAAACAGGGTGACAAAAATACTACCTTAGCTCATAATTACAAGGTTTATTAATATTAAACTGAGATACTATGAGTTCAGAACCTAAAAAATACACAAAACCATATAAAAATTG
>JBILXY010000015.1:0-22105 GCA_044378055.1 Bdellovibrionales bacterium | reverse complement strand
GAATTCCTCCAGAAGGTAATACGAAAGGCCCTGTTCCGTTAATAGGGAATGTACATGTGTAAGTTGTTCCTATACTTACATTGGTAGAAGCAGTACAATCTGTAGAGTTAGAAAGTGAACCTGGGCCTGAAGCGAGGTCTGGGTCTACTTCGGTTACAAGGTTAACTGCTCCTTTGGTTACAGGAGTTGTACTTCCATCAATTAATAATCCTAAATTCTGGTTTCCAGGTGTTCCACCTGTTGTTGGAATTGAAGTACAGGATAAAGCTGCATTTGATGTAGAGTTACCTGTAATGGTACAAGCAGGGCTATTGCCTGTAGCTGTGGCTGCATTGGCTAATATTCCATTGGTTGGAAGAGCATAGTTATTACCAGCATCTCCTGTAAGTGGGAAAGTACAGTTGAAGGTTGTTCCAATTACTACATTGGTTGTAGTTGTACAGTCTGTAGAGTTAGATATGTTGGCAGAAGTAATTGTTGTTGCAGCTGGTACTACATTAACAGGGGTTGTTCCTCCTAAGTTAGTTGTAGCTGTTTTAGCTCCTGTTGTATTTCCTACTGGTACATTACTAGCTGTAAAAGTTCCGTCTGGATTAAAAGTTGTGGCTATACTTCCTCCTCCGTTATCTATTGATACTGTTACGCTTCCAGCGTAAGGTACACCTGAAGGTGCTCCTGTTCCTTGTCCTGAACAGTTTACTGTTGTAGATACAACAGGGTTTGTTGGAGTACAGGTAAGGCCTGTTACTTGACCTGGGTCTGGAGTGTATGAAGTTGGAGTTACTAGGGTTCCGAAGACTGGAGTGGCATTCTGGGTGAATACAGGGCCGAAGATTGGAGTTCCGGTGGCAGCGTAGGTAGCTTGAGCACTATAAACAATATTAGAAGCATATCCAACAGAGTTAAATGTTCCTGTTCCAGCAAATGAGGGGTCCCAGCTAGGCTCTCCGCATACCCAGTAGCCATTTACTAATATAATATTTCCACCTCCAGGTGAAGGAAAGCCGTTAAGCTGGTATGGACAGGGACCTAATGTCTGCTGTATGACACCTAATTCTTCAGGAATTTGACATAAGGCAAGTCCACCATAAATAGGATTAAAAGCACCGCAGAAAGCTGTGCCAGGAACGAATCCTGGAGTTGATATTTGAATTGGAGATGAGATATCGCCAACACAACTAGCCCCACTAACAATTCCACCATTAGGACAAGAATAAGAAGTTCCTGTTTGCCCTGTTACAAAACATTGTGTACCATCTCCGCCTAAGCTACCTGTACTACAAGTATAATTAGAAGGTGTTGTAGAAACACAACCTGTTCCTGCACCATTAACTGTTGAACCAACAGGGCAGTTTAAAGCAGCTCTTGCTACTTCATTTTGTTTTAGTAAATTTGAAGTAAATAATCCTGAGATTAAAAGAACACCTAATACCAAAGCCGAGATTAAAGAATATTTTCCCTTTTTTGATTGAAGAAAAGATTTTAAGTTAAATTTATTTGTTTGGTCTTTTTTAGACATATTGTGTTTTTGTTTTGTTTTATTATATGCCATTGTTTGGTTTTGGGCAAAAGCCTACCGGGCGTATTCAACAATTTTGTCCTCCCAAATTCCAATAATTTTTATTTCACCTGCGTACTTTACATCAGATTCAATCTTTTCAGTAATTTCTCTGGTAATATCATACATTTCTGAAGAAGAAACTTTTGTGGTATCAAAAAATACCCATAATTCCCTACTTCCTTTCATTATCCAAGCCTTATTAACACCCTTGCTAGTCATAGCAATATTTTCCAAATTCTCCATTCTTTCGTAATATGCTTGGGCTGTTTCTTTTCTAGCTCCAAGTCTTGATCCGCTAATATTATCACAAGCATCTACGATTGCGGCTTCTAAACAAAAACCATGTTCAGCATCCCAATAACTTTCATCATGATGAGAAGAAATACATTTTTTAATTCTCCAATCAAGCCCGAAAGTATCGCAAACTTTTTCACCAATTTCAATGTGATTACCTTTTGGCGTCTGCTCTTCATCAATGGCTTTACCAATATCATGGAGTAAAGCTCCCTTAATACAAATTTGGACATCAACTGGTTTTTCACGATGAGGAAACCTTGCATTAAATTCTTCTGCAAGCAAAGCTGCTAACTTAGCCATTTCTAAACTGTGGCCTAATTGGTTTTGGCCGTAACTTGTTCTGAATTTCAATCTTCCAATTAAACGAACAAGCTTGGCAGGGAAATCTATAATTCCAAGTTGGTTTACGGCATATTCACCGCTGGCTGCAATTTCAGAAGATATCTCCCCCCTAGCCTTTTCATAATTTTCCTCTATTGAAGCTGGGTGAATTCTGCCATCTTCCAACAACCTTTCAAGGGTTCTTTTAGCGATGTGTCTTCTTATAGAAGAAAAACCTGATATAGTAATTATTTCTGGGGTGTCATCAATAACTAGCTCTACTCCGAGGGTTTTTTCGATCCACTGTAAGTTTCTGCCACCTTTTCCAATTAACTTTCCTTTATCATCTTCGCTTTGAAGTTTAATTGTGGTTAAAGTATATTCATTGGCAACTTCGCTGCTACATCTTTGAACTGCCAAGGCTACAATTTCCCTTGCTTCAAGATTAGCTTCTTCCCTTTTATTCTCTATAAATTTTTGCTGCCACTCTAATAAATCGCTTCCTACATCTTTTTTGGCAGTATTAAGAATAATACTTTTAGCTTCTGATGTAGTAATTTTTGCAAGCCCAGATAATTTGGCTTCATAATTTTCAACTAATTGAGATTCTTTAATTTTCAACTCATCAATTCTTGCTAATAAATCAGATTTAATTTCTCTTAAAGTATTTTTTGTCTCTTCCACTAATTCTTTATCCTTTTCTAGTTTGTTCAATTTTTCATCCAAAGCAGTTTCCTTTCTATCAATATTTTCTTGTAATTCTAAAATTCTTTGCCTGGTAATTTTTTCTTCCTCCTGCCATCTCTTTCTCCATTCTAAATCTTGCTGATTATTTTCTGATGTGCTTGGAGAAAGTAGTGAGTCGTTTTTTCTACTGGAAAATTTTTTGAATATCCAAAAACCAACCAAAAATTGGATAATTATAAATACACTTAGGGATATTAAGGCAAATTCTATGAACATAATTTTGTTTTAGTTTTGGTGCTTGGAGCCAGTGACAGGGTTCGAACCTGCGACCTACGGTTTACGATACCGTCGCTATACCAGCTAAGCTACACCGGCTTATTGGTGCATAATGATTTTTAACAAATGTTTTGTCAATTTTAAACCCCCTAAAAAGGGGGCTGTTTTGTGATATAAACTTATTACTATTTCAAGGTCATACTGGCATCATCTTCAGTGCTTCTACCTGGTACTTTTCCAAGTTTAATCTGCTGATGATTCTTCCAATAATAATAACCTCCGCCAATTGCTAGTAAGGCAATTAATGTTCCAACAATTTCTAAACCTCCAGATCTTGGTGTTTCTGTTACTACAATTAAGTTAATTGGGAAGTCAGCTTGAACCCTTTGATCTGGTGTGTTGTCGGCAGAGATGATTGCTACATTTACAATTACATCTCCATTTCTTGCTGCGCTGGTGATTGTGGCATCGAAAGTTAGAGCAACTGTTTGACCTGCATTTAAAGTACCAACATTCCAAGTGATTGTTCCTGCTGCTGCATCTACAGTTCCAGAAGGATTTAAGTTAGTGATGTTGTTTAATCTTGTTCTATCGTAAGTATCTACTACTCTTACATTGGTTGCATTAACTGAACCAGTATTTCTTACATTAATTGAATATGTTACTGAATCGTTTGGAATTAATGCTGTTGCGTTGCAGGCAGTTGTTGTTCCTTTCTTTACACATGTTTTTGTTGAAGTTAAAAGATTAGGAGCTCTAACTGGGAATTGTGCTTGAACAGTTTGTCCAGGTAAGTTATCGGCAGTAATTAAAGCAGTGTTTACAATAATATCTCCATCTCTAATTGCGTTAGTAATTGTAGCATCAAAAGTAACTGCAGAGCTTGCACCGGCGTTTACAGTTCCTACATTCCAAGTAATTGTTCCTGCATTTGCATCAATTGTACCTGCTGGAACTGTGTTTCTTGCATTTGTTAAACGAACTCTATCGTAAGTATCAAGAATTCTTACATTTGTAGCTGCTGAAGGACCAGTGTTTCTTACTGTAACTGTGTAAGTTACATTATCGCCAGCAACAAGATTTGCTTGATCGCATGGAGTTGTAGTTCCTAATTTTACACAAGTTTTTGTGGAAGTGCTTAAAATTGGGCCGTTTGGATCGATAATATTAACAATGAATGTTCCAGGGGTTCCAACTAAACCTCTTGAATCGGTTGGGGTAACTGTGAATGTTGTTCTTACTGGGGTATTTGCATTAGATACACAATTTACAATTCTTGTTGTTGCATCATATGTACAGAAACTTGGTAGATTATTTACAACATAAGTTAAAGGAAGGTCTCCGTCAGGATCGGTTCCAATAATAACATTGAAGCTTCCTGATTGACCTCGAACAATAGTTATTTCTTGACCAGGAACAATAGGTGGATTATTTCTTTCAATAATATTTACAATAAAGTTTCCAGGAGTTCCTACCAAGCCTCTTGAATCGGTTGGGGTAATTGGGAAAACTGTTCTAACTGGTGTAGAAGCATTAGTATTACAAGTAATAATTAAAGTTCCAGTAGCATAAGTACAAAAACTTGGTAATTGAGCTAAATTATATGTTAAAGGATAGTCTTGTTCAGGATCAGTTCCGTTTAAAGGGTTGAAGCTTCCAGATTGACCGCGAACAATAGTAATTTCTTGGCCTGGCAAAATTGGAGGTGTATTATTTACAGGGGCAGCAACTGCTTGTAATTGACCTAAAATGTAACCATATCCTAGGAAACCTGCTTCCAAACCTGCTGGTTTTACATTAAATCCTGCTGTAGAAGCCAAAGTTTTTCCAGTAAAGGAAGTGTAAACTGGGTTTGAAGTTGTAGCACCAACGCTGTTGTCTGGTACATTAACACGGGTATCTGTGATAGCATCCCATGGAGCAGAATTGTAAGGTGCAACACGAGAACCTTGGGCAGTTTCTACAACATATTTTCTTTCTGTAGCATCTGGGAAATGTCTTGTATTGTTTCCTACAATTTCTAAAACAGTACCTGCTGGAACATTTACTAATAAATCTCCGCCTTTTCCTGCTGAATTAACTTGAGTTGCGTTTCCTCCAGAAAGAGTTGCAGAAACACGATATTGGGTATCATTTACTTTGGTTACTTGTACTCCAGCTGTTGGATTTGTAATGGCACCGGCTGTGGAATTACCTCCGTTGTTATAATAAAGATGCCAAGTAATAGTTTGACCTGCAATAATATTTTTAGTTCTAGGATTGCCTGCGGCTGTATCAATTGGGAAGAAGCTCATTAATGGCATGTCCTGACAATTACCATCTGTAACATTAGGGTTAGGAAGATTGGTAACAATTGGGTGAGGGTTCCAAGTTGGGGTTGCAGTAGACGTTGAACAAGAAGATTCTCTTGGAATTACTGACTGAGCTTGTGAATTATCTGCAGTTCTATTGAATAGAGCATACAAACCAGATACGGCAACAATGGCAACTGCAAGAGAAGCGAAAATACCTGCTGACTTTTTTGTGATGAATTTTGGTAACATAAATATATTTTATAACTTTATTATAGCATGGTTTTAACCTATAGTCAATATGTTAACTAACATTTTACTAATTGGCAAAGAAGCATAAAATTAAATACATATTATTACTCTGGTGACATTGGATTAGACAAAAGTTTAATTCTCCGTAAAATAAAATATATATGAACAAAATAAGGCTTGAAGCCATAACTGACGGAATATTCGCAATTGTAATGACCCTTTTAGTGATTGAAATTAGAGTTCCTGAACTACACGACACATTTAGTAACGGAAAATTATTAACCGAACTAGAACATTTAATTCCACTTTTCCTAAGTTTCTTTTTAAGTTTTGCAGTTTTGCTAAACTATTGGACCAGCCATAATTTCTTAATTTCCACTATGGCAAAAAATGTGGATAGGAACTTAAGCTATGTTAACTTTATCTTTTTAAGTTTTGTTAGTTTAATTCCATTTTCAAGCCACCTTCTTGGTTCTTACCCTGAATCCGGTGTAGCCGTGGCTTTTTATAGCACCAATGTATTAATTATTGCTTTATTAATTTTTTGGATGAGGGAATATATTACCAGATCACCAAGAATTGAAAACCCGGTTGTAGATAGTTTGAAATTGGACGCTATTGGAAAATATAATAGCAAAGACAAGTTCTATGGAACAACCAGGATTGTACTTTCAGTAGGATGTTCTGTTTTGGCCTTGGCTTTAAGTTTTGTAAGTACAAATGTAGCTATAGTATTGCTGCTTATTCCAGTGCTAACTGGAGCAATCCCTGGTTCTTTAGCCTTCTTACTTAAAATAACTCATCTAGAAAAACTTGCAGTTAAGGAAGATGCTAAGTTGTAGGGTTAGATATTAAATTAATTAGTCTAATATATTCCAATAACTTTCAAATAATTCGTTATAGAATAAAACTAGATTTTGATCTTGAATTACAATTGCTTTTGGTAAAACTGTAGTCCAGTTTATTACTTTATTTTTGGTAATCCAAATACTACCCGGACTTGAAAAATTTGTAGGTAATGTTTTGCTTTTCCTTAGCTCTTTACTATCTGTGGAGATTAATTTTTTTATATCCAAAAGTATTGGCTGTTTCCATAAAACTTTTGCTTTTATCACTCGCTTTATTCTATCTTCCCTGAAAGTAGAATAATAATATTCAAAGTCAATTATATCATAAAAATCTTGTCCTTCTCCTATAATACAAATTTCATCACCCGCTTCTAATTCTTCTAAAATCTGGTGAAAAATATTGATGAATTGGGTTTTCCCTTCATATACTTTAATAATTGGCTGTTTCCTTGAAGAATAATATTCATTTTGCAAAGTTGGTAAATATTCAGATAGATTAGTATTGAGTGTGGAAAGTTCTGTTTCTTTTCTTTTTAATAAAGTTATAATTTTACTTGGTGGCTCTATAATAATTTTACGACTATAATTACTTTCTTTTTGAATTAAATTAAATTGTTTAAGTTCTTCTAAAGCATCATAAACTTTCAACCTGTAAACACCAAGCTCTTTCGCAAGTTGCATAATATTTAAATCTTCCTTTTTGATAAGTAAAGAATAAAGCTGAATTTGAAAATTACTTAAACCCAATTCTTGTAGAGATTTTTCCAAGATATTATTTTGAAGCATATTAGTGTTAAAATAAATTATGTATTTAATATTGTAAAATAGAGTATAAGCTGTATATGTAAAATATTTTTAACACTTAAATTTGTAAATACACTTTTTCTATAGCTTTATAATAATTGTTGAGGAAATTCAACCAATACTATATTTGCGTCTGAAGGCTAAATATGATTAAAAAATATGAGCTGGGCAATGGCCTTGTGCTTGTTTACGATTCTGAAAAGGGAGTAATTTGCTTACCCAAACTTGTGATACATACTGGCCCTGGCTATGTATTTGAATGGGGCGGCGAGAAACAAAGATCATTCTGTCTTTGCTACCCTTGTTTTAACTATTTAGGTCTTAATGTAGACCTTCTTTCTGCCGAATTAAACAACTTTTTGTTTTCAGAAGTCGATCTATCATTTGTTTTATACATTCATGGTGATGTAATCTGCAAACAACTGAAATATAGGTTAGCAGGAACTGTTCAAGTTGAAGAATTCCATGGACATTTTTAGACTGTAAAATTTATAGAGGGCTTTGACCCTCATCTTTTGTTCTAAAAAATAACACAACCCCCTTTCGGGGGCTTACTCAGTTTACTTTAGATTGATAATTTACTTCGCTCTGGCTGCTATAATCTTCTCTTGGATGTTTCTTGGTACTTCGGCGTAGTGGCCAAATTCCATTGAAGCTGTTCCTTGGCCTTTTGTGTTTCCACGAAGGGAAGAAATGTAACCGAACAGGTTTTCCAAAGGTACATCAGATTTAATAACTGTGGCTTTTCCGCGCTTGTCGGTTCCGTTAATTTGCCCACGGCGGCTGTTTAAATCTCCGATAATATCTCCCATGTATTCGTCTGGAACTGTTACTTCAAGTTTCATAATAGGTTCAAGAAGAACTGGATCGGCTTTTAGAATTCCATCTTTCATGGCCTGAGAACCAGCCATTTTGAATGACATTTCTGAAGAGTCAACATCATGGTAAGATCCGTCGAAAACTTCTACATGAACATCAAGAACTGGGTAACCAGCCAATGCACCGTTCTGACAAACTTCTTCACAACCTTTTCCAATAGCTGGAATAAATTCTTTTGGAATAACACCACCAACAATTTTGTTTTCAAATTGGAATCCAACACCTTTTTCGTTTGGTCTAATTCTTAACCAGCAGTGTCCGAACTGACCTCTTCCTCCACTTTGACGAACATATTTACCTTCAATTTCAACCTCCTTACGAATAGCTTCTTTGTAAGCAACCTGAGGTGCACCAACATTGGTTTCAACTTTGTGTTCTCGTTTTAAACGGTCAACAATAATATCCAAATGTAATTCACCCATTCCAGATAAAACAACCTGACCTGTTTCTTCGTTAGTTTCAACTTTCAAAGAAGGATCTTCCTGAGTTAATTTGCTTAATGCAACGCCCAATCTTTCTTGATCTGCCTTGGTTTTAGGTTCAATAGCAAGCGAGATAACTGGTTGAGGGAAGTTAATACTTTCAAGCAAAAGTTGGTTAGATTTAGAACAAAGTGTATCACCTGTTCTTACTTCTTTTAATCCTACGAAAGCCGCAATTTCACCTGCATAAACTTCATCTACATCTTCTCTGGTGTTGGCATGCATTAATACAATTCTTCCAGCTCTTTCAGTCTTTCTGGTTCTTGGGTTAAATAGTTCATCACCTTTTTTAACAATTCCAGAATAAACACGGAAGAAAGTTAAAGCACCGAATTGATCGTTGGCGATTTTGAAAGCTAGGGCAGCCATTTTTCCAGAATCTTCTGGGGCAATTTTAATTTTCAAGTCTTCGTCGTCAACATCGTGGGCTTCAATTTCAGGTAAATCTAATGGGGAAGGAAGATATTCACACACAGCATCTAGAATTAATTGAACACCTTTGTTCTTTAAAGCGGAACCGCAGAAAACTGGATGAAGACTGTTGGTAATTGTAGCTGCACGAATAGCCTGCTTCAATTCTAAAATAGAAATTTCTTGGCCTTCTAAGAATTTGTTACTTAATTCATCACTAGTTTCGGCAACTTTTTCAACTAAAATAGCACGGTATTCCTTGGCTTTTTCAAGCATGTCTGCTGGAATTTCTTCTTCGCGGATATCGTTTCCAATATCATCATAATAAACATTGGCTTTCATTTCCAACAAGTTAATCATTCCTTTAAAACCATCTTCGGCACCAATTGGTAATTGCATTACAACGGCATTATCTGTTAATCTGTCTTTAATTGTTTGAATATCGTAATAAAAATCTGCACCAGTTCTATCTAACTTATTAATAAAACACATTCTTGGAACATGGTATTTTTCGGCCTGTCTCCATACTGTTTCAGTCTGACTTTCAACACCAGCTACACCATCAAAAACGGCGATAGCACCATCTAGAACACGCAAAGATCGTTCTACTTCTACAGTGAAATCTACGTGACCAGGGGTGTCGATAATGTTGAATCTAGTTTTTCTGCTTTTATCTGCGCCGTAAACCCATTCTGGGGCTTCCCAAAAACATGTTGTAGCAGCTGAAGTAATTGTAATTCCTCTTTCTTTTTCTTGCTCCATCCAGTCCATGGTGGCAGCTCCTTCGTGAACTTCTCCAATTTTGTGGGTTCTTCCTGTGTAAAGTAAAACGCGCTCGGTGAAGGTAGTTTTTCCTGCATCAATGTGGGCGATAATTCCAAAATTTCTTGTTTTCTGAATTGGTGTTTGTCGTGGCATAAGTTATAAAACGATATTTAAAACCCCCTGTTAGGGTAATGATTAAGACTTTTCCAAGGAAATAGTGTTGTCAAGACAAAATTTGGAAGCGGTTGAAACCAAAAGAGAAGAACCGAGTTAATTCAATTTTTTAAAAAGCGGATTCTAAGCTTTCACAATTATTTTAAACTTTCCGGTTTTTTTATCCACAGGTAAGTTATTTACTTCCTCTACTTCAAACTTCACATTTTGAAAATTTTTCTCTTCTAGGATTTGGTTCAACTGTTTTGTTAAATCTTGCAGGGCTTTTTCTTTTTCAGCTTTGCTTATGTTTTCAGAATAAATTACTCTTACGGTGAACTTTTCATCATTTTCAATTACAAATTGGTAACGGTGCAGATTTTCCACAAAAATACCAATAAGTGGAATTGGATGAAGATAATCTTGTTGGCCCTTTGAGTTTTTGAAATATGGAATGTATTCTTCTCTAGCTAAAATATTATCTAGCAGTGTGTAAGGCAGAAGATTTTGATCATCTTTTTTTGGTTTTAAAACATCATTCATTTCATACCGAATCATTGGCATGGTTTTATTATACAAATTGGTAATTAAAGTAGTTTTTTCTTTGAATTCAAAAATAAAATTGTCTTCCATTAAATACATTCCTTCATATTCTTCTTTTCCGATTCCGATAATTAAATGCTCTGAACAGGCATAAACATTGATAATTGGTACTTTGAAAACCGAAGCAACAAGTTGTGACCCAACTTCGGTTAAAGGTTCGGCTGAAGTATCAATAATTTGTGGTGAAATTTTTAGTTTTCCATCCTGCTGGGCTTTAGCAAGAATTGGTAAGATTGAAGCGTAACCGGATAAAACTGTTGGTTGAAATTTATTTAACTGGTCAATGATATCTTGCAGAGGAGAGTTAATATCTAAAGTTAAAACATCTTGATAAATTATAGGTAATCTTTTAGCTGAATTAATCATTGAAATACCTGCGAACCTACCCTGGGTTGCCCCAATAAAAGCATATCTTTGTTGTAATTTAAGACCGTTAGCAATAGTGGAATAGGAAATTCCATCAGCTAATTCAGTTTGTGAGTAAAGATAATATCCAACCGTTCCAGAAGAACCTGAAGTATTAACCGCAGTATATTTTCCCAAAAATAGTGATTTGTCTTGAAGCGGTCGGGATAAATATTCCTGAATTTTTTCCAAGGTAATTTCCTGGTCAGTTACGAAATCATTAAAATTTTCTAAAATTGTATTTTTATTGATAACTGGAAAATCTGAAAGCTGTGGATTCTCTAAACTTATTTTTCTTTCATCAATTAAATTTTTGTAATAACCAGAGTTATTGTAGGCGTAATTTACCAACTCTTTAAACTTTTTCTGCTGTAACTCAGAAACCTGGCTTTTAGATAATTTCAAATTTTTCTTTTTAAGAATGGAGTTTTTCAAAGCGCTTATGGCAAAAGGCAGGGGCATAGTATTATTAAAATTGGTATTAGTTTTTGGTTAATAAATAATTTATTATTGTTAGATATCGGGTCTGATTAATATATAGTCAAGGAATTGTTTGACTAGGTGTAAAATCTAAATTCAGTTTAAAGTGTAGTTTTAGAGATAGCAAGCATTATTATGGCTTTCGTTAATCTTAAAGAAAGAGACATTCCTGGCCCAGATTCTAGAAACTATTCGACTCTAAAAGATAAGGACTGCAAATGTACAATTCACTTTATTGTTAATTATAGGGACTTGAACTTATTTACTTCAGTGTCTAATAGTTTTATTTTTAACAGCGAAGTTGAGCTATCTGATGCCCAACAAATATTTGGATTATCGGATAATTCTTGCATGTATTTTTCGCTTAGATTTTCTTCTGTTGAACACAAAGATAATGAATTGGAAAACTTTAAATTGGCATTGAAAACTGCCAAATTTTACGAGATGAAAAAAAATTAATTTTATATAAGGACAATATGTCCTTTTTTTATTTCACTAATATGAAAAATCGAGACATGAACTCTAAACAATATTATCCACTCGCTTGACTGGCAACTACGCTTGGTTAAGTTTATAATTATGAACATTAAACCAAATTGGAAAATATATTTAGCACTAATTATTTGTGTTGTTTCTGCGGTTGTATTTTTTAGCTTAAACAGTTTTTCGAAAAAGGAGAGTAGTTCAATTCAGCCGAGTATAGAAAATAAGGTTTTAGGTGAAAAGGAAACGCTTAAATCTGAAGTTAAAATTATTGGGGAAGCTGTTGAACCTGCTAAAATAAAATTACTTTTTGTAGGTGATATTATGCTGGATAGAAGTATTGGTGAAAGAATAAAAAATGGAGAAGATCCTTTCCAAAATGTGCAAAAAACTTTTGATAATTACGATGCTGTAATTGGAAATTTAGAAACTAGTGTGGGAGATAAGGGGGACAAAGCAGCGGGTAAATTATACACATTTCAATCTTCACCATCAAGTTTATTTACATTAAAAAAATCTGGTTTTAAGGCAGTTTCTTTAGCCAATAACCATACCATGGATTACGGAAAATTTGGGCTGGAACAAACCCTTAAAAGTCTTGGTAAATCTGGAGTAAATTATTTTGGTGCTGGTAAAAATTCTGAAGAAGCTTTCAGCCCATTTGTTCTTAAAATAAAAGATCAGAAGGTGGCTATTATTGGAATTAATGACATTGAAACAAACTACGGAAATAGTGGAGAAAGTTCATACGGCAGTGCCTATTTTAACTTTCCAAAAATTCAAGATTCTTTAAATAAAATTGATAGTAAAATACCAGTTATTGCCATGCCCCACTGGGGAACTGAGTATTCACTGCAATCATCTTCAAGGCAACAAAATTTGGCCAAGCAACTATTTAATTCTAGCGTAGATTTAATTATTGGTGGACATCCTCATGTTGTTCAAAATATAGACGAGGTGGATGGAAAAACTGTATATTATTCTATGGGTAATTTTGTGTTTGATGGAATGGGTGGAATGCCAAATGCAACCAAAGCCCAAATGATTGAGGTGATAATTGAAAACAACCAAATTATTTCGACTAGGCCAATAGATGTTGAGCTGGATAAAAAAGGATTTCCCAGATTGGTTGAATAAGCCATTGAGTATATCGTGTTACAATTGCAAGCCAGTCATCCTTAATTTATGAACTATGGCGATCCGCGATCGCCGCTACAATATCCCTAAAATGTGCTTGGAGACTGGGAGTCTCTGCTACGATATCATTAATTCATCCAGTCGATTTACAGAAATTTAACCTAACTTGAGCATTCTATACATCCATCTTTCATTTCGCAAACACTGCCGTCGGCTAGTATTTTAGCAGGCTCTAAGTTATCATTTACAGAGTCGGCGTTCATGGAATTTGAAGAAAATTCAGAAGCAAAATTAGAACCTAAATTCAAAGAAACTGTAGAGTTTTGTGAGCTTAAATTACTACCTAAGTTATAATCATTTTGGGTTGTTGGAATTGCCACAGAATTGCCTCCTAATTCTTTTTTAGCAGTAGAAGCAGTTTCAGTGTGCATATAATATGACAAGGTTTTTAACTTCTTTTTCCAAGCATAAATTATTTTCTGGGTGAAGGCAGTTGGGCCAGATTCAGCGTATGAAGTATAGTGATTATAACTTCCAGTTTGAGATAAAAATACAGCACGATCTGCCATCATATCTAGCATTTGTTTCCAGTCAATTTCATAGATTGTTTTGTATCTTTCCTGAATTTCAGCCGGAATTTGAGAGATGCCTTGAACACTTCCTTCTTTGTAAATAATTGCATCAAAAATTTCCTGTGTCCATAAATTTAACTGATTTAATTCTTTTACCAAATGTGGATTTACAACCTGCACCGAGCCACCGATATGCTGACGAACAAAGACATTTCTGGTGTATGGTTCATACATTTCATTATTACCCATTCTAATTGAACTAGCTGCAGTAGGTGCTTGGGCAGTAACTTCAGAATTTCTAACCCCAAATTCCATAATTTGCAGTCTTAGCCAGTCCCAAGTTTTAGTGGTGGAAATATCATCAACCAAGTTGTCTTCTAGGCCAAATTCAGTTGGAGAATATTGATTTAAGAATAAGTTATCGGTGTTGTAATCCCACATATCAAACTGCAAAATTCCCTTGGAAAGTGGTGAGCCTTCAAAAGCAAGGTATGATCCTTCTTCCTTGGATAACAACATACTTTCAAGCATACAACCAAAGTAAATTGCTTCATAAATTCTTGAATTAATTTGCTTGGCTTTATCGGAGGTGTAGGATAATTTTAGTTGATGATATAAATCGGCAAGGCCTTGTAAACTAATACCAATTGCCCTGCTTCTTAAACAAGAATTTCTGGTTTCAGGTGTAGGATAATATTGCAAATCAATAACATTATTTAAATGCCTTGTAGCAATTCTGGAAACTTCGATAATTTTTTTGTAATCAACCCCATCAATCTGGTTTTCATCTAAGTACCTTGAAACACAAAGCGAAGAAAGTACACAAACTCCGGTTTCATTTTCGTTAGCTACTAAAGCAATTTCAGTGCAAACATTTGAACTTTTAATTACCCCCATATTTTGCTGGTTGCTTTTCAAATTCATCTGATCTTTGTTTACCAAGTATGGAACACCCGCAGTTTGAAATAATTCACAAACCCTATTCCAAATTTCCATTAAAGGAATTTCTTTTCCAATTCCAAGTGATTCTAGGTATAAATATTTTTCTTTAAATTCTTCGCCATAATAGTTGGAAAGTGGTTTAGGAATGTGACGCAAAACATCAGCAGGATCAAATAATGTCCAAACAGCTTCGCCTTTGTGCTCTAGCATTCTTTCAAAAAATACATCGTTCATCCACAAAGCATAAAACAAATTCTTACATCTTTTTTCTTCAATAGTGAAATGGTTGGCGGCATCCAAAAAATCAATAACATCAATGTGCCATGGTTCTAAATAGATTGTGCAAACCCCTGCTCTTTTTCCACTTTGATTAACTGCCCCAATAGTTGAATCAAACATTTTCATGAAAGGTAAAATACCATTACTTTTTCCATTGCTAGATCGAATTTGACTTCCGCTTCCTCTTATATCGTGGAAAGCCACAGCGGTTCCAGCACCACCTTGAGACTGTTTAGCAAGCTGGGTTAAAGCTTTCATAATTCCACCAACATTACCATTTATTGGGTATTCTTCTTCAGTTAAAGAATCGGTTACATCTTCCAAGAAACAAGAAGCCATTTGGTTTTTAGCACTTCCAGCATGCATTAAAATTGGGCCTGGCAAAGAAAGCAGTCTGCTTGATAATAAATTGTAATATTTACCAATTTCAATTAATCTTTCCTGATCAGTCATGTTTTTCAATCTTTCAGGCTCTGGTCTAAAACCATTTTTTTCTTCAAAAGCTTCAAGCTCTTTCGCACTTCTAGGCGAGTAAACATTCAAGCCACAAGCTACGCGTAAAAACATTTGGGAAGGCGTTTCGGCAATTACACCGTTGATTGTTTCAAGGCCGCGCTTGGTAAATGACATTACAGCAGCATAGTCATAGTCTTTGAAATCTTTCTTGTAATCAATAATTTTTTCCAACGCTTCTGCATTCCTTTCAATGAAAGAATATACTTCATTGCTAACCCTGGTCGATTTAAAACCATTAACTTGGTGATTATAAATTCTTTCTACATTTTGAAGAAAAGTAAGTTCAGGTAAACCAACTTGCCTATAAATTCTGCCCATTAAAATTCTAGCCCCAAGAACAGAATAATCTGGGTGGTGGTTAACCAAATTAGCAGCAATTGAAGCCATTAAATTATCTAATTCATCTTCGGAAATATTGTTGGTAGCCCTGGCTATAGTTTGATTAACAATTTCTGTAGGATTTAGTTTTTCGTACAAATTTTCAAGATAAGGAATAATTTTTTGAAGTAGATAAACTTGGTTTAAAGCTTGTCCGTTAGATAGGGTTAGTGACATAATGAAGTGTTTTTAAATAATAAAGTGGAATTTAGATCATGCTGAAGTCTAAGGTTTTGTTTTCAGTTTGGCGAGCATAATTTGCACTTTTCTTTTCAAAAAATAGATCTTTTCTTTTTTGACCGAAGGTGGACATAAACTGGAATGGTTGGGTTGCATTGAATTTCTTTGGAAGCCCCAAAGTAACAAGCCAGGTGTCGGTTACAGATTCCAAATACTTATCCATTAATTCTGCATTTAAGCCTAAAAGCCTATCAGGAAGAGCGTGGTGATTAAATTCTTTTTCAATTTCCAATGCTGAAAGTAAAATTTCTTCAATTCTTTCCCTGCTTAAATCGTTAAAATATTGCTTGTACAATGTTGCGGCAAATTCAGCGTGTAAAGTTTCATCTCTGGAAATATATTCGTTGGCTACACCCAAAGAATTAGATAATATTCCTCGATCTCTTATCCAGAAAATTGCTGCAAATGAACCTGCAAAAAATATTGCTTCTACGGCCAAAAAAGCAATCAACCTTTCACTAAAACTGGCAGTTTCTTGATTCATCCATTTCTGTGCCCACTCTGACTTCTTATGGATTATTGGGTGAACATGAATAGAAGCAAACATTTTCTCTCTTTCTTCTTTCGAACTAATATAGGTATTAACTAATTGAGAGTAAACTTTAGCGTGAACAGCTTCCATCATACATTGGAAGTAATAAAAATATCTTACTTCAGGAATTTGAGCTTCTTGAATGAAGTTGAGAGCTAGATTTTCACCAACTAAACCATCTGAAGCGGCAAAAAATGATAAAATTTGTTTTAAATATTCTTGTTCAGGTACAGTAAGTTTTTTCCAATCACTGGCATCATGGGTAAGATTAATATCTGAAGCTAACCAAATATTAGCCTCTTGGAGATTGCAAAGTTCAACCACTTCAGGATTAGAGTCATCGGCGAAAACAACATATTTATTTGGATTTGGCGAAAGTAGTTTAGAAGTCATAAATTGAAATTTTTAGAAATAAAACATCCACTTCAATAGTTTATTTGAAGATTAAAAGTTTTATAACTAATTGTTTTAATGATAATGTTGATGGTTACAAGGTTAAATGTTAATTAGTAGTATATTATATTTATATAACCACTAAATGTAGTATTTAATTTTGCTCTTAACAACAACTGAGTGTATGAAAATAGACTAAATTTCCCTTGTCAAGAAAAAACACTATAAAATTACATATAGTTTTATATTATTTATTCTAAGTGAAATAATTACTAAATGTAGCAAAACTTATTGTTTTAAAACTTCTTTTCCAACCCAAACATATTCCCAGCTTTCAGGATTTGGGCCAAAATTTGAGCCACCTTTTGGATAACTTGGAATGAAACCAAATCGCTTTGCATTGTAAAAATTATTTTCACTTATCCATGTGTATCCAGCTGTTTCATCGAACCTTGTAAAAGTTTTGTTGGAGCTTATATCTGTAATATCAATTGTATAGCCTGTGTGGTGCTTGGAGTAACCTGGAATAGATCTTGAGATTAAAACTGAATTAATGCCTTCAGAAGCAATGCCTGACAGAATTTCTTCATTTGTATAATTTCTACCAAATTGTTTTATACCTTGTTCTTGCAATCCCTGAGTAAATATAATTCTTTGGTCTTCATAACCACGGAAACCAGAAACCAAGCCTAAACTTACCCCATCTTTCAATGCGGCAGCTTTTAAACTTTTCCAATCTTCGGCAGCTTTGCTTTGTAACTTAAATCCATCTACCGTGGATAAATTATCTGTTATGGCTTGCACTCTTTTTTTGTATCCCCTTTTTTCAGCAATAGCCCTTATAAAATTATCCGAATCCAAATTCCCAGTAATTCCAACCACAGGCTGAGCTTCTTGAACATTGGAATAAACTGTTAACTCATATAAAGCTTGAAATTCAACTGGACTAAAAAACTTATAATCAGACAAATTACCTACTATTGGATATATACTTTTTTTATTAATGCTCTCTAAAATTAGCTGCAATCTATTAGTAATTGAAACTAGCTTTTGGTATTCTTCAATCTGTTTATCTTGGCTTAAAGAGTTAAATTTATTAATGAATTCTTTGTCTTCTTTATCAATAATCGAAACTTTTGAAAGAATATCTTTTGCCTCTAAAAGTCTGGTTTGAATTTTTGGAATATTTTTGTTTAGTAAATTGTTAAGTTCAATTTCTTGCTTTTGTAGATTTTCAAAATATAAGTACAAATTATCATTTCTTTCAATGTTTAGATTAATTTCATCTAAATTCTGATTTAGCATGGTTAATTTTACCTTTAGGCTAGCAATAGAATCTGTTGTTGTATTAATTTTAGTTTGAATTTCTCCTTTTTTAGAACTGATTTCTGACTTAACATTGTTATAAGCTTGTAGTGATTTATCTTCTCCTACCAAGTTTGACCAGCCAGTTGCGGCCTCACATTTTACTGAATCTAGTACAATACCACTTTCTTTGGCCGAAATAATTATATTTTTACAATCTTGAATGGATTTATTCTGTGTTGCTGTTTTAGCTTGTGCGTATAAATTTACCCCAGCGACCAAGAAAAATATTAGACTAACAATAAGCAAGCCCAGACTAACTTTAAATATTTTGTTACTTTTGTTATGAATTTTAGCCTTACTAAGAAACTCATTGGTTTTAGGATCAATTGCCTTAATATTTAACTTTGGATTCAAAGCCGGACCAGGCAAGGTGAAATGCTCTGTTTCATTAATAGAAACTAGCGATTTAGCCTTAACTTTGTCTGCATTATGACTTAATTCAAGGTGATGAAGCTTATCCGACATTATGTAATGATTATTTAAGCCACTGTCTTATGTCAACAAAATAAAAATTATCGGCTGTAGAAAAAGTTCTATTTTTTTCCAAAATTAACTTTATTAAACTTTAAGAATTTGATAATAACTTCTCTTTGATATGAAGCAATTTTTGGTGGAATTGCATTTAAATCGAACCATTCCCATTTCTCAATATCTTCAGGTTCGCCGTTAATTAATTCTTGGCTTTCATCAAATTCACTTACTAAGTAACCAAAGTGGAAATAATGCATGTTGGAAATGTTAATAGGCTGTTCAACATAGGCAAATTGCTTTGCGTGATTAGCATGAATTCCAGTTTCTTCACGAAGTTCACGGAGGGAACATTCTTCCAAAGTATCACCAACATCTAGATGTCCACCAGGTACTGCCCAATATCCTTTATTTTCAGGATCGCAGCGTAAGCCCATTAAAAGCTGACCGGCTTTATTAACCACAAAAGTTTGAACTGCAACTTTAAAATGAGGGTGAATAAAATCGAATAAACTTGGATCTTTTTCAATTTCAGTATCAATTTTTAAATGCTGGTTTACTACTTTTTCAACAATAGCTTTGTGTGGTTCAAAAATTTCACCTGGCAAGGCGTCTAGTGGGAAAAAGCCCCATTCACTGCAATATTTGTGTTCTTTTAATTCCACAATTCCTTCCCATTTCTTGCTTTTATAGCCAAGTTCAACTAATTGAAAATCTGAGCCAGTATTAACCATTTCAGAAACTTCAACCAATTCAAAGTTAATTAAATCTACACCAACTTCATCAAACACTTCTCTTTTTGCACATTCAAAAATGCTTTCCCCAATTTTAATATGTCCACCAGGTAAGCCCCAAGTGCCAGCCCCAATTACATTTTGTCTTTTTCCAAGTAAAATTTTGTTATCAGCGTCTTGAATAATTACGCCAACACTTACTTTAATTTTGCTTACTTCGTGTTTAGTAGTCATAGATATATTTTGTGTTTATATTAGGCTTGTTGTTCTTAAAGGTGTCAAATAAAAACTACATATAGATTTAATGGTAACTTATTAAAAAGAACTTTGCCCAAAATCAAACAATAAAATATACTGAAACACATAAGCAGAAAATGTTTTTTCTGTCTGAATAAAAAAGTAGAGGCGACCACCGCGTCGCCAGTAACCCTCTGCCTTTCAGGCACCTCACTTTACAAGGGAGAATGGGGATCAAACCAAACAAAAACAAATATGTCTAACAAAGACCAAAATAGTTCAAACAACAATTCAAAATTAAAAACTGAGAATGTAAAATTAGAGAAATCTAATAATCCAAAATTAAAATCTTTTCTTAAAACTAAAAAAGGACAATATTCTTTAATCTCTGTTCTGGTTCTTGGTGTAGTTCTAATCTCAGGATTATTTACATATAATCTTTTAAAACAAAATGATACAGCTAAGGCAGCTAATACTGTAGTTACAGCTTTTAATCCTTCAGATTGTGCAACTTATACTTCTAATGGAGGAACAACAGCTAGTGGAGTATGTTTTGTTAAACTATATGAAAAAAGTGGAGTATTATATAAATCTTTAGACATAGCCCCAGGAGAAGCAGTTAATGTAAGAAACTATTACAATAATACTACAACAGCCAGTGTAACAGCAGCAAATATTACAGATTCTATGCCTACAGGTTTTACCAGAGTAGGAGCAGTAACAAATAACTATGTAGATGCAGCCCAAGTTACTTTAAACAACAATGTATTCACAGGACAGAACCTTACAGTAGCCCCAGGAGCTGGCTATTTTGGTTATGCTGCGGATAATACAGTTACTTCTTCTAATTTGGAATTGGGGAGATTTAAATATTTTAACATCAATGAATGTGACTACAACCAAGGCAATGTAAATATTACCTACAACAGAACACCATCAGGTACACCTTCTAACACTGTACCATCTGGAATTAACTGTGGAGCTACTGGATATGGAGCAGGAGGCCCTGCAAGCATTGTACCAATAGATATCGCTGGAAAAAGAAACATGTACATTGCTGAATGTGACTACAATACCAGTAACTCTACAATTACTTACAACAGAACTGGTAATAGCGGGGCAACTAATGGTACTGTACCAGCATCTAACTGTGTAACAACTGGTTATGTATTTTCAGGTGCCCATCAATTAAACTTTGATCTATTAGGTAATAGATATGTTCACCTTACAGAATGTGATTACACTGGAGGAACTATTACATATAATAGAACAGGTAACTTCACAGCTAACAACACCGCTACCTTAAGCGTAGTGTGTCAGGTAACAGGCTTTGGAGCAGCAGTAGGTGGAACTAGTATCACTTCCGACCTATCCGACACCACCAGAGGCTACGGCTACATCGGCTACACCATGCAAGCTACAGGAAGCTTTACTAACAACCAACAAGTAGGAACAACAGGAACTTTAAATGCAGGTGGAGCTAAAACTTCAGGTGTATTAGCAGATTTAACAATTACCAATGTTCCAACCCCAAACATTTCCTATACTAAACTATACAGCGTAGATGGAGGATCAACCTGGTCACCTACAGTAACAGCTAACCCTGGTCAAAGTGTTTTAGTAAGATTATGGAATGAAAACACAGGAGGTGCTTCTGTAACAGAAGGAAACATTAAAGATTCTTTACCAGCAACCTTCACTTATGTAGCAGGATCGGCAAGGAACTGTTTAAACCCTTCCACAACTTCAGTAACTTCTCCAGATAATTCTGAACTAGTTTGTGATACAGGAACACCAACACAGAAAGATTCTTTGTTCTCTACACTAACAAATGCCAGTGGAGTTTCTCCAAGTGCAGGTTTGTTTGACGGAGCTTCTGCCAGTGTAGCAACAGGTGGTACTGCTTTTAACGCAGTTGCTGGTGTTAAGGATATTGGGAAGAAGAGGTATTTAATTCATGGTGAAGCATCAGCTTGTACAGGCGGTCTTGGTTTTGGAGATAACTTTATTTCACAATTTGCATCAAATACTTCATCCACAACAGTAAGTGGAGATGTTGCAACCTCAAGAGCTTTGACTTGTACTGTAACAACTACTTTGCCAACAGATACTTTAGGACTTAGGTATTTAATTCATGGTGAAGCATCAGCTTGTACAGGCGGTCTTGGTTTTGGAGATAACTTCATTTCACAATTTGCATCAAATACTTCATCCACAACAGTAAGTGGAGATGTTGCAACCTCAAGAGCTTTGACTTGTACTGTAACAACTACTTTGCCAACAGATACTTTAGGACTTAGGTATTTAATTC
>JBILXY010000004.1:0-81780 GCA_044378055.1 Bdellovibrionales bacterium | reverse complement strand
AACTAATGGAACTACAACTAAAAACTATCTACTCTACAATAACTATGATTTCAAAGCTGGTTCTATTGGTGTAACTTCTATTGGAGGTTCAGGACTTTAATCCTCAGCCAAGCCAGTCCTTTCTTGCTTCTGCTTCGCAGTTGCTCCTTTTGCCGACGCTTTGGCCATTGGCTAGTAAACTACGCCCCTACGGCCTCGTTGTGCCAATGGCGATCCTCGATCGCCGCTACGATGACAATACCATTTCTCCCTTGTTCCTCGTGCCCCACAGGTCGTTCGAAGCAAGTTCGAACTGCACTTGTGCCAAAGGGAGGTGCCCGAAGGGCGGAGGGTTATGTAGCGTAGGGAAGCGGGGTGGTCAATTTTCTTTAAATATTTCATACTTTTATCAATATGAATAAAACCCTTTTTCTTACTGCCGATCATGCTGGTTTTAAGTTGAAAGAAGACTTAAAAATTGTCCTCGGTGATTTAAATCTTCCATTTAAAATAATTGATCTTTCACCAGATTTAATTGAGGGAGATGATTACCCTGTTTACGCTAAATTATTAGCCGAGAAAATCCTGAATCAACCAGAATCTTTAGGTATTGCGATGTGTGGAAGTGGACAGGGTATTTGCATGGCTTTAAATAGATTTAAGGGTATAAGGGCTGCCTATGTAACTACACCTGAAGAGGCTACCCTCACAAGAAACCATAATCATGCCCAGGTAATTTGTCTTGCAGGTTTTTCGTATAAAATTTTAGATGTAGTAGAAATTGTTAAAGCCTTTTTGATTGCTTCTCCAAGTTTGGAAATTCGTCATCTTTTAAGAATAGATCAGTTAGATCACTTGACTAGCTAGAGTAAAACCTGAATTATTTACCAGAAAGGCGCTATCGTCTAATGGTTAGGACACAGGATTCTCATTCCTGTAACCGGGGTTCAATTCCCCGTAGCGCTACCAACATTAGTACAAAAATAAACATTTTTAAATTAAAACTTGACTTTACTATTTTTAGCATCTCTTATTCCCAAAAGTAAAACTATACTACATTATGATAGCCCTAACAAGTAGCACCAGCAAAGCAAATTTCTTAGAGCAGCTTTCGCTTCAGTCTCAACAACTAGGTCCACTTTATATTGAGGTAGTAAGTTTACCAGCCTATCTTAATACCCAAATTTCCTTAACCATTTTTTCTTACCAATTAAGTAATTATCCCAGGTCTTTAATTTGGACTTCCAAAGATACTCATATACTGCAGTTACTACGAGATTCCCAATTGCATATTTCAGATAATTATTTTAAGCCTCATTATCCCAGTGAAGAAGTGGCCCAAGTTAGCCCTGTTACTGCCCAGATAGTGGCAGAAGAAGTTGCAACTCAAAACATTGAAAATAAAGAAGCTGAACCTGAAAAACAACCTCAACCAGTTAATAAAAGTAATACAACTTCCGGAATTTCTATTGATACCAGCCAACTAGCTAAGACAGGCTTTTTTAATAAGAATACTTTGCAGATTATCCCAAACCTAGATTTACCAAATGCATCAGTGAGTGAACAAAGTACGAAAGCTTCGGAATATGAGGAAATTAAAGCGCCGGAATTTACTTCAACTTTACCCACTGAATCTAACAATTCTAACGATAAAAAAAATCAACAAGCCAAAATTAACCTGGAAAAGAAAATTTATTCCACAAATATGGATAGGGAGTTGGCTATTGCACCTCATCACGAAAACTCTAATAAAATTAGTTTAGCAGGGCTTTTGAGTGTCGATAATTACCATCCAAGCAGCGTAATATCTGCTTCAACAGACGAACTTAGTAGCGAAAATGAGTTGGATGTCGATTTAGATTTTGAAGACGAATCAATCCTAGAATCAGGCAACTTGGATAGTTGGTTGGATAGAATTCAGGCTACAAAAGAAGCTTTAAATGAACTAAGGCAAGATGCTGGCGTAGTAAATCAGAATTTTTTCAATCAACAAAAAGTTAATCAGCCTAAAAGCAAATGGTTTTATACAATTGCTGCTAGTGCTATGGCTTCATTCTTTATTGTATCCTTTTTGGTTTTCTTTCCAACTACAGCATACACTTTAGAAGTTTACCCAGATTATCAAGATGGAACTTTCGTTTTAGAAGCAAGTAAGCCCGATTTTAGCACTAAAAGTTTTCTATTAGAAAGTAAGCAAAGTATTCCAACCCAGAATAAGGAAAAAACTGAAACCGAGAGAAGCTCTGGTACAATTCAGCTGATTAACGAAGGCGGAAAAGATGTGTTATTAGATAATGCTAAATTCCAAATTGTTAAAGATGGTTACAGGTTTTCTCCAGTTTTAAATAGCTCTTTACCAAATACTTTTTCTATTCCAGCCCAAAATAATAAAGGTGGAGACCCAATTAAATTTACTATTCAATCAATACCTCAACCAGGAGTAGCGGGTTCATCTTTTAACCAACCAGCAGGTACAAGGCTGAAGATTGTAAATTTACAAGATCAAAGCCCTTGTAGCAGTTGTTATGCCGTTGCAGTAACCGATATTTCTAACAACAACGGAGAAGGTGACAGAGTGGTTTCAAACGCAGATTATGATAGTTTAAAGAACTTAACCGAGCAAGAGGTACAAAAACAAAGAGCTGCTAAAATTCAAGATATTAGAGCAGAGAAAATTTTTACAACCAATTCTTGGTATAAAGATTTAGAAACTACTTTAAATTATAATTTGAAAATTGGTGAAAAAGCCGACAATGTTGAATTGAAGAAAACTGTAAATTCTGAAATTTATTATTTTTCAAGATCTGATATTGAAGAAAAAATTAAGCAGAAAAAGCCAGAAGTTTATAAAATTAAAGAATTGGCTTTGTTAAGTAGTGAGGGTGATATTGAAAAACAGAGTGGGATTAAAGCAACATTTTATTATACTTTCAGCAAAAATATTAAAGTGGAAACTTCCAATGTTTCAAACCTGTTGTTAGATAAAGATTTTGAAGAGGCCAAGGGTGAAATTTCAAAAGAATATCCAGTCGTAAAAAGAATTGATAAGCAAGAATTAGGATTCAAATTACCAGGTGTTTCTCCAAGGCAAGATATTAAAATTGTTGAAAAAGATTCTAAATAAACAAGAATTTATTAGTCTCATGATAACCCTTAAAGTTCAACCATCGCTACTTGAATATTCTACGGAAAGTCTGAATAAAAAAATAAATATAATTATAAACAATCCAGAATTTTTAAAGCTTTCAAGGCAGTCAATAATTCATTTGCATTTAGATTTGGTAATGAAATATTTTGCCAGAGAAAGATCGGTTCTTGCCAGTTTAAGTTTAGAAAGTCTGGTCGCTGCTTTATTAGCTAATTTTCCTGATGACAAACTATCCCTAAGTGTTCATTGTATGGGTCTTTCCGATGACTTACAGGAATTTTATAAATATTTAGCCACATTAAAATTACCTGACAATTGGTCAATTTTGGTTTACTTACCTGTAAATTATGCAACAAGCTGGCAAGATTTGTTTTCCAAATCAAAAATTAAAATTGGTGCTTGGTTGGATGTAGATGAACTGGTGAATTTTCAAATTCAAAAAAATATTAATGATTACTTGCTGCTAACTGTTAAGGCAGGTAAAGCAGGGCAGGCGAAAACTAGCAAAGCAGATAAACTAGCTAGAGAAATTGTTGCAAAATATCCAAATAAACACTTTCTACTTGATGGTGGCTGGAAATTAGGCAGCAAAGGGCCAAGCAACTCTGAAATGGTTAGTTATGGTAGTTTCTGGTCAAAGTTAGACGGTTAGGCGATTATTCTGAAATCAACAATTAATACTTTTAATCCACAAAAAAACTCCGACATAAGTATAATATATCTTAACTTGGTTGATATTAAGTGATGCTCCAGAATTATTCAGAAAGGCTGATTAGCTTATTTTCCATTTCTGTAAGCTCGGTTTCAATTTCCTTTTTTAATTTAGTTGCTTCTTCTAACAAAGGCATGCTTTCACTTAGGCTTACTTTCTTTTCGCGAAGAAGAGCCTGAATTTCCTGCAATCGTAGCAATTTTTGTTCTAAACTAAACTTATTTGAGGTACTCATCTAACTTGCCTTTTACTGTGTCAATATTTGGTCTTCCACTCCACCAGTCAACAATTTTACCGTCCTTAACTAGCACTGTTGTTGGTGTTCCACCTACCTGACCTTTAGGCTTAGATTCTCCTGAAACTGTGCTTTTTGGAAACTCAGCACCGTCGTAATCTGCTTGATCTAAAATAACTTCGTTGTTAACAAGACTTGATCCTCTATCAGTTTCAAATTTTTCCATATCTAAACCCAATTCTTTGGCCCAATCAGAAAACTTGGAAGGGGAAAAACCATCGTTCTGTCTTGCAAGTATTATATCGCCAAGTTCAAAACCTTTGTTTTGTAAGGTTGCTGCTTGAATAGCTTTGGCAGCTGGTTCGGCGTAAACATGAGCTGTTTTAATTGGGTAATGTTTGTAAACAAATTGCACTTTATCTTTATAATCTGCTTTAAGCTGGGTCATTGTTTCTGCATTGGCACCACAAACAGGGCATTGATAATCTAGGAAATATACCAATTTTAATTTTGAATCAGGGTTACCTATTTTTGGGTTATATGTTCTAACTAAAACAGTGTCGGTTTTACTAGATTGATCTAAATTTGAATCGATAGCAGAGCCGGCGAAACTAATGTTAATTAGATTGAAAATTACTAAACCAATTCCTAGAACTGATAAAAATTTAATGATTCCTGGAAGAAAATGCCAAATTGTTTGGCCAAAATTATCTTCTCCGTATGTTTTATTCATAAGTTATTATTTGGTTTTGTTGTTTATTCTGTCAAGGAATAGGGCAAAAGAATACTGCTAATATATTGACAATAAAACCCTTTAAAATCAGTTTTGTAAGGTGATTAAAACCAGTTTTGAAGATTCAGAAACCCAAAATTTATCTAACTCTAACTCCTCGGATAATGTATCAGTTTCAAAAAAAGCTGCCAAAGTAAAGCCTTGGTGGGAAAATGAAGAAGAAAGTTTAGAACTTCGGCCCCAAACAATTTCAGATTATATAGGTCAAGAAAAATTACGCCGGCAATTGAAACTAATCTTAGATTCAGCTAAAATAAGGGAAACTTTGCCAGAGCATATTTTGTTTTTCGGCCCTCCAGGGCTTGGTAAAACAACGCTGTCGAACTTAATCTCCAAGGAATTAGAGGTTGGTTTTAAAATGGTTACTGCTCCAAGTCTTCAAAAAATTGGCGATGTTGTTAGTTTGCTGGTAAATTTAGAGCCAAACTCTGTATTATTTATAGACGAAATACATCGGCTTAAAGCCCCGTTGGAAGAAATTTTGTACATGGCCATGGAAGACAGGAAAGTAGATTTAATGGTAGGAAAAGGGCAGGGTTCAACAGTTACCCAGCTTGATTTACCTCCATTTATTTTAGTAGGTGCTACAACCCAATTAGGTAAATTATCTAAGCCTTTAAAAGATAGATTTCCAAATTTATTTCAGCTTCAACCTTACACCCAAGAAGAAATTTTAGGAATTTTAGAGCGCTCGGCCAGTATTTTAAAAGTGGATATTCAACCTGAAGCCATGCTTTTACTATCCAGAAGAAGTAGAGGCGTTCCCAGAATTGCCAACCATATTTTGAAAAGATTCCGCGATTTAAAAGTGGTTCATCATCAACAAGTAGTCGATCTTAGCGTAGCAAAAACCTTTTTGGAAGAAGTTGGTGTGCACGAATTTGGTTTAACAAACTCTGATTTAAATTATCTGGAAAGTTTGTTAGAAGGAAGTCTGGCTTTAAAAACCCTATCTGGTAAATTGCTTGAAGAAGTAGAAACCCTAGAACTTGTAACCGAACCCTATTTACTATTTTTAGGCTTCCTAGATAAAGATTCGGCCGGAAGGAAGTTAACCCCCAGGGGCAGAGAATTTATAACCAGGTTTTTGGCAGGGAAAGAGGTTGGGGGGAGTTATTAAAGTGCAAAATATGAAAAAACAGCTTAAAAAAATAATCCATCCATATAAAGGCCAGGATAAAAAAGTAAACAAAGTGACTACTTTCGCTGTCGATGAGTCAGGCGATCCTACATTTTATGATAAAAAAGGTAGATTTGTAGCAGGAAAAAATGGTTGTTCACCAATTTTAATTATGGGATGTATCTATACTGGTTCACCAGAAAGTGTTAGGAATGCAGTATTAAATGCAAGGAAAACAATTATAAACGATCCGCTCGTGGCACCTTTTATAAGGAAAAATAGGTTAAATAAATTCTTTTTTCATGCTAAGGAAGATAGACCAGAAGTGAGAAAATATTTTTTTGAAGTAATAAAAGATTTAAATTTTAAAGCAAGATTTGTAGTGGCAAGAAAAAATGAACAAGTTTTTACTAAAAGACATTTACGAAAAGAAAGTATATTCTATGATGATATGATAACAAAGTTGTTCACCAATATATTATACAAGTCAGAAGATAATATAATCTACTTTTCAAAAAGAGGTTCTAGACTAAGAAGAGAGCCTCTAAATGATGCCATTCAAAAATCAATAAATTTATTTGAATCTAAGTCGGACTATATAATTGAAAATAAGCCAGAAATTTTTGTTCAGGTTCCTAGCGATGAGCCTTTACTGGATATAGTTGATTATATTAATTGGTCGATTTATAGAGCATATACTTCTACTGAACCTGGAAGTGACGCTTATATAAATTTTATCTTAGAAAAAGTTAAGCTTATATATGATATTTACGATTTTAATTTAGAAAACTGGGAAGATAGATTCTATAATCACAAAACCAATAAATTTGATGTAAAAAAAATTAGCCCTGTAGGACTAGGGTCAGGAATTTCTTCCCTTCCGCACCGCGATGGCGGACTTTCATCGTTACAGGACTAATTTACTACTATATAATTATCAATAATTCTTCTTTAGTCAATATTATTCGAAATGACCTAATTTAATACCTCGTAAAATTATGAATTCCACTTAAAAAACACCGTAATTCTGCAGTGGCATTGACAAATTACGTGATTTTTTGGATTTGAGTGAATTTTTTTCTCTAAACTCTATTCCACACCATTTTAATTTGTTGAATAGATTTGGTTTCAGATAATTTAAAGTCAGCAGCTTTTTCTGAGAAAATAAAACCCATTTTCTTGTAAAAATTTATTGAATTTTGGTTATATTCAGCCACTCTAATTACAATTTTCTTATTCTTGGATATGAAATTAAGAGCATAATTTATCAAGGCAGAACCTATGCCTAATCTTTGGTAATCTGGTAAAATATAAATTGAACCAATAGATATAAAATCAGCAAACTCTTTTACTACAATAAACCCAATAATTTTGTCTTCAATTTCCGCAGTAAAACAATACAAACCTTCCTCTGATGTTGCAAGCTTAGTTTTCCAATTATTCTCAAATTTTTGCCAGTCTAAATTTTCAATATCTTCAACAGTAATGTTGTTTTCCTCATTAGGGTAGGTATGAAGCCAAGTTTCTTTGTTTACGAAGTTTAATCTTTTGTAATCTTCTTCAACTGCTTGTTGAATAGTAAAATTGGTTTTATTTATCATATTGATACTTTAAAGGAATTATTACATATAATATCTATAGTTGCCAATGTTCTCGCTTGATTTCTAAAATTTAATGAATAGACTAGTTACAGCTTGACAAAACCACCCCTTGAAAGGTTTTATGATTGGGTATGGCCAATGTTACCAATCAGAAATTTGAAAATGAAATTTTATACAGCTTAGACTATCTTGTTCCAAAAGACGAATACCAAACTTGGAAAAATAGATTAACCAATCAATTGCTTGCAACTGTGGAAGTTCCTGGCTTTAGAAAAGGCAAAGCCCCTGAAAAATTGGCTAGAAAATATATTAACGAAGGTGCTTTTGAAGAAACTTTTTTGCGCGAAACTGTTGATAAATTTTCCCGTGCTGCCACCGATTTAATTCATGAAAAAATGAAAGAAGAAAAAAGAGCAGTAATGAGACTTGAAATTGATCCATCTCCAGAATTTACAGGTGAAAAAGATGATGAATTTAGGTTCAGGATTAACGCCCACTTACTTCCAAATGTAGATTTATCTAAAATTGAAACTTTGAAGGTAGAAAAACCAACTGCAAAAAGCTTGGTTGGTCGCCCTAGTTTAGAAGAATTTAAAAGACAGGAAAAAAATAGATTATTTACTAACTCTAATGTTTATATTGCGGTTGATGAAGAATCTAAATCTGGTTACCAAGTAATGGCTGATTTAAGCGGAAAAGTTGATGGTGTTGCCGATCCTAAACTTGATGCCATTGGAACTAAAATTACTTTAGGAATGGGAAATTATCTTCCAGATTTTGAAAAGGGAATGACCGGAGTTAAAACAGGCGAAAAGAAAGATTTTAAAGTTAAATTCCCTGCCGATTATTTCGAGCCAGAACTTGCTGGAAAAACTGCCGAGTTTAAAGTTACAATTCACGAAGTAAGTAAGCCACAATTCGATAATATTAATGCAGTTATTGAAGCCAATAGCGAACTTGGAACCCAATTTAAAGATGAAGGTGGATTTGAAACCTTCCTAGAAAAATTCTATGCGGATGATACAGAAAGAATGATTGATGATGCTTGGCAGAAAAATATTATTAGAAAAGTTGTAGATATTACCCCAGATTTCCAATTAGATTTACAAGGTGTTGAAGCAGAAACTGACCGTATTTTTAATGCACTTGCTTTAGACGCTGAAAGAGAAAAAATTACAATGGGAGAAATGCTTATAAAAGCTGGAATTCCTTTAGAAAACGAGTCAAAAGCCAAAAGTTTAGATTCTATTCAAGTTAAAAAAGCAGTTGAAAAATATGTTAGAAACGAGTTTAAATTAAGCAGCATTTTAACAGTTGTTCATGAAGTTAGGGTTGAAAATAAGCCTAAAAATGAAGAAGTAGATAACACAGTTAACGACGCTATGAGAAACCCAGACAAGTATAATTTACAATCTGGAATGTCTGGTGAAGATATTAGGACAAGCATTATCGACAGAATAATTCGCCAAGGCGGTGCCCAATGGATTTACCAAACAGTAAAAAATAATCTTAAACAAGATTCAATAGTGGAAACCATTAAAGATTTAGAATCTAAGCCAAAAACTAAGAAAAACTAGTAGGCTTTGATTTCACTTGCCAAAACTTTATAATAACTAAAGTATTGTGCTGTTGTGAATTTTGGGGAGTATGTTAGAGTTCATCTCTGAAAAAGATATTGATATAGCAGTAAGACTTTACAAACGGAACAGAAGTGTTAAGCTCGCAAAAAGTTTTGAGTGCTCTACAATTTATTTAAACAATCTAGATAATAGCTCTGTTATTTTAGTTTGCTCGTTACCAGTAGATTCTTATAACAATGCTACTATAAAATTAAATAAAGAAAAGCTTAAAAACACTATGCAAAATCTGATCAATACAGGCGAGTGCATGTATATAGTAGACGATGATGATGCTAAGCCAATAAATTTAGTTGAACTTCTCCCTAGGGAAGAGCAGCCTATTAGAATTACATCCGGTAGCACTATTAAGTTTTTCTACCGACCTGGTAGCAAAATTCACACTGAAGGGCTGGATTTGTTATTAGCTGAATAATTTTAAGCCATAAATTGAGCTTCATTTTCATCATTTGAAAGATGAATCTATACTTTCCCATAGTTTTATAATAAGCTTTGGGAATTATTTTATCAATTAAAGATTTGGAATCTAAGCCAAAAGCTAAGAAAGAAGAGAAATAAGAAATAATCCCGTTTATTGATACAAAAAACAATTCACCCTTTTTGGGGTTTTTTACTTGCCAAATTTTTTATATAGCATGTAAGATAAGTATTGGAATCATTCGAGGCAAATTGTAAATATATTGTAGATACGGAGGTATATTAAGTGAGCAAGAGACTAATTTGTACTGGAATAGGCGAGGGACAGGGTAATAAATTACTCCTGAAATGTCATGTGCCTGATGAAGGCTATGCAACAGTAATGTTGCAAGTAGAAAGAGATGAATTAGTTCAAGGTAGTGGAATTTTTCCAAATTGTGCTAAAAATCACGATGAGTGGTTTTATACTGTTCTTACTCAGCCAGTTATGAATTCTTACACAACTGAAGAGCATATATCTGTTGATGTTGGAGATACTATTGAACTTCATAATATGAAGGGAAACAGCGTTCATACTGAAGGAATTGAAATTCTTTTATTTGGCGACTCATAAATAGTTACCCCGGGAAATTCTCGGGGGCTTTTTTATTTAACTTGTTGTACTTGCCAAAATAATTCCAGTGTTAAATTCTTAATTGTTGTGAATTTGTAGGTATTTGTATAATTATATGAGTTATAGCGAGGGCAATCAACATTTAACATCGTCTAGTAAATTACCTGTAAGAAAAGTAATACCCTTCTACAATTGTATTTATATTTATGAGGGAAAATCTACTGAAAATGGTGTTAGTGTGTTAGTGGCTGTATTGCAGAGTTATAGAATTTGTACCGAAGAGGAATTAAGCAGTTCAAAAAAAGGAACTAAGATTTTTGATAGACCAAATGGAAAATTTGTCATTGATAATACTTTGGCAGTTCGCATGAGAAAAGATGTGCTTTATGACAATATTAAAGATGAAATATTGAGAACTGGCAGTTGTAAAATTCGAGCAATGCAAAGTCTGTTTGTTAATAGCCGTTTGGTTTTTATGGACGAATCACATTTGTCGCCAGAGACTGCAAGGCAGATTACACTTAGGTTTTTCGATAGTATCAACTTTGTCATTTTTAGTTCTGAATCATGGGATGAGCCAACATTGGGATTATCTGAAATTTTCCCAGATTTGATAAACTTAGATTTAATTTTCGATACTTTCTAAATTTTGGTATTTTAATGCAACAATCCGAGACGCAAAATTACATTCAAAAACAACACAAACCCTCAGCTATTATAAACTGGGGGCTATTTTTATGGTTTATATTGGTGGCGATTCACGATTGCCGCTACGCCCTCGTTTTGCCTGTGGCTCGTAAACTTCGCCACTACGGTTACGATTCTATCTTTTCGAATAATACTTTGGCTTTGGTTATTATTGGGGCGTTTAGGCTTTCTGAAATGTAGCTGGCTGTTTCTGGTAGGAACAAACTTAAAACTTCGTTTAGGTTTCTTAAATTCCAAGCTGCAACTGTTAAAATTTCCTTAATCTTCTTTAAATTTTTTACCGGGTCTTTACCTAAGCTCCAGGGTTTTGTTTCCTCTAAATACACATTAATTTTACTTAATTCAGCAAACAAGGCTTGGCTGGCTTTTTCAGGTGCAAAATTAGCCAGGTGGTTATAAATTTTATCTGTGTCAATTTCAATCTGGTTGGTGTTTTCAAAAGAATCTAAATCTAAATATCCATCTAGAAATTTTTCCACCAATGTGGTAATTCGCATTAAACAATTTCCCAAATTATTGGCCAAATGGGAATTATAGGAATTAGCCACTCTTTCCCAACTAAATGGGCTGTCTCCAACTGAATTACATTCATTTAAAATAAAGAATCGTACTCCTTCTGGGCCAATTTTCTGTATAATTTCATCTAATTCAACACCGTTTCCTAAAGATTTACTAAATTTCCTGCCTTGGCTGTCGGTTATCATTCCGTGAACCAAACAGTTTTTAATTTGTGGTAAATCTAATCCTAATAAAATTGCAGGCCAAATTATTAAATGGAATTTAGCATTGTCTCTACCAATAATTTGCAAGTCCTGAGGTAACTTGTTTCGTAATAAAGTCCAAACTTGTGTAGCTAATTGTTCTTCACTTCTATCAAAATAATCTGGAATATACATTTCATATAAATCTTTAACCGAAAATTCTTCCAAGTTATCTGTTTTTGGATTATTGGCGTGGAAATTTAAAAATTCAACAAACAAATCATCGTTAACTAGGGGGGTTAAATAGGTGATTAAAGCTTCAAACCAAACATACATTACTTGGCTAGGATCGCTCCAAATTGGTACGCCCCATTCAATATTTAACCTGCTTTTGTCTCTTGAAATTGAAATATCCTGTAAATCTTCAGCAAACTTTTTCATCTCCACAATTACTGAACTGTCCGGAACATTTACTTCGCCTAAATATTGAATTAAATCGGTTTTAAAATGGGTTAACTTGAAGAAATAGTTGGTTTCCTCCACCTCTTGAATTTCCAAATAAGGGTGAACAGGGCAGCGTCCGTCGATTAATTGTGAAGTAGAGTAAAAGTCTTCGCAACCTTTGCAATATAAACCATTGTAACTTTTGGAATAAATAAATCCTTTCTTTTTTAATTCATTCCAAACCAAATTGGCCACCCAGTGGTGTTTAGCACTGGAACTTTGGGTTAAGCTGTTGTATGAAATATTTAACTTTTCATAGCTTTTTATAAAATCTTCTTTTTTGGAATCCACATAAACTTTAGGGTCTAAATCTAGTTCTATGGCTTTATCGGCAATTTTAAAACTGTGATCATCAAAACCCATACTATACAAAACCTGGCCGTCTTCTAAAAGCCTGTGAAATCTAGCAAAAACATCACCATAAATAGCGTCCATGCTTGTTCCCAAATGCGGAGTAGAATTGGTATAAGGGCGGGAAGTTGTTATATAGTACATAAATTTATACGATCACAAGAAAAAAATCCTATGTAATTTAATTCAGAAATAGTTGTAGGTAAATGGCAAGCAAATGTTTTTATCCAAGGCTGATTTACTCTGATATTAATTGACATACTTTTATAAATAAAGTTAACTTTTCTTAAATAAGTAAGAAATATGATTTATACTTTACCAATGACCAAAAAAGGGACTATTACCATTCCTAAGAAAATTAGAGATGATATGAAATCATACGAAAAAGTAGTTTTAATAAAAAAAGGCAACACTTATATTTTAAGACCTGTCTTAGACTTTATGGAAATTGCCGAAAATTTTAAGACCGACAAAGTTTTTACCGATGAAGAAATTCAACAAGCAAGAATAGACTCGCATTTACACAGAGACGCAAAAAGATATGGAAAACAAAAGTAACAAAGAATATATTATTGATACAAATTTATTGGTTAGCTATTTCACCAAAAGAAATCTTACAGAGTGGAATATTGCACAAGAAAAATTATTATTACTGAAAAAAGGTTTGATTAACATTCACCTGCCAAGCATTATTATTGCCGAAGTTGTGTATATTTTATCAAAACAATATGACTGTTCCAAAACAGATTTAGTAAATTTTCTAATTGCCATTTTAACTGAAGAAGGAATAATTGCTGAAGATAAGCATATTAGTTTATCTGCTTTAGAGTTTTTTGAAACCGAGAATTTAGATTTCGCAGACTGTTATTTAATGGCTTGTAAAGATTATTACAATTTAGAATTAATAACTTTTGATAAAAAGCTTAATAATAAAGCAAAAAAATAATATCACAATTTATTGTTCTCAATTATCGAAATCGTTAAATACTTCAATCTCTCCACATGAAAAATTTACTATAAAAAGAAACACTATCCTCTAATTTTATTTAAATTCGTTGACATAACTTTGCCTTGTGCCTTTCCTGCAACTAATATGCTTAAGGTTACTCATGTGCTTGGTCCTTTAATTATCGCTGAGGTTTTGGCTGAAAATGGCAAAATACAAGAATCGCCTAAAATGCTTGAAACGGTTTATATTGGCAGTAAAAAGCTTCTTGGGGAAATTATTAGTATCGAAACAAATTCCCTTAAAATTCAGGTTTTTGAAGAAACAGCAGGGTTGCAAGTTGGGGAAGAAGTTTGGTTAAGTGGCCAGTTATTAAGTGTGGAATTAGGGCCAGGAATGCTTGGGGAAATGTTCGATGGAATTCAAAGACCATTAAAGAAAATTGAAGAAATAAGCCCAATTTTTATTCAACCAGGCATTAATATTCCAGCCCTAGATAGAGATAAAGAATGGGATTTTATTCCAACAGTTCAGTTAAAAGAAGAGGTTACTCATGGGCAAAAACTTGGCTATGTTCAAGAAACACCGCTTTTAAAACATTGGCTAATTGCACCTTCTTTAGATAGCGACGAAACTTGGATAGTAGAAAAAATAACTGCTGGAAGTTTTAAAGTTTGGGATATTGTTGCAGTTTTAAAAAGTAACAAAGGAAGCAAAAAAGAATTAACTCTAGCCAGCAAATGGCCTGTAAAAGTGCCAAGGTCTGTCGCAAAAAAATTAGAAGCTAAGAAAATTTTTAAAACCGGGCAAAGAGTTATCGATTCATTTTTCCCAATTTTACTTGGTGGTAAAGTTTCAACCCCAGGCCCTTTTGGAGCAGGCAAAACCTTTACTCAGCAGCAAATTGCCAAATGGAGCGATGCTGAAGTGGTGGTTTATGTTGGCTGCGGCGAACGCGGAAATGAAATGACTGAAATGGTTAAACTATTTCCAACTCTAATTGATCCTAAAACCGATAGGCCGTTAATGGAAAGAACAGTTTTAATCGCCAACACCTCCAACATGCCTTTAGCCGCCCGTGAAGCTAGCATTTACACAGGAATTACCATAGCAGAATACTTTAGAGACATGGGGCTAAATGTGGTTTTAATGGCCGATTCAACCAGCAGATGGGCTGAAGCACTGCGTGAAATTTCCCAAAGGCTTGGCGAAATGCCTTCAGAAGAAGGTTATCCAGCTTATTTAGGAAGTAGAATTGCTGCTTTTTACGAAAGGGCAGGTGTTACAAAAAACTTTGATGGCGAGGAAGGCTCGGTAACTGTAATTGGTACTGTTTCGCCTCCCGGTGGAGATTTTTCCGAACCGATGACCCAGAATAGTTTGAAAAATAGTCAGGTATTTTTGGCATTAGACGCTGGGCTTGCTATGAAAAGGCATTATCCCGCCATTAACTGGCAAACCAGTTATTCCCTTTTTGAAGAAAATTACGCCAAAATTTTAAATGCCACCCTTCCTGTCGGTGATAATTATTTGGAAAATAGGTTGCTTGCCAAGCAAATTCTAGCTTCTGAAAATCAGCTGTTGGAAATTGTAAAACTTGTCGGCCCAGATGGTCTTGATAATGAAAAGCGCTTAATCCTTGAAATTGCCAAGTCACTTCGTGAAGATTATTTACAACAAAATGGCTTCGATGAAATTGATACTTATTGCAGTTTTGAAAAAATGGAGGCTATGCTTTCTGTAATTATTAACCTGTACAATAAAGTAAACCTTCTTCTTGAGCAAAAAAATGACAACGAAAATTTGGTTGCCGAAATTTTTAATCCCGAAATGCAATCCATTCTTACCAACCTAAAATACCAAACTAATTTCCAAGATGTTTTGGAATTTGGAAATAAAACTTTAGAAATATTAAAGAAATATGCTTAAATTAAAAATTGCAATATTGGGTTCAGATGGCAGCGCAGGGGCGGCAATTGCAGATGAATTGCTGGAAAGAGGACATGAAGTTTTAGGAATAAATAAAACTGGAAAAGATAAATTTGGCCGTGCTTTTGATACTAAAAAAGTAGATATTTTAAATTACAATCTATTATTAGAAGCCACCCAAACATCAGATTTAGTTATTGCTGCTTACTATCCTATTGGTCATAGTTTAAAAACTTGGTCGGCTGAATATCCTGTTTTTGTTAAAAATTTAATCGAATTAGGGCAGTCTGGAAAAAGAATTATTTTTGTTGATAGTTTTGATGGAATAGGCCAATTAAATGTCAACCCAATTAGCGAACAAACGCCATACAGTCCAAATTCACCTAAATCTCAAATTCGGGGTTATGTTTCAACAACTTTTGAAAAAGCTTTAAAGGAAAACTTAATTCAAGCCAGTATTGTTAAAGCTTCCAGTTTGTTTGGTCCTTATGCCACAAGATCAATATTTGGAACATTGTTTTTCAAGCCATTATTCTTAAATAGGAAAAATATACAACTTCTACCAACCAAAGGCTTTCCTTTCAGTTTTACCTATACTCGTGATCTGGCTGAAGCGGTGGCTATTATTGCCGAAAACCCAAGCGTGGATGGTAATATTTTTGTACTTCCAAGCATGCAGCCAGCTTCCATAAGTGAATTTGCCGAATTAATTATAGACGAAAGTAAAGTGCCTTCAAAAATAAGTTCAATGCCAAATTGGCTTTTCAAAATTAAAGTATTCCTAGACCCATACATTCGTCTTGCCAACGAAAAACAGTATCTACACAAGTCTGCTTTGTTGGTTGATTCAACAAAATTCTTCCAATTCTTCCCAAACTATTCACAAGCCACAAACCTTGAAGCCATCAAAGAAACAGTGAATTGGTTTAAAAGATATCTGAAGTAAGCAAAATTTTTGACAAAGTAAATATAATATATTTAGAATTGATTACACACTTATTTTTATAAATGAGGAAAGATGACATTAGCTAATCGTGGTAAAACAATTCAGCAAGATGGAAAAAGACAAACTGCTCCTAGCAACAGCTCTTCTTCAACTCTAACTAAAGAACAAGTTACTAGTTTTATTTCTCGTGAATTACTTGGATGGGAAACTGAATATATTAAAGACAGGGTTTGCGCTGAGTTTCTTGGACAAGGTATGACTGAGTTTGAGTTAAAGCAAATTGTAGATAATTTTTTATACGAATAAATTTTAAATATACAAAAGAGCCAAGTACCGAACTTGGCCCTCATTTTTGGGCGAAAATATTGAGGGGTGGCAGTCGCAGACTGACGGGGTGGATTTTGAATCCTGAAATTGTTTCTAGATGACAGCGTTGTCTAGCCCAAACTTGCTTGGCTCTTGCCAAAACCTTCTAATACTTTCAACTTTCAATTGATGAAATTTCCTCGCATTTTACCCACTTTGGATGTAAATACTAAAATTACACTTTCAATTGTTGCTTCTTTTGCGGCTGGTATTTTAACCTATTTAAGCATTTTTGGTTTGGCTGGAAACTTTGGCCGTGTTATAGGCTCGTTCCTGGCTATTTTCCTTGGAAGGGGTTCGGTGGTTTTGCCTATAATCTTCTTTATTACTGGGGCTATTTTAATAAGAATTCAGCGAAATAACGAACTTGCCGCAGAATTTAATGGAAGATTAATTTGGGGATTTTTCTTTTTATCGGCTTGTTTAAACGGTTTTTTAAGCATGATAATGCAAGTTAAAACCCCTGCTGAAGTTGAAAAAGGCGGAGGATTATTTGGCTATTTAATGTATCCAGTGGCTTTCGGTTATTTTGGCTTAATTGGCGGAGCTTTTATGCTAGTTTTTGTTGGGGTATTTGGATTTTTCTTGGTTTCAAACCTTACTTTCACTCAATTCTTAGAAAATCTGAAACAAACTTTAAGAAATCCAGGCGAATTTTGGGACTTTATCCCAGATGTTTTTGAAATATGGAAAAACCCTAATGCTGTACCAATTACCGATGAAATTTCTGCAAAACCTGAAGATAGACCGGCTGTAAATTTCAAAACTGCCGAAAACATTGCAACCTCGAATGTAAAAGAATCTGATGTAATTGATGTCCAAGCAAGACCAACTTCTTCATCTGCCAAACCCGCTAAACCAAAGTTCAGTTTCAGCGGTTCTTCCAAAGATGTTCTGGAAATGCAACCTGTAGATAATTTGGTAGATTGGAAATTACCTCCTTTTGATATTTTAAAAGAAAACACCAGCAAAGTTGAACCAGGGGATATTGAAGGGAATAAGAAAATTATTAAAGAAACTTTAGCTCACTTCGGAATAAGTGTTGAAATGGGCGATGTTTCGGTTGGGCCTACTGTAACCCAATATACTTTAAAACCAGCTAATGGTGTTAGATTATCAGCCATAGACGCCCTACAAAGAGATTTAGCCCTTGCCTTAGCATCTAGTAATATCAGGGTAGAATCGCCGGTGAATGGTCAAAGTTTGGTTGGGGTGGAGGTTCCAAATAAAGTTAAATCGTCTGTTTTACTTCGGGATATTTTGCAAACCCATCGTTTTTTGAATTTTCAAGATGAGCTTGCTATTGCAATGGGAAAAGATGTTGCAGGCCACAACTTAATTTTTGCCTTATCTAAAATGCCGCATTTGTTAGTAGCTGGTGCAACTGGAAGTGGAAAATCTGTTTGGATTAATGGGCTTTTACTAAGTTTATTATACCGCTATTCTCCGTCAGAATTACAACTAATTTTGGTGGATATGAAACGCGTAGAGCTTAAACTTTACGACAAAGTTCCACATTTGCTTGCTCCCGTTATTACCGATGCTGAAAAAGCTATAAATGCCCTTAAATGGACAGTTTTAGAAATGGAAAGACGATACAAGTTGCTGGAAGAATATAGTAAGCGAAACATAGCCGATTATAATAAACTAGCTAAAGTAACCGGAATTGAAGCCTTACCTTATCAGGTTTTTGTAATAGACGAATTAGGAGATTTAATGATGATGGCTAAAGCCGAAGTAGAGCCAATTATTGTGAGATTAACCCAAATGTCTAGGGCAGTTGGAATCCATTTAGTTTTGGGTACACAGCGCCCAGATACCCATGTTGTAACAGGTTTAATTAAGGCTAATGTTCCTTCCAGAATTGCCTTCGCCGTAGCTTCCCAAATAGATTCCAGAGTTATTTTAGACCAAGGGGGAGCAGAAAAACTGTTGGGTCAAGGCGACGGTTTATTCATGAACCCAAATTCCATGTATGCAATTCGCTTCCAAGGACCAAATGTTTCAGATGAAGAAGTGAAAAAATGTGTTGAATACCTAAAACGCCTAGCCGATGAAAACGACGTTTTTAGTAACTTAGATTTAAAAGTTTTAGAAACACCAAAAGTAAAAATTAATGTGCCAGGAATGGTTTCCCGTGATGATGATAGTAAAGATGAAGTATATTTAGAAGCTAAAAACCTGGTAATTCAATATCAGAAAGGTTCAGCTTCTTTCCTTCAACAAATGATGGGAATAGGCTATCCAAAGGCCGCCAGAATTATTCAGCAACTAGAAGAAGAAGGAGTGGTTGGCCCGCAAAATGGATCAAAGCCTAGGGATGTTTACGCACTGGCGGAAGAGGAGTAGAGCAATGTTAATCTACTTTATACTTAACAAATTGAATTGCATATTTTATATTTTTGTGTTATAATACATGTAGAAAATCTTTTGTTCTTGTTAAGTTATTTGACAAATATAAAATTCTACCATAATCAATACTAAACTATGTCTAATAATCGCAACATATTCGTACTAATTCTTGTTATTTTAATTTTAGGTGCCGGTGGTATCTTAGTTTATAATTCGTTCTTCCAACCAAAATCAACAACTACTGCATCCGTTCAAGGTGCAAGAGAAGAAAATAGGTCTAACTCTGATAGAGAGCAAAGAGAGAAAGAAGAAAAAGAGAAGAAAGACAGAGAAGAAAAGGAAAAGAAAGATAAAGAAAATAACCCTGGTACAGTATAATTTAAATCCCCCAACAGGGGGTTTTTTAATGCAGAATTACGGTTTTAGAAGATATTAATTTATTAAGGTAAAATATATATACGCAATATCTCCTCTGGTGATTGTTATATTTTGCAAAGATTCTATTTTTTCTATATCTTTATCTTTTTGCTTGCTTCTAAATTCTAAAGATGCCTTGGCGATAAGTTCATATTGTTTTTCATCAAGAATATTTTTTAGATCTAAAAATTTATATTTATCGTTTCTAACTAAGTTATCAATACTAAAAAAGGTGGTTTTAGAAAATAGCCTTACTAAATCTTCATATGAAGCCGGGCCATTTAAATCTGCAGATAAGATTACTCCAGATAAATTTTTGTCTTGGCTAATTTTTACATTTAAAATATTATCTTCTAAAGCAAAATAAACAGCTTCTAACAAATCATATTGTTGTTTATTTTTGAAATTCTCAATGCTGATATCTTCTAGTGGGGTGGTATATATATTTGATTGAACAAGTTTCTTTCTTATCTTTCCAAAATTTTCATCAGTTGCAGCAACAGAAACAGATTTTAAAGAATCTTTAATCATTGTTGTAGCAATTATGCCACAGGCTTGACCAATAGCAGCCTCAGAAGGGTGGAGCCTGGTGGAGCCATTAGCAATTTGGCTGATTGATATGTTCTTACCACAAAACAGAAGGTTATCAATTTTAGAATTATAAATATTATCTAAAGAAACGCTGCTTGGCTTTATTTTTAAATCGTACATTCCATTAATAAAGCTGGGTTGATTTTTTAAATCTCTAAAATTATTTTCTACTAAGTAATTTAAAAATGAAGTTCCTCCTTGTTTAACTAAGCCATGAACATCTGTAGGATAGTAAAACGGAGCTATTGATCTTTTAGGCAAGTTAATTAGAAAATCTTTATTCACAAGATAGCTTGCATCTTTAAATTTTAATTCAATACAACTAAGAGAAATTTCAGTGCATGCATTGTTTTCCCAGGCAATTTGGTTGAATGTAATTTGTTTTTCACCCTGCAATCTAACTGGATCTCTAATATACTCTGCAACAGAATAAGTATCATTATCCAAGCCTGCTTTGGTTGCTTTGCTAATTCTTAATCCTGAACAAAAAATATCAGTATTTTCGCATCCAAGATGATTAATTGGATCGTCGTATTTTAGCCAGTAGTAATATTGTTTACTTAAGTTTTTAGCCGTTTCATAAATTTCTTTTCTGTAATCAGGGTCTTCTAAATATTTTGTGTAGTTTAGATTGGGAGGGGTGTAATCGTTAAATCCGGTATTAATTTGACTTATACCTAATGAAAAAGGTGTAATTTGGGTTTTTTCATCGTTATTTAATTTGTTCCAAGTTTCAATATTTGCATAATCAATAATCTGTCTGTAATCGAACATACTAGCTGCTGCAATATCTCTGACTAGTAATTTTTTTTCTGAATCATTGGTATTGTTAATCAAAGCATCAAACCTATTAGGGTTATACAAAGCTGGAGTAGATTCCATCAGTACAATCTGTAAATTTTCCAAACATTTATTGTTAGAAGGGCAGCTAGATTGTACACTAAGCTTGCCTTTGCTTAACTCTGTAAGGTCAAATTCACCAATTTTTTCAACAAGGCTTTTAAATAAGGGTATATTTCTTTTTATTGCTGTTTTGCCAGACAATTCCAGATTCACAGTTACTTTATCGGCCTGGGAACTATTTTCATCATTTTGGTAGAAGGCATAAGCTTCATATTTGCCAGGATCCAAATTATTTATTTCTTCTTGGGTGGATTCAGATAAGTTAGACCAAATATTCTTTGCAAAGTGATCTAAATTTAGTTTCCTAACAAAAACCTGCCCTTTATTTTCAGACTCCCTTAAGTAAATTGAACTTTCAACAGGGAAAATATATCTATCAAGAAAATTTACTGCCTTGCTTGGTTTGATAGGGTTTGAAATTTTTTCTTTTGGAATTAGACTTTTGGAATCCCTGGTAATTACTTCAAGTTCAGAAGAAAATCCCCCAATTTGCCATGTGTCAAACAGCCCATTTTTTAGGAAACTATAGGTATCACCTGGGTTTAATACAATTAAATTATTTACTTGATTTGCAGGAACTATCAATACATTTTTACCTAAGTTTAAACCATCTTTACTTGTTCCAGAAACAGAAACGGTATATTTGCTTTCAGGATTAAACTTAACTTTTCTAATTGGAAGGTATCCAGGAAAATAATCAAGAATTGGGTTAAACTTAAAATCTGTTATTTCTTTTCCATTTTCGGCAATGTTAAAAAATACCTCTCTAGGAACATCTACTTTATTATCACTTGGAATGTAAAAAATTATATATTCTTGATTTGAATTTATTTCTTTCTGATTTCCAAACCACTCAAATTTTGCCTGATTTTTCTTGTAAACTGGGTCAATTTTTAGTTTGGTTTTTTTAAATAAATCTCCCACGCTGTCAGATTCAGAAGGTTGGATTTGGTTGAAATTAGAAGTAAAAATATGACTAATTAAAATACTCTGGTTTTTCTTGGGAAGAAATTTGATTTGAACATTTCTATCATTTGAATCAATTTCAAACCTTAGTTGAATAGTGTTTTCACTTATTTTCTTATCTACTCTTGTTGGTTTATATTCTTTGTCATTAACCTGAATTTGGAATTCCTCGTTTCCAAAAGCAACGAAACTTAGCCATATAGGTAAAGGGTTTGCTTTTATTTCAAAAGAGCTATTGCTATTAACATTCCAGCATTCTTGAACTAAATTTTGGCATTTAATTTTATCTCCTTCTTGTGCAAAGCTTTTCCAGTTAATCATGTCGCCAAAATAACCTTTATCCACAACTGTGAATGGAACTGTAACAGGCTGAATTACATCTTTAAATCCTCCGATAGGCTGATTATTTGCATTTATAACCCCTTCTTTAAAGATTTTATTTTCAGCCTCTGTTAAAGCCTGTGGTTCTTTTGTTTCTTCTTGTTTGTCTAAACCAATACTATAGTTTATTCCAGCAGTTCTGCTTAATTCAGCTAAGTCTGCGCCATCTAAAAACAATTTAGCTTCTATATTAAACTGAGAGTTGATGATTTTTTTATTGCGTACCCTTGCAGAAAGAATTTTTGAACCTTGTTTTTTAATATCCAATAATTCTGAATCGTATAAAATTTTAGCATTACTAGATTTGATTTGGTTTTTAAGCCAGCTATCAATTATTTCTGGAGTAGCACCGGGGCCTGTTAAAGCATTCCCATAAAACCCAGGAAGCTCGGGATTGACTTTTAAAGATTGCACTAATTCTGCATAAATTCCACTTTGCTGAAAAGCCCTGTTATTTTGATCTAAAGTTGAAACACTTTGAATTGTGGCCTGACCTCCTAACCATTGTGTTGGCTCTACCAAAACGAAAGGAATATTATCTCTGCTTAATTGAATTGCTGCCATTGCAGCCCCAAGACTTCCACCCATAATAAACACATCTGTTTGAATATTTTCAGGTGAGGTGAAATTTTCTTTTGGGTTTAACCAAATCCATGACAAACTAGAAATAATCACGAAAACAATGGCAAAAATAAACCACCTGATAACTATTTTATTTTTTAGTATATCATTCATATCATTATTTATTTTGAAAAAATTCATGTTTCAGTTACTATTTAGTTTCAAATTTATACAAATTATAATCTAATTTCTTTATATTTTTTGTTTCAATAAAGTTATTTAAGGCATCTTCATTATATGCTAAAACTCCGTCAATTGCTATAGGGTCTGTACCAAATTTACTTATGCTGAGGTTGTATTTTCCTTTATTCAAAGAGAGATCTTTAATTAAATTGAAATAGGCAAAGTTGTTGAATATTGGGGTACCATTTTTATCTAGTATATTCTTAGGGTCGTATAAATCTAATTTAACAGATTTAATTTCTTTTCCGGCATCGTTCAGAATAGTTGCTACAACTACAGACTGACTAATTTTAGCTCTGAAATCTATATTCCAATTTCCAGTGCTATCAATTTGAAAAGGAATGTTAATTTTAAGATCTTCTTCGGTAAGAAAAACTATTCTTTTGTTTAAAGAACCAAAAGTACCAGGATTTATTGATTCCAAAGAATTAAATCTATTGGAAACGGGAGACTCTGTAGTGGTAAATAAACTAAAAACAGTAGAACTGTAATCATCAGTTGATTCAATTTCAGACTTAAAAGGAAGAATTTGACTGTTGTAAACCGAACCTTTCTTTTCGCAAAGGAAATATAAATCTTTTGTAATTTTACTTAAATCAGATTGTGCAACAAAAGTTTTTTCTAGACATATTAACCTTGAAATATCGCTTAATGTATATTCTGAAAATCCAGAGTTGTCTCTAAAAGCAGTATTTTGCAACTCTTGCCAAGACTCATTAAAATAAAAGCTTGTTTTTTTATTTACAAATTCAGAATTTAGTCTAATTAAGTCAAAGTCTTTTCCTTCTACTACTTTAGTGGCTAAGTTTTCTTTAACCACTTGATCAATGGCTTGATTAATTTTTTCCTCTAACGATGAGCGAAAACTATAACCAGGTTTTAACTTTTGATTTTTATTTACTAAAATATATTCTATATCCTGATTTTTCAATTGATTAAACCATGGCAAACCTTGGTTGATTTGATTATAAATTGTGAAATATAGGTTCTTCAAATTAGTATCTGTCCCTAAGCCATAGTATTGAGTAGGATAATCTAAATAGTAAATAAAGAATTTATCTATCAATTTAAATTCTGTTCCGTTTGCATCTCCTGTAACCCTAAGCGGTATTTCTGTTGAAGGCATAATGGCCATTTTACCACCAGAGTTTTTTGATAAATATTCTTTAATTGTTTTAAGATCCTGAGGGATATGATAAGGGGCAATGAACTGGTTTAAATCTCCTGAGGCCAGGGTTTTACCAATCTCATTTCCAATTAAATATGGTGTCAATGATAAGCTTAGAATTACAATTAACCAAACCCATTTAAATATTGAATGGCTAAAATTAATTACTTTATCTAACCATTTCAAAATATAAAATAAGAAAAGTGAAAGGCCTATTGAATTAACCAATTGGAAAATAAAAATAAACCTATGTGGGAACCTTAGTATTTGGAAAAAAACTGAAATTCCTGAAAAAACAAAATTAGAAAAAATATTGTTAGAGTTGTATATTCTGCCTACTAACCAACCTGCTGTATTGTGCGCTGAAAAAGAGTTTCCATAACCTAGTGCAAAGAACACAGAAATTAACCATAGAATAGCTAGAAAAATCCAAATTGAAAATTCTTTCAAGTCTTTACTTTTCTTACTTTTTAGAAATGTATAAACTCCGATAGCTGCCAACATCGTTGAATAAATCGCTGAATAAATTCTATTTCCTGGTTCAATTTGATAATCAGCAAAATTATGAAAATCTAGAATAGCCCCGGTTTGCAAAGACAAAATTTGCTCAATAGAAGATGAAGCATTTGTAACAATTCTTCTTGTAATATTAACAATATCACTAACCACAAATTGATTTGAAGAGGTAACAAAAAAATAATAGTAAGCAAGATATGTTAAAATGGAAATTATCATGGTTAAGAAAATCCAGATAAACTTATTCCAATTAATGTCTTTAATTTTGTGTCCCTTTAGATAAACATAAAGGAGTTTTGAAACTTCGATAAGACACATTAATCCTGCTATAAATATGAATAAAATTACATAGTGTGTGGCAGGGTTAAATAAGTTTAAAAGAACAATTATTACTAAGCCTGAAATGGCTTGTTTTTTAGTAATTTGGTAAAATTTTACTTGGTATTCAATCAGTAGACATACTGCTAAAGAAAATAAACCAAAGCCGAAAATTAAGGTATAGAAATGAGTAATTTTACTATATATTAATATAAAAATACTTAGTAAAGATCCTGACAAAGCTGCCGTATAAAGTATAGGCTTCCAAATTTTTTCTTTTGAAAAAGATGTTATAAGATCTAACAATCTGTAGATTGCTGTATAAATTAATAAAAGAGTTAAAGAACAAAACAAAACTATTGTTCCAGGTAAAATGTTGTAATATCTTGTCCAGGTTGTAAGAATTGAATATCTTACTCTGAATTCGAAGTTGGTGGTTAAAGCTGAAAAAGGGTTTGCCTGTTGATCAAGGTATTGGCTTTGAAAATTAAAAATTGGAACTAGCTCTTCAGGCCCAACAATAACTTTATTTTGAATAATATCATACCAACTTGCTAAAACACCTCTAAAGATAAAGCTATTTATTATAATTCCTAAAATGAAGACCCAAAAATAATGAGACATGAAGAAAGCCCTAAATCTATCTTTAGCACCAGTCCTTTGATAAGGTAAGTCTAAACCAAAATTAGGTTGATTTTTTTTATCTTCAGATTCTTTTTGCATAATTTTTCCAAAACTTTGCTTAGACTATAACCCCAACTTATTTTTAAGTTGGTCAAAGTAATTTTTATCTAAAGTATTTAGCTTAATATATTGCTCTTGAATATGTTGTTTGGTTTCCACAAAATATTTTTGTAACAAGGCTATTTTTCTATCTAATTGTTCAGGTGTGAAGGGCTGATTTACATTTATTGAAAAGTCATCCAGGCCTAAATATTTCACCAAGCTTTCCACTTTTGGGTCGTACATTAATGGAATAGAAGGAGTATTCAAAACTGTGGCAATAATGATGGCATGAAGCCGCTCGGCAATAATAAAATCGCAAGATCGAATTAACTTGGCTAAATTACCCGATGTCTCAGGACACTCAACTTTAATATTCAAATTAGGATTATTTTGGTTGAACTGTTCTAAAATTAACAAATCGTGGTGATTGTTAAAACCAATTTGCATGGGGATGCCAACAATTTCAATTGAAACTCCTTTTCCCTTCATTTCAATTTTTAATCTGTTCAAACTTTTGCTTACATTTTCCAGCAAACTTGGCCACATTTCAGGTTTGGCAATATCTTTATTTAGGTTTAATCCAATTCTTAAAGTGGCTTTATTTGAAGTAACATTAGCCAATCTGTTATCCTCCATTGGGGTGTTAATTCCAAAAGATTTTGCGTCTCTAATAAATACAATATCTGGAACAACAATAACCCTTTTTTCTGAAATTCCAGAATCTAAAACAATTTCTTTGCTGGCTTCGTCCCTTAAACTTATAACATTAACTTGGCTTAAAATTAACTTTACTAAAAATTTCCCAAATTTAGTTTTTACAGGCCCAACCCCAATGTTGCTGGTTACAATGGTTTTTCTGGCAATTAAATTAGCAAACGAAACAATTCCTAAAATCATGAACAATGTTGAATAAGCCCATCTTCCATAGCTGGCGTAAAGTTCTTTTAAAATACTTCCACCGGCGAAAAAAACAATGTCGCTTTTCCAAATCCTTAATGGTAATTTTAAAATTTCCTTGGTTGTATGAAAAACCTGAATATCAAAATCTCCATCAAAGTCTGAACTAAATCTTTTCAAGGTTTGATCTGGATTATAGGAATTAATTAAATATTGGTTTTGATCACCTAGGCTTTTTAAAAAAGTTTCCAGCAAAATTTCGTCACCCCAATTATCTTGCCCATGGGTGCCCAGTAAAAGAATAGTTTTTTTAGTCTCCTTTTTATCAATTTGATTCATATCCTAAACTTAAACAGATAACAATTCTTTGTAAACTTGGTTAGTTTCAGTTGCGATAACTGTCCACAAACGCTGTTCCCTTATAACTTTTAAATAATTTACCATGCTGGCTTGGTTCTGGGAATTTTCAAAAAACCAAGTGATTTTGTCGGCTAAAGCTTGTGGCTCTAAATTAAATAACCACTCGTCTTCAACTCTTTCTTTGAATGAACTGCTGGCTAAAAATGGTTGTTTAAAACCTACAGCTAAAGCCATAATTCCACTCATGGATTGTGGGGTTAAATATGGTAAAATAAGTAAATCAGAAGATCTAAAATAAGTTTCAATCTCTTCGTTTTTTACAAAACCAGGGGTTTGAATTCCTAAGTTTTTACAGTCTGCCATAATTTTATCCAGCCAAACTTGGTATCTTGGGTCACCGGCTACCCGTTTTACTTTTCCTCCGGCTATAATTAATTGGTAATCTTCTCTGTTCTTTAGTTTCTTGAAACCTTCAATTAATAGCTCTACTCCTTTATAGCCTGCTAAAAATCCGAAGAACATTAAAACCTTTTTATTCTTATCCAAACCAAGTTTTTGCCTTGCCTCAATTTGATTCATGCTCCAATTTAAATCTTCAACACCGTGGGCTATTGTAACAACTTTTTTTGTGAAGTGGTATTCGTTTTTCAAAATATTTTTAAAGAAGTCGTCGTGAACAATAACTTTGTCCATACAAGCCCATAATGTAAATTGAAAGTAAAGGTAAAAAGCCACTTTAGCAAACCAAATCGGCAGAAACAAGTTATTGGCCTGCATGAAGTTTTTGTTAATTAATTTAGGGCTAAATACCTCGTGGACTGTGGCAACAACTTTTCTTCCCAAAACTATTCTAATTAAGAATAGCATCCAAGGAATTAGTGCCACACTAAGCATTCCACCAAACATGTTAAATTCATGTTGCAAATGAACAACTTTAATTTGCTTGTTTACTCTTAAATATTTAAAAATTGGCCACCAAAACATTAAACTTCCTCTTTCCCAAATTTCTTTAACTAACACCCCATCAAATTCAAAACTTTCTGCAACTTCACCTTTTATGTTTGAAAGCACAATTTGCTTAGCTCTTTGATCTTTTGTAAAACCATCAATTAAATTTTTGGTGTAACCAGCCAAGGCGCTGAAATTGCTGTGTTTCTGCCCTAAACTAGGGTATGTTACAATGTGGGCAACATTCACTGTTTGTTCATTTTCTTGGAATTTATTGTGATCAGACATGACTAAATTGTTGGCTTAAATTAATCTGTAAATTGCCTACTAGTCAAGCTTGTTCAGCACTTTAATTAACAAAAACTTGACGGCGAAAGCTACTTCAGTATTCTTTCAAGAGTTGTAGATAGATAGAGCAGAAAACTTTATGGATAATAAAACCAAATCAATCTTGCTTTTATGCTTAGGAATACCTCATTCAGCAAGGACGCAAATCGATCAGCTAACTGTGCAAGCAACACAGCTACAAGATTGGTTGAACAGACAAAACGAAGAAATTTGTTTTCAAGCTTGTGTTGGTGCTCTTACTGTTGACATTTTTATGCTCAGAAAAGAGTCGAAGCCAGGTTTGGATTTGATAATTAAAAAGTGTTATGAGTTCCTGTCTCCATTAATAGAGGTAACCGAAATTGGGGTCAATTGCAACATTGGATTGAAAGATGAAAATCAAGAGCCACTAAGCGAACTTCAATGTACTTTAGTGATTGGGAAGACTGTTAAGGAATGTTGGCCACAAGCAAGCGTTCAGAATCTGATTATTGAATAGTGCTTGTTACATGTTTACCCGCTAGTTAATAATTCTAGCGGGATTATTTATTTCTCAGATTTATCTTTCAAACCAACAAAATCTGCGACTGTGTAAAGTGGTCTGTTCAAAACTTCTATGAAAATTCTGCCAATGTATTCCCCAATAATACCAAGCATAAACATTTGTATTCCTCCCATAAAAATTATTAGTAATAATATACTTCCCCAGGCCGATAAATTTCCTCTAAAGAAAATTACATAAACAATGTATGAAACCATAGCCACTAAAGAAAATGTAGAAATCAAGACACCCATGAAACTTATAAATCTAATTGGAAACAATGAAAAAGAAGTAATTCCATCTACTGCCAATTTTAAACTTTTTACTAAATTATAGCTTGGTTCACCTGATAATCTAGCTGCTCTTTCAAATTTAACTGCGGTTTGTTTGAAACCAATTAAAGAAGAAATCGCCCTTAAATACCTAGACTTTTCCTTATATTTTCTCATTTCTAAATTTACTCTTCTGCTTAAAAGCCTGAAGTCTCCGGTGTCTAAAGGAATATTCACGCTGGCAATCTGCTTTAATATTCTATAGAAAAAGAATCCAAGCCACTTTTTAGTAAAATTAGATTTGTATTTTGAACGCTGGGCGTAAACAACATCGTAACCTTCTTCAAATTTTTTAATTAAATCTAAACAGACTTCTGGAGGGTCCTGCAAATCTGTATCCATAATAATTACTGCGTCACCGTCGGCATAATCTTGGGCGGCCGTTACAGCAATTTGGTGTCCATAGTTTTTACTGAAATTGATTAATTTAACTTGGGTAGGGTCTTTTTTGCACAATTCATTAATTATTTCTAAAGAAGAATCTGTGCTAAAATCGTTTACAAAAATTAGTTCAACATTATAATTTGGAAGTTTATTTTTTAATGAAATGATTCTATCGTACAAAATTTGTATATTTCCTTCTTCATTATGGACAGGAAGTATAAACGATATTAAAGACATGAAGTTTAAATTTATTGGTTTAAGTAATACCTATAAATTAATGCATGTCAAACTTGTATCAGTACTTTATTTGACATAAATGGTCTTTGTAGTCAGTTTAATAAAACCAAAGGGAAGAAAATATTTTATGAATAAAGCTGAAAGCCTAGAAAAAAAGACAGATACTGAACAAAAAAATACTTTAGAAAATACCCCAGCAAAATTAGAAAAAAAGGAGAATCTTTTAGTTGATTTTATAGACTTTATTAAAAAGTATGGGGTTGTAGGTTTAGCAGTGGGTGTGGTAATTGGTCAGGCAGTAACCAAATTGGTTAATTCTTTGGTGGATAATATTATTAACAGAATTTTAGCCAAGGTTCTTGGTTTAGTAGATTTAGGCAGCTTCAGCCCATTCGATATTAAAATTGGTTCTTTCATCACCGATCTGATAAATTTTATAATAATTACCTTTGTAGTATATATTTCAATCCGATTTTTTATTATCAGATTTCTTGGTGATGAAGAAAAAATTAAACTAAATCTAGAGATTAAGAAATAATCTTTGACAACACTTTTAACCAAAATTATTCATTGCTCAATGTACTTATTTATTCACGGAACTGGCGCAACAAATAGTTTTTGGCTTCCACAAATTAGGGCAATTTTGTCGCTGGATAATAGCTATTCTGATGCCTCAATTCTGGAAACTTTTACCATTACTTTACCAGGTCACCCCAGGGCAGATAAGCTTTTTACGCTTGAAGATACAGAAAAGTTTATAAAAGATAGTTACGAACAAAAGCTTAATCTACAGCAAAAAATGGCCAGTAAACTTTTACTTTCAGGAAAATCTGAAATTGTGTCTGGTCTTCGCTCTGATAAAATTATTTTAGTGGGGCATTCGGTTGGTGGTGTTATTGCTTTAAATTTTGCAACAACTAATAGTGTATTGGTGGAAAAAATTGTATTAATTTCAACCCCAAATCAGTTTAACCAAAAATTAGTGAAGTTTTTAAATTGGTTTTATCAAAAGTTTGTTTTCACAAGATCAATTAATTTCCTGCGTAATTTGAAAAATTTTGTTTCATCTTTAAGGTGGAAAACTGCACTTCAAATTTTTATTGAAAACCCAAAAAGAAAAGGTTTCAACAGCTTAATGGATATTGTAATTAATTTTAATTTTGAAAATGTTTTTAAAAAGCTAAGTTTTGATGAGCAGCTTAAAATTATGAAAATACCTATTTTGGCAATCTCTGGCAGTTCTGATTTCCTATGTAGGCCAGCTGAAGTTAAAAAAATAGGCCAGGTTCTTTCAAGCAACGCTGAAATGGCCAAAAGCAAAAAAACTATTATCCTGGTTAATTCAAACAAACCAGAATCTTGTTTTACCTATAAATTATATAAAGGCGTTGGTCACAATACTATGGACGAAGACTTGGTAAGTTTTGTGTACGATTTTAGGGAATTTTTGAAGGTTTAGGTAAAAAGTACCCCTATCTAGGGGTGAAACCTTTAGGTTTCGTGGTAGTAAAGCCTCCGCGTTGCCAAGTTTGCGTTCTTGGGATAAAATGTAACAAGAAACATAAACAAAAATATGAGAAAAGCTAGGCCGATTAGAAAAAAAATTCACCATAGAATTCATAGGAAAAGTCATTCACAAATTTTTTCACTAGAAACCGAGATAAATAGAAAAACTAAATCTGGTTTTCAAAACAAAATCCAACAATTGTGGCAAAGATTTGGTCCTGGTATAGTAACTGGTGCCAGCGATGACGATCCTTCTGGAATTACAACTTATTCTCAGGCAGGTGCTTCTTTTGGCTTGCAAACCCTTTGGACTGCTTTATTAAGTTTTCCATTAATGGCGGCAATTCAAGAAATGTGTGGAAGAATTGGTCTGGTTACAAATCAGGGTTTAACAAAAGTTGTTAAAAAACACTATCCAAAATGGGTAATATATTTAATTGGCCTTGTTAGTGTACCGGCCATTGTTTTAAATATAGCCGCAGATCTAGCTGGAATGGGAGCAGTTTCGAATATGTTGTTTCCTGCTATTCCAACTTGGGTTTTTATAATTTTATCTGCACTAGCTATTATGTTCAGCCTGGTATTATTTTCCTACAAGAAAATTGAAGGAATTTTAAAATGGCTTACTTTGGTTCTGCTGGTTTATCTAGTTGTTCCATTTTTTATTAAAATAGACTGGCTGGAAGTTTTGAATTTTACCGTGATTCCCCACATTCAGTTCACAAAAGAATATATTGCAATTATTGTAGCTATACTTGGAACCACCATTTCCCCATATTTGTTTTTCTGGGAAACCAGCATGGAAGTTGAAGATCACCAAGCTTTGCACAATTCATCTAGCAAAGTAGCAGAGGAAAATGATATTCTGCCTGTTAGCAAAGAAGAGATTAAAGAAATGAGGCAGGATAATAATTTGGGAATGTTTATTTCTAACTTTGTAATGTTTTTCATTATCCTAGTTACAGGAATAGTTCTTCACCAAAATGATGTAACTTCCATAGATTCTGTTCAGGAAGCAGCCAACGCTTTAAGGCCACTAGCAGGGGATGGGGCCTATGTTTTATTTGCAGCAGGAATTATTGGAACAGGGTTTTTGGCAATTCCAGTTTTAGCCGGCGCTTGCGGTTATATCGTTAGTGAAATGTTTGATTGGAGGGAAGGAATGAATTACAAATTTAAAGAGGCTAGGGGGTTTTATGAAGTAATATGTTTCTGTATTTTAATCGGTTTGGGTTTAAATATTTCTGGAATAGACCCAATTCAAGGCATGATTTGGTCAGCTATTGTTTATGGTTTAACAGCCCCAGTTCTAATTGGTATCATTTTACACATTGCTAATCGTGAAGATATTATGGGTAAATGGAAAAACGGCTGGCTTTCAAACACCTTAGGCATTTTAGGCTTAATAATAATGACCATAGCCGCAGCCGCCCTTTTGATTACCAGTTTGTAGCGACGATCGCGGATCGTCATGATCACCAAACAAAATAGAACCACATCACCTACACCACCCAAATCCACCCCGTCTCCGCAGTGGGGGAGGTGGATATAACACTAGTTAAGTCTGTTCTGCCAAATTCTTTAACACTCATTAGTTAGATCCACCCCTCAAAGAGGGGGAATTTTACTGGCCAAACACCACCATAAAACCACCAAAACCAACCTTCTTGCCCTTACCTATTTTATGTAGTATAATAGAAATATAATTGGTATGAAAGCGAACATTCTAAAGAAATCTTTTTTGAAACTGGGTAAGTTATTTAGCCTAATGCTTTTGGGTGTTATTTTGTTTTCAGGGCTAAGTTCAGTTAGTGTTCAGGCTCAGGGCGTTGGAACTTCTTTGGATAATATTCCAGATTCAACCCAATCAAAGTTTATTGCATACCCAACTTTTGATGTAAGGGTTAACGCTAATAATAATAAGACTTGGAATGAAAATCCAAATTTTGCTCAAGTAGAATGCTATGGAACTATTTGTAGAATTCCTACATCTAGTGGATATCAGTACGCAACAGGTTGTTTAGATGTTACTGTTCAAGGTGGGGGTGGCCTAACTTCTGGTGGTACAAAAATTCAATGTTCTTCAGAAATAACTACCCAATTTAGTACAAATAATCCAACTGTAAAAGAATTGAAATCCGCTGCGGCCAGCTCAACAACAGATTTAACTGAAAAAATAGATTTGTCTTGGGCAAAAGAAGAATTTTATTCAGATATTACTGAGGTAAATGGAGGTACTGGTTTTACTGGTGGAACAAAAGTAAGCGGAGAGTGTTCAGTGATAAATAAGGATCAAGGAACAAAAGTATGTAGAATAAAGAATAGTAATAATACATATACATATTATTATAGTTGTACTGGTAGGTTAAACAGTGCTTTAAGCGGAAACCAGTTTTCTTGTTCAAAAAAATCAAGTTTTTCTGGTGATGCAACAAAACTTTCTGACTTAGGCCTTTCAAGTACTGACTTTAACTCTGCAATTGTTGATCCTAAACTGGCTGGCGCAACCCCTGCTCCTATTCCAAGCCCCATCTCCGACATTGTTAAAGCCCTTCTAGACTTTATTTCTGCGGTTATTTTAATCTTTGTTTATCTAGCTGGTTTTTTTGCTACTATTGTACTTTGGTGTTTGGGAATTGTTTTCTTAATTATTATTCAAATTAATCCTGCTTCCAGTGAATTTTTGAATGTTGCTAGGGAACCATGGCAAATTGTGGTAAGTATAGCTAACTTGCTTATTCTTTTCTCTTTTATATACATAGGTTTTGGATACTTACTTGGTTTAAAGAGCATCATTAAAGGCAATAAATGGGAAAATTTTGTAACTAATATTTTAATAGTAGGTATTACTGTAAACCTAAGTTTGTTTGGGGCAGCGGCTTTTGTGAATTTTACCCACGGAATAGGTGATACATTTATTGGGGCCTATTCAACAACCAATGGGAAAAATAGATCTGAAGCTATTATTGGTGATTTTATAAAAAGTATAGAACAAGTTTCGTATATTCGTTGTGGTGCGGTTAATGTTACTGAAGGCCAGAAAGCAACTTCAGGCGGACCTAAGTGTGATGAAAATCCTTTGGGAACACCGCTAAGACTTGGTGAAGGTATTGTTAATGGTTTAAGTTTTAATATATTTGGTGCCTTTTTTGGAAAGAAAGCTGGGGCAACTACCGCTATAACTGCTGGTGAGATTGTATATTTAATAGTAATGATTTACGCCATTATTCAAATGTGGAAAGCTATGTTCCTAGCTATTTTAAGGGTGGTTGGGTTATGGATATTAATGGTTGTTTCCCCTTTGGCTTTGGTTGCATATTTTTCACCTTTCCAAAATCTTAAAAAGTTATCAAATGAATGGTGGGAAAACTTTTCTTCCCTGGCTTTCTTCTATCCAATATTTATTTTTGGTTTAATTTTGATTGGAAGAATTTCTTCAGCTTTTTCAGATTCAGCCAACAAGAATTTAAAAGTTTTAGTTGGAAGCGTAACTGATAATTCAGGTGTACTTGTTAGTGCAGCAACCGAAAATACAGATTCAGCTTTGGCAACGAACCTTGGTTTAGTTATTGCCATTGCCTTTGCTTCTGTTTACATGCTTGGCCTGCTTGTTTCCAGTTATAATAAAATGATTGAAGCCATTAAGTCTGGAATTAAAACAGCCACTTCAGCAATTGGTGGAGCAGTGCAAAAGTTGGGTACTGCTGGTAGATTAGGTTCACAGGCAGCAGGTATTTTACTACCAGGCGCTGCCAATAAGCTTAAGTTAAAGGAAAGATTGTTGAATAATTTTAACCCTACCGACTTAAGACAAGCCACCAGAGCGGCCGGATTAAGAGGTGAGGCAAGAGCTTTGGCTTCATCAAACCCCAGTCTTTCTGCAGCTAAATTTGATCAAGCAAGTAGAATAGATGCTAAAATAAAGTCTAGACAGGCTGCTAGGTCTGTTAAATTCCAAAAAGCCCGTGATGGAATGCGTGATGGTTGGTTTAAAGCAGGTGATAAAATTGAAGAATGGGCTAACCGCGACCCACTTGCTTTTGGCAAAGATATTAAGAATAAATGGGCCACTGAAAAGAAAGCAAGGCTTGCTGGTTACGAAGCTGAAAGAAACTTTAACCGTGAAGTGTTTCTTCGTGAAAATGGCCAAAGTAAATTAGCCGATTTAGATAAAAATGCCAAACTTCGTGGCTTAGACGCTACAGATATTGCTGAATTCAAAAGAAGCAGTCCAACCTGGCAAACAGATAAAGCAGCTGAATACAGAAAGCAAGCTTTTGATAGAACAGTTGGAACCGATGCTAGAATTCCAAGAAATAGTTTGGCTTCAAAAGGTCTTAAACTTGCAGATAAATACGGAGGAGATTTCAAGAAAATGTCTGCGGATGAACAAGCAGCTTTTGTGGATATTGTTAAAGATGGTGTTGAAGTAGGGGATATTCGTCAACAATTTATTGGTAACGCAAACATGCGAAACATGATTCGTGATGCTGTGGATAGTGATAGTGTTTTTACTGAAGATCAGAAAGATAAAATTAAACGAAAAGCCCCAGTTTTCATTGGAAACAATACTGAAAGAAGAATAGCTTTCCAACAAGCTGGGTTAAACGATGAATTGTTCAAAGAATTTGATGGTTCTTCACTTGGCGTAGATAGGGAAGATGCTGATGCATTTTTCCAAGCCAGGTCTTCCAAAGTAGGTAAAGATCAAGCCATTAAAGATTTAACCAGCAAGGCTGGACTTCGTGGTGGTTTCAGTGATTTTGCCGATGGATTATCTAGGGATAAAGTTTTAGCTTCAATGAGTTTAAGCGATAAAAACAAAGATCACCAATCACAAATTGAAAGGATTGATTTAGCCACCAGACAAAGTATGGCTAAAGGTTTGGATGAAAATTACTTCATTGGAAAAGCAGCCGAAGCCATTAAAAATGGTGGGGCAGATTCTTATGATCAAGCAAGGTTTGATGCAGATTTAAAAGATTATATGAAGAAAAACTTTGGTGCAACAACTGCTGCTGAGGCTACAAATAATGCTACTTTGGCTAGTAACCTAGGAGTAGCAAATAATGAATCCGATATACTTGCTGCAATACAAGCTAAGAGTCAGTTTAAAGGAATTGATGTGGTTGCTGGAAGTGATGCTGAAAAATTAGCAATTTACAAAGCCGCTATTGCCAGAAATGTGGATACACTTGATCAAACAAAGGAGGTTATTGGTGGTCAATATACCAAAATTGGAACCCAAGTAGCTGATGAAACCGACAAAGCAAATAAAGATAATGCATTATTAAAGAAAGCTAAAGAAGAGGCGCAGGCTTTAAGTAAGGAATTAGCCTCTGGTAGAAAATCTGAAATTACATATGCTGATTTAACAAGCCAGGCTGACCTTGAAGTAATGAATAGCTACAATTCCCAAATTAAAAAAGGTAACGTGAAAACAACAGATGCAAGTGGAGCAGATGTAGTCCACAGATTAGACCTTAGCGACAAAGAACAAGAAGATGTAATTAGAAAGCTAAATATGTGGGTTGCAAAAGGTTATGATCCAAATGAAATATCTAGTATACGCTCAACCTATGCTAGTAATACCGATTTATTAAATATGGTAGATGCTATTACAAATACAGCAACTGGAGACTTCTTTAATAAAGCAGGGGCAAAGCAAACTGAACTAGCTAATCAATATAACTCTAGGGCAAAAGCAAGTGGCGGAACTACAGTTGCAACTGCAGATCAATTGGCTGAATTTGCAAGAACTTTATCAATTGAACATGCTGACAAAATTAAGAAAAGAAATGAGGAAAGTAAGAAGAAAATTACAGATGTACATGGTGATGCTGATAAATTAATTAATAAATTCATCTAATTTTCATAAATATGAACGATAATAATCAAAATCCAGTAAATTCAACAAGTCCCCAAGGCTTTACACCTTCCACAGCTTCATTTGGTGCTTCAGTTTCACCTGCAACAACTTTGGGAGCTTCACCTGAAATGTTGAACGATTTGGCAGTTAAGAAAAACGAACAAGAAGATATAGCTTTAAACCAGCTTTTAGGTTTGAATATCCCTGAAACTATAACCGATAGTAATCAGAAAAATGTTTGTCTTGCTTTTGTAAGCACTTTAAGAAATATGTATCGTTGGGAAATGATATCCAAAGAAAATATAACAAAGTATTTTCAAACTTTCCTTAATCTCGCCCCAGAAAAACAGTCTGCTTTAAGTACAGAAATGGAAGAACTGTTTAATACAAAATTAGCAGAAAACCTAATTGTGGAAGAATACCTTCAGGAAGAAAATGAAGTGGAAGAAATGCAAGATTTGCTAGATCAAATGGAACCAATCGACCAGGAAAACTTAATTTATTTTGTTCAAAATGGTCAGGCTATGCCACCAGAGCTTTTGGCTAAGGTAAAAGCTGAAATGGAACGAGAAGATGAAGGTGATCAGACTGTTTCAATAACTGATGAAGAAGCCGAAGCCTTCGCAAGTAAAAACATTGCTAAAGTTCTTGCCAGAGGCGGTTTTTCAGCCTCTACATTAACTTCTAAAGATATACAAGGTATTGTTAATCAAAATAACTCACCTGTCTTAAGAAATATTCCAGTAAGGCCAAATATACCTCCTGTAAAAGTACCAACAAGGTTAACCACATCTCAAAATATTGATCAAAACCCAGTTTCATCACCTTCACAGCTTCCTCCTCAAGATGTAGTTCCATCAGGTTTAGATTTTCAACAAACTCAAGCCATGACAGGATATTCAGGTCAGAGAACAGCAAATACTAGCCCTTCTGAGAATAGTAATATTTTACCAAGTGGAAACCAAAGGTCATTTCCAAAACCAATTGGTATAAGCCATCCACCTAAAGGGCTAGATGATTTGTTGAAGAAGCCATAAAACACTTTCTTGACATATCCAGACTTTTTCAGATTAACTCGAATAAGTTGGCGGCGTAGCTCAGTTGGTTAGAGCGCAGGACTCATAAGCCTGAGGTCGGTGGTTCGATCCCACTCGCCGCTACCAAATTAAAATTTTTTTCACCTTTGACATATTAAGCCTTTCTATTCAGCTTAAAAATATGTTAATTAATAGTATTACTTGGAACTTTTCCACCCTTTTTGAATCGGATTCTGACCCTAAAATTCAAGAAAATTTACAGGAATGTTTGGCAGAAGTTAAACAATTTTCCTCCCAATGGGCTGGCACTGAAGATTATTTAAAAGATACAACTATTTTAAAAACTGCCTTAGATCAGTTTACTTCATATCAAGAAAAATATGGATCACTTCCGGCTTCATACTACCTTTCTCTTCGTTTAGATCAGGAACAAAATAATACCGAACTTCGGGCTAAAAATAGTAAAATTGAAGATGTTTTGAAGGAAATAAACGATACAGAGAAATTTTTCACCTTAAAACTTTCCAAAACTAGCAAAGAATTTCAAAAAGAGTGTCTAGAATCTGAATTGTTAAAAGAATACAAGCATTTTTTGTTTAAATTATTCAATGAAGGCCAGTACACATTAACCGCAGAAGCCGAAAAAGCTTTAAGTTACCAAAGCGATGTTGCCTATAGTAATTGGGTTTCCATGACCGATAAATTTTTAAATGGGGAGGAAGTAGAAATTTCAGATAAAGGGGAAGCTAAAAAAGTGTCGTTTAATCAGTTATTCAGTTTTGCTAGTGATAAAGATAAGAACACTAGAGATAGTGCTGCTGCTCAATTAAATTCTGTGTTAAATAAATATGGAGATGTAGCTGAAACCGAAATTAATTCAGTGTTAGGATACAGAAAAAATATTGATACACTTCGGGGTTTTACAAGGCCAGATCAAGCAAGACATTTAGGCGATGATGTTCCAAGCGAAGTTGTAGATGCTTTAATTGAAGGGGTTAGCTCTAATTTTAATTTATCTAATAATTATTATGAATTTAAGGCAAAATTAATGGGCCTTGAAAAACTGGCTTACCACGAAAGAAATATTCCATACGGTCAGCTTGATAAAAAGTATGAATGGCAAGATTCAGTTGAATTAGTAAGATCGGTTTTTGCGAAATTAGACCCAGAATTTCTTGATATTTTCAACAAAATGATAGAAAACGGACAGTTCGATGTTTACCCAAGGGCTGGAAAATCCGGCGGGGCTTTTTGTACGCAAGGATCAAAAACAAATCCTGTTTATGTACTTTTAAACCACACAGACAAGCTAAATGATGTGTTAACTTTGGCTCACGAAATGGGTCATGCCATTCACCACCACATGTTTAATAAAAACCAAACTTACTTAAATAGGGAAGGCTCTATGTTTACTGCTGAAGTTGCCTCCACCTTTATGGAAGATTTTGTTTTAGAGAAAATTTTAGAAAGTGCCGATGACGAACTTCGCTTAGCCATAACCATGAATAAGCTAAATGACGATGTTAGCACAATATTTAGACAGACAGCCTGTTATAAATTTGAAACAGATTTACACGCTGAATTTCGTGAAAAAGGTTATTTATCTAAGGAAGAAATTGGAGTGATATTTAGAAAGAATATGTCAGCTTACATGGGCGAATTTGTAAGCCAGGATGAAGGAAGCCAGAACTGGTGGATTTACTGGAGCCATATTCGAAGTTATTTCTATGTATATTCATATGCCAGTGGTTTATTAATTTCTAAAGCCATGCAAAAAAACTATAAAGAAAATGCTGAATATATTCTAAAAATAAAAGAATTTATGTCGGCTGGGTCGTCTAAAGCCCCTGTAGAACTTTTTTCAAATCTTGGAATCGATGTTAAAAATTCTAAATTTTGGTCAGAATCGGTACAAAGCACAGGCAAATTACTTGAAGAAGCCAAGTTGTTGGCAAAGAAGCTTGGGAAGATTTAGCTCTTAAAAAGAGTGGGGGCGTAGGGGATACTCCCAGTCTCCAAATCGAGTATGATAGTGTAGCTAAAGTTCAAGGTTTTGGATCCAAAACGGTATCATTCAAGATTGTGAATTTGTAGACAGTAACTCGTGAGTTAGGGCTAGTAAACTACGCCCCTACGACAGGCTCACGATTTTATTCGCCAAATAAATATTCGATCCACTTTTGAAGGTTGCTATTGGTGTTATTCCCCGGAGATGGAATGTAGGTGCTTCCTGAATTGTCGTTTACATTTTCAAGCAGGGAAGTATCAATAACTTCTTCGCCTTTCTTTTTGAAATTTAAATCTTGTTTACTATACTTTTCTTTGTATAAATCGCTATTAAAATAATCTTTTTGGTTTCTGGCGTCGTTAGTTTGTTGTTTCAAAATTTCTAATTGCTTATTTTCTTTATCAATTTTTTGATTAATATCCCAAACCCTGTAAAACTGCCAAATATTGGCAGCAAGTCCAGCTACAATTAATATATGGATAGTTAACTTTACAATAGGAATTTGAAAAAAAGTACGAATTGTCATGAATTTGAAGAATTACTTTAACACCTCAATTTCTTTGGCTATCTGGAATAATTTAGCCTCGCTTAATTCTGGTCCTAAAATTTGGCATCCTGCAGGCAATTTTTGTTCGGAACCCTCTTCAACTTCCAACAATCCCAAAGGAACGGCTAAACCAGGAATTAAAATTGGATTAATTCCACAAGTAAACACATCGGTTAAATACATGCTTAGCGGATCTTGGCTTTTTTCACCAATTAGGAATGGGAAATCTGTACTTACAGGGGTTAATAAAACATCAACTTCGGTAAATACCCTGGCGAAATCTTGCCTAGCCAGTTCCCTTACTTTCATAGCTTGGTTGTAATAGGCATCGTAATAACCGGCGCTTGAAGTATATGTTCCAAGCATAATTCGGCGCTTGGCTTCTTCCCCAAAATATTTTTCACGGTGGTTGAAATATAGCCCGTCTTTGTTTTCTACTTTATCGAAATTGGCGTATCTAATTCCATCATATCTTTCTAAATTGCTGGAAACTTCAACTGTTTGAAGTAAGTAATAAACTGAAATAGCATGTTCAACCGCTGGAATGGAAACATCTACAATTTCGTGGCCTGCATCCTCTAATTTTTTTCTAACATCCTCCAACTTTTTAACAATCGCAGGGTTAATTCCATCAAGGTAAAATTCTTTAGGAAGACCAATTTTAATGGCTTTCTTTGTAACATAAACATCACCAGTCTTTTTGATTGATTCAAGATTATCTAATTCTTCTTGCAACTGTGTTGCTAAACTTTCAGAATTAATACTAGTCTGATCTTTAGGATCTTTCCCCATTAAAATTAAAGTTACACGAAGGGCATCTTCCACATTATTAGTAATTGGTCCTGGTTGTTCCATGCTTGAACTCATGGCCATTACTCCGTATCTTGAAACAAGCCCGTAGGTAGGTTTTAAACCAACACAGTCACAGAAACTAGCTGGTAATCTTATTGACCCTCCTGTGTCTGTACCAATGGCAAAAACTGCCTGACCAGAGCCGATACAAGCAGCAGCTCCACCTGAAGATCCACCTGGAACTCTGTTTTCATCAAAAGGGTTCGTAGTTATAGCATATGCTGAATTTTCGGTGCTGGCTCCGTGGGCGAATTCGTCCATATTGCTAATGCCAATACAAATTGCCCCAGAGGCATTTAATTTTTTGTATAAAGTTGAAGAATATGGGGCGTTGAAACCTTTTAACATTAAGGAAGCGGCCGAGAAAACTTCGCCTTGGGCCATAGTAATATCTTTCAAAGTGTAGGGAATTCCAAAAAGAGGAAAGTCATTAATTAATAAATCGAACCAATCTTCACCTTTTTCTTGGTAGTTCAATAAAACATCGTCCATTTTCATAGCTTCTAGATCAGCTAATTCTTCAGTATAGTGTAAAATTGACTTAATTTTTTTATCCACTTCTTTAGATCGATTAAGGAAAAATAAACTTACTTGAACTGGCGTGGCTTTACCTTCCTTGTATAAAGTCCAAATTTCTTGAATAGTGGGTCTCTTCGAGATTGAAAACATATTATTATACAAACAAGCCGGCCCAGTTTTGACAAGTTTTTACCAGTTTAAATTTTAAATCTTGACATTCAAGGGCAATTCAATCTGATTTAACTTTAATCTTAGCTTTAGTTGAAAAACAAAAAGCTTGGAATTTATAGATTCAAAGAACAAGATTATAGTGGTTAGGACTATAATTTTAGCCCACCGAAAGGTGGGTATTTTCATGGTTAGTTTAGGCATTAAACAATATTTGATAGTCTGCTATTGACAATTGTTTTGAAATGTTACATGTTAAGCTTTAACGGCTTACAACTACCTAAGGTTCGCCACCTTGTTTATCTGTGCTTAAAGCTCATATATTATTACTAGCAACCCTAGCTATAATCCACCCGATTTCAGTATCTGCTGCCACAAACAGCCAAGAATACTTACCAATTTCAGTAAGAAGTTATTATTCATATACTTCTGACTATACAACTTTACAAAGTTATTATAAAAAAGCGTCTCTTCCTTTAATTCAAGCTCAAATTCAAGCCGATAAAGAAGCAGAATTAGCAAGAATAAAGGCCGAAGAAGAGGAACAGGCAAGACAGGCCCAATTGGCTAAAGCTCAAGCAGCTAGAACATTGCAAGCTGCTCAAGTAAAAGCGGCTTTAATGAATTATGATAGTTTCGATTATGAAAGTTTAATTCGTGAACGCTGCGATGCCTTAGGGTGTGACGCTAACCAATTAATTCGGGTTATGTATTGCGAAAGTGGAGGAAGAGCTAATGCCGTAAACCGCCAAGGAAGCGGTGCATCTGGTTTATTTCAGTTTATGCCAAGAACTTTTTCAGCCAATGCTGCAAGAATTGGTTTGGCAGGTGCCAGCATTTGGGACGCCAGGGCACAAATTTATGTAGCCACCTACATGTTCGCCAACGGCCAAGCCTGGCAATGGAGCTGTAAGTAGCTTACCTCCAAGCTACCCCCAGAGTTTTGCAAACTCTGACCCCTTACCAGGGGTACTTTTTATTGGCAAGAAATTGTGTTGGTTAGGGTTGCTAGTAAACTTTGGCGATCCGCGATCGCCGCTACGGTTAATTTCGCCCAATAAAAAAGCCTAGTTACTGAAATTGTGTAACTAGGGCTTGTAAATTAATAATTACAACCATCTGCCGAATTTCCGCTTTGATTAGAAATATCCCACCTCTGGTTAAAGATGGTGACAGCTCCACTAAGTTGGGTGTTGCTGTAGGTACGAGCACAAACACGAGGTTGTACGGGCTGGAAGATCACACTTCCAGTAGTTGTAGGTTGTGCCACTTGAGGATTTTCCACGCTAAGACTTGGACAACGAAATTGTGCCAAATTAGGGTGAATGTTACCTCCACCACCGTAGCAGGTTCCAATTATTTTGTTTCCTGAATATACTGGCACCCAACCCCTTGCTTCGTTTACAGGCCAAATTCCTTGAAACTTGTTATTTATAAAAGTACCAGCTTGAACTACTGCAAAGTTGCATATACTACCGTAGTAGTATTGAGCATTGAAAGTTTGCCAGTTTTCACAACTTCTGGAAATCGGATGATCCCAGGTTAGGATTTGGATATTTTGTGCTTGAACTGATTGAGTTAATAATAGACTAGCTCCTCCAGTTAAGAATGTAATAATCAAACCATTTGCAATAATACCTTTCATAATTCTAAACTCCAATCATATAACTTCCTACCTAATTATAGTCACATTTTCACAAAAATGTAAAGCCCCTTGCGGGGCCTTGTTAGTTAAGAATTTTACCTTTCTTTTATTGAGAGATACCTTGTAGTAAGTTACCAGATACCAAGCTTCCAATTACATTTACAATTGCAAAAGCGGCGATGGCTAGAATTAAACCAACAACAGCACTTCTGAAAATTGCTCCACCTTTTTTGGCGTTAGCTCCATCACCTTGATCTGTAACATATAGGAAACCACCATATACTAAGAATAGTACTGCAACGGCACCTAAAATGTAAACTGCAAATCTTGCAACAGTTAAGATAATGTTGGAAAGACCTGAAGCAGATCCGTTAATTCTGGTGTCACCGATGATAGGACATGGATTACCAGTAGAGCCTCCACAGGTTGGGGCTAGTAAACTTTGTGCAGAAGCTGGAACAGCTGATACAAAAGCGAAAAGGGCTAGGGCTAGAAGGCCACCAGCTAAGAATTTTTTAATGATTGACATAATAAACTGTGAACTTACATTTGTTTATAAGTTATAATCTAGTATATTCCATAAATTAAATATGTGCAAGTAATTTTGGAAGTTTTTTAAAAGTTTTTTAATTTAGATCTAAATTTTATAATAATTCAATCAAAAAAATATCATTAAAACCTTTATTTATAAACTAAATTGACAATTTATCTATGTTTTAAGAAAAATATTATAGCGGGCCTTTAGCTCATTTGGTAGAGCGCTTCCATGGCATGGAAGAGGTGAGCGGTTCAAACCCGCTAAGGTCCACCATCACCAGTCTTTCCTTAAAGGGAAGATTTTTGTTTTTTAGGAAATTTATAGAATTTGTCCCCAAAAATTAAAGCTGCTCACGGTGAACAGCTTTTAAATTTTTAAATATCATCAGGGTTTAATAATTCCCACTCTAAAATGTCACTATAATCAAACTTAATGATGTTTGTTGCGTATCCGCTAGGAATATAACCTTCAGCGTAACCTCTATTTGGTAAAGTTCTACCTAAATACTCACATTGAATGGTAATTGTATTACCTCCAAGTTTTATTTTTACTTTGTGGGTAAATTTTTTTGTGTCTTGCATAATCGTTCTCCAAAATTGAAATATTTAGGCTGATTAAATAGTTACAAGCTAAATAGTTTAAGAATTTTTAATGGAAGATTGTCTAGGGAAAAATATTTTGTTGACTAATTGGGAAATAGGTTTAAGCCTGAGAATATAATTTTATGAATCAGAAAAAAATAACTACCAGAGAAGAAGATTTTTCACAGTGGTATTTAGATGTTATTGAAGCAGCAGACTTGGCAGAACATGCTCCAGTAAGAGGATGTATGATTATTAAGCCATATGGTTATGCTATCTGGGAAAATATTCAAAAAATATTAGATTTGGAATTCAAAAAATTAGGAATTGAAAACGCTTATTTCCCACTTTTAATTCCAGAAGTTTTTATGACCAAAGAAGCTGAACATATTGAAGGTTTTGCCCCAGAACTTGCGACTGTTACCCATGTTGGAACTGAAAAACTTCCAGAAAATTATGTAATAAGACCAACTTCTGAAACAATTATTTATGATGCTTTTAGTAGATGGGTGAAATCTTACAGAGACTTGCCTGTGCTAGCAAATCAGTGGTGCAATGTAATGCGTTGGGAATTAAGGCCAAGATTGTTTCTAAGAACTAGTGAATTTTTGTGGCAAGAGGGTCACACTGTTCACAGAACAGAGCAAGAGGCCGAAGAATTTTCTAGAAAAATGTTGGAAGTATATAAAACCTTTCAAGAAGAAATCATGGCTACACCTGTTATTGCTGGAGAGAAAACTGCTTCAGAAAGATTTGCTGGGGCAAAAAGAACATATACTGTTGAAGCTATGATGCAAGATGGAAAAGCTGTTCAAAATGGAACTTCACATTTCTTTGGTACTACTTTTGCAAGCCATTTTGGCGTTGAGTTTTTAGATTCAGATAATAAATTAAAAAATCCTTCTACTACCAGTTGGGGTGTTTCAACAAGAATGATTGGATCTTTAATAATGGTTCATTCCGATGACAAAGGTCTTGTACTACCTCCAAAAATTGCTCCAATTCAAGTAGTTATAATTCCAGTTTTGCTTGGTAAAAATGACGAACAAATTCTAAAAAAAGCCAAGGAAGTTCAAGCTAATCTTATCGCTCAAAGTTTGTCAGTTAAGCTTGATACTAGCGATAGAAGACCAGGAGAGAAAATATTTAGTTGGGAAAAAAAAGGTGTTCCAGTTCGTATAGAAATTGGTCCTAAGGATTTAGAAAATAATATGGCTGTAGTTACAAGGCGTGATACTTCAGAAAAAATTACAATTTCTTTGAATGAATTAAATTCTAAAACCATTGATTTATTAGATGATATTCAAGTTAATTTGTTTCAAAGGGCAAGTAATTATAGAGATGAGAAAATTGTAGAAGTAAATAACTGGGATGAATTTAAAAAAGAAATTTCTGCTGGAAAATTTGTTATCGCTGCTTATGACGGAACTGTAGAAACTGAAAAGGCTATAAAAGATGAATTGAAAGTTACTACAAGATGCATTCCGTTTAATTTAGATCAGTCTAATTTACCTGAAAAGTGTATTTATTCAGGTAAAAAAGCTGTGGTTAAAGTTATTTTTGGAAAGAGTTATTAATCTTGAATAGAAACACGATGAGGCGAAATTCTTGCAAAGAAATAAATTTATTGGCTTAATAAATTAGTAATAACCTATATACTAATTATGTCAGAAAATCCTAATGCAAAATTAAATACTTCTTCTGTTGAAACCCAACGAGATTTGCGTATTATAACCATGAATAAGCTGATTGAAAAGGGGATAAATCCATTTCCTGCTGGTTCAAAAAGAGATTATAAGTTACTAGAAGTTAAAACCGACTTTCAAGATTTAGCTAAAAAATTTACAGAAATCTCTCCTCAAAAAATTACTTTGGCAGGAAGAATTAAAAGAAAAAGAAGTAGTGGTAAAATTGGTTTTGTGGTTTTGGAAGATGAAAGTTTGCCAAGTGGTTTTCAGTTGGTATTTAAGTCTGACATTTTACCTGAAGAAACTATTGTAGAAACTCAGCTGCTTTCTTACACAGATTTTAAAACTTTAATTGATGACGGTGATTATATTCAAGCTAGTGGTTATCTAGCAGAATCTTCAACAGGAGAGCCAAGTTTGTATGTGCAGGAATTTAAGATTTTAACCAAGGCTTTACGACCTTTGCCAGATAAAATGGATTACGATAATTTGGAGGCTAGGTATTTAAACAGAGTCGCAGATTTCAAAATGAATACCGTGGATGAAAATGGTGTTAGCGTAAGAGATTTAATAAGAATCAAACATAAATATTGGTCTATTTGGAGGGAGGAAATGGAAAAAGAAGGCTTTATGTCGGTTGAAAATCCAACTTTTGAATTAATTCCTGGTGGAGCGGAGGCTAAACCTTTTGTTACTTTTTACAATGAATTAGATCAAGAAATGTATTTAAGAATTAGTCTTGAACTTCCCTTAAAAAAATTGATTGCAGGTGGTTTCGAATCGGTTTACGAAATTGGTAGGGTTTTTAGAAATGAAGGTAGTAGTCCACAACATTTACAAGATTATACGGCTATTGAGTGGTATAAAGCATATACTGATTACAATTGGGCGGCTATTTTTGTGAAGAGAGTTTATCAAAGAATGATCAAAGAAATTTTAGGCGACTATATTCAAACAGATTATTATGGAAGTTCAATAAACTGGGGAGATTGGTGCGATGAAGAAACTGCCAAGAAAAACAATTGGGAATTGGTCGGTGGATGGCCAAAAATTAAGTATTTTGATGCAGTTCGCTATTTCACTAACGGCAAAATTGATACTGAAAATAAGACTGCTGAAGAGCTTTTGAAGATGTGTTCTGAGAACGAAATTAAAGATGTGAAATTAGAAGATGGTGTGGCTACTTTGCTTGATAAATTGTGGAAAAAAGCCAGGTTAAATACTACAAATCCATTTTTCTTAGTTTTGCCTCCTGTCGAACTTGAACCTTTAGCTAAAAGAAACGCCGAAAGACCAGATTTAACCGAAAGATGGCAAGTTGTAGCAGGTAAAGCCGAGCTTGGAAAAGCCTTTAGTGAATTAAACGACCCAATAGACCAGTTTGGAAGATTTGAAGAACAGCAAGAAGCGAGAGATAATGGTAATGAAGAAGCACAATTTATGGATAAAGATTATGTAAAGGCAATGGAATATGGTATGCCTCCAATGTCTGGTTTTGGCACAAGTGAAAGATTTGTTTCGTTTCTGCTTAGCAAACATATCAGAGAGTGCTCATCATTCCCTTATGTAAAAGAACAGGTCAATAACGCTAAAAGTTAACTAAGTTTCAATAAGTTTTTGTGACTTTATCCATTTATAAATTTCTACAGTCCATAAAACTAATGAGGAAAGAAATATTAAATACAATGTATCTTTTAGGGCAAAAGGAGTAAGTTTTAAAACACTTGCAAAAGTTGTGGTGGGTATAAAAATAATTAACAAAGCTGAAGATAGAGTGCTTAATATTAGAAATGGATTATTTAATGATGATTTTTGGAAGAAGGTGCTTTCCAAAGATTTTATATTTAATAAGCTAAAAATTTGAGACATGCTAATTACAAAAAAAGCTGCACTGGTTGCTATCAATTGCCCTTGGTTTAAAAAGCTAAAATAGGCAATAAAAGTAGCAGGCAACATGGTAAAAACAGTTAGTAAAATAAAAGGAATAACATTTTTATTTAAAATTTCATCATCTATTTTGTTGGGTGGTTTTTTCATTAAGTTGCTATTAGCTGGGTTTACGGCCAGGGCTATTCCGTTTATTCCGTCGGTTACAAGGTTAAGCCATAAAATTTGGGTAGCACTAAACATTCCGCCAATTCCAAACAAAAAAGAGGATAATAAAATGGCAATTTCAGCAAGGCTTGTTGAAAGCAAATAATAACTTACCTTTCTTATATTTTGGAAAATATTACGCCCTTCTTTAATGGCTAAAATTATTGAACTAAAGTTATCGTCGGCTAGTACTACTTTGCTAGATTCTCTGGCTACATCTGTGCCAATTTTGCCCATGCTTATACCAATATCGGCTTTTTTTAGAGCAGGGGCGTCGTTTACACCATCGCCTGTCATAGCTACAATGTTACCTTTTTTCTGAAGAATTTCTGTGATAATTAGTTTAGTTTCAGGGTTAAGTCTGGCCAAAACTAGCAAGCTATCCAAAGCCTTTTCTTGCAGTTCTGGGCTTAATCGCAAGAATTCCTTTTCCTCTAAAACAAGAGGGCTATTGTTTAAATAAGCATGCTCGGTTTTAAAATCTAAATTTTCTGCTGTGTCGTTTGGAATTAGACCAATTTCTTTGGCAATTGCTGTAGCAGTTTGCTTGTGATCTCCGGTTAACATCATTACTTTTATTCCCGCAGCCTTGGCTAAGGTTATCGAATTTTTAACTTCTGGCCTTACAGGGTCTTGGATGCCAACAACACCAAGAAAAGTAAGTTTTTCTATGTCTAGTTTTGAATCAATCTCACTATTCTCCTCTGGCATTTTTTTAATTGCTAAGGCAATGGTTCTAAAGCCTTGGCTTGTAAATTGGTTTAAAGCCGAAGACAACTTATCCTCCAGCGTTTCAGACTTTTTAATTATTTCCCCTTTTTCATTGTAGAAATTGCTGGAGCGTTCAAAAATAACCTCTGGGGCACCTGTAACTAATAGTAAATTTTCACTTTTATCAAAAATATTTTCTACCAAAGTTGCTCTATATTTGGCTGCTGAAGTAAACATTAAGTCATCCTTAACAAGCCATTCTTTTTCTAGGTCCTCTCTTTTTATTCCAGCTTTTTGGGCAAGCACAAACAAACCAGCTTCAGTTGGATCGCCTATTACATTATACTCAACTCCTTCTATTATAGATTTTTTTGTAACCAAGGCTTTATTTCCTAAAGCACACACAAAAAGCAAGTCTTCCAGGTATGTATTATTGGTAATTGGGTATTGCAGGCTATTCTGTTCTATATTTCCTTTGCTACTCCAGCCCTGGCCGGTTACTTTTAATATTCCTGCATTAGGAAGAAAAATACTTTGAACAGTCATGGTATTTTCAGTAATTGTTCCTGTCTTATCGGTGCAAATTATGTTAACTACTCCAAAGCTTTCGGTAGATTGTAAGTCTCTAACTATGGCGTTATTATTAGCCATTTTTTTAGCTCCTGCAGAAAGTACAACAGACAATATGGCAGGTAACCCCTCTGGAATAGCAGACACTAAAATTGCGGTAGTAATTAGAAACATTTCTAGCAAGTTTCTGCCTTGAATAAAGTATCCTACAATAAAAATTAGCGATGATGATGCAATTGAAATTACGGCCAATTGTTTGGCTAAGGTGTCGGTTTTGGTTTTGAAATGGTTTTGTTTTGTATTAATTTTTCCAAGTATGTTAGCTATATTTCCAAACTGGGTCTTATTTCCTGTGGCTACAACAACTGCTTTAGCTACACCTGTAGAAACCAGAGTGCCCATGTAAACCATGTTTTTTCTGTCGGCCAGGGTTAAATTTGGTTCAATTTTGGCACTATTTTTGGCTACAGGTAAAGATTCCCCAGTAAGGCTAGATTCAATTGTTTGAAAATTCTTGGCATAAAAAATTCTAGCGTCTGCCGAAATTCGACTACCTTCTTCTAGTTCTAAAATATCACCAATTACTATTTCCTTGCTGGGAATAATTAATGGGTTACCATCTCTTATAACTTTAGCATTTAGCTGAACCATTTTTTTCAAGGCTTGGATGCTTTGCTCGGCTTTGTATTCTTGGAAAAACCCTATAATACTGTTGGCAAGAATAACTAAAAGAATAATGTATCCATCGCTGGCGTGATTCAGAAAAAATGAAATTATTGCAGCAAAAATTAGAATTAAGATTAAAAAGCTTTTGAATTGATTTAAATATAAAAAAAAGTAATTAATTCTATCTTGTTCGGGAAGTTGGTTGGGTCCGAACTGAGATAATCTATTTTTTGCTTCAAGACTGGTTAATCCTTCCTTGCCTGTATCAAGTAATTCAATGACTTTGTTGTATTCCAAGCTTTCTGGATTTTCAATTTTATTTTTATTTTGCAACATATTTTTTTCTTTCTTCACTAGTCTTTTTTTAAAGATTAAGTCTGTTTGAAAGTATATCTATATACCTACAGTTTCCTGCTGGAATTATAACTTATCTGGCTTTTATTGGCAAAATTGAAACCAATCTTGCAAAGGCAGTAATATTTAAGAAAAGTTTGACAATTAAAATCTAAACCTTTATAATTAAAATCTAAACCTTTAACATATGACTACAATTTCGACCACTCAGTTTCGGGCTAAATTAGCTGAAATATTTGATGCAGTACAAAAAGGTGAGAATTATATTGTAAAAATGGGTAGGGGCAAAAATGCAAAATATGTTTCTTTGAATTTATATGAAAAAAGCAGCCCAAAAAAGCATCTTCCAAAAAACCATAGCTTATTAAAATTTGTAGAATCAAACTATTATAAATCTGCCTCAACCAATAATATTTATAGTAAAATAGATGATTTCAAGCAATTTCACAAAGAACATTTCATGGAAGATAAATTCGAAAATAGGTATTCAGAAAAGGGTGGATCTGAAAGCAAGTAGAATAAATTATTAAGATTATGATTTTTTTAGATGTTAATATTGTTTTGGAGATTTTGTTTAAAAGAGAAAGTGCCAATTTTTGTATTGAAGTGTGCACAGAACAAGAGTCTTTGTTTATAAGTTCAACAAGTTTATATACAATTTATTATTATGCCGAGAAAGCCAAGATAGATTTGGATATTGTAAAAAATATGTTAGCAGATATAAATATTTTGCCTGTGTCTAAGTCTGAGTATGATTTTGCTTTAGAAATTTTTCACACAGAAGATATGGAAGATGCATTGCAAGTTGCAACTGCATTAAACTTTAATATTAAGTTAATCTTTACTTTAGATAAAGCCATGATTAAGAAATACTCTGGTATTATTAGTTTTGTTACATTATAAGATTTAATAGTTACTCTCCGGAAGTATTAATCGGTTGAAATCTGTAATTATAACAAATTTTAGTTCTCATTTCTTTCACAATCCTCAAGATTTGCTACCTTAAACTGTACCAAGTAACATTTTGTTCTTCTGTTCTTCCCTCGTTTTTTAACATAGAATTTAGCTCTGTTTCAGTGCATTCTTGTTTTATTGTTTGGGCGCAGAACTGATTGAAACCAATGTTTTTTGTCATAATAAATTTGATATTTTTAGATTCAAGATAGGATCTTAGTCCCGTTAAATCGCTAATATTTTTAAAGTCTTCAATATTAATCCAAGGGCTGATAAATGGTTGATCAACATAGGCCATTCCTTGAAGTGACACAACTAGAATTGTTTCATCGGATTTAATTTGATCTGGTTTAAAAGACAATGGTGAAGGGTAATAACCAAACTTCCATTCGCCAACTCTTGATTGCAAATATTGATCAATGCTTTGGTTTTGAAATATGTACATATCTTTTCCAAGATCGGTGGTTTTTAAGGTTAAAACATAGTTTAGAGGAATTAATGCACAGCAAAAAACTATTATAATGGCTTGAATCGTTTTAATAGAAAATTTAAGCTTTTTAGAAAAAAAATCAGAAAAAACACTCCACTTTTCGCTAACAAAAATAATCAACAATAACAGTAAAGTATAGACTCCTGGAAGGAAATATCGCCATTCAGAGACTATACTGAAGAAGTAAATTAGCCAGAAACCAGCAGCTCCTAATAACCAAATTGGTAAATATTGTTTTGTTCTAAATGATTTAAAAATAGGCAATAAAAAGGCCAAACCAAGAAGTGGTGTATAGCGAATTGTTGGAATTAAAGCCAGATTTTTAACAAGTCTTGTCCAAACAAATCTAGTCCAGTGGGTTAGGGCGTTTCCCGATCCTGCAAAGTTGTAGGCGTCTTCATTAATTCCAGGCGCACCAATTGGGTCTAAAATTCTGCCTGTTTGCAAATATGATCGAATAACCCAAGGTATTATGAAAATCAAACCAAAACTCAAACTTACGCCTAAAATTGATAACCAGAATCTCTGGTCTTTTTTAAAATTAAATCCCTTTTTATCATAAACTATCCACAATAAATAAACAAAAATTAAGGCTGAAAATAAGGCAAAAAATACTTTTAATAAAGCTAAGCAAACTATGCCCATCATCGCCCAAACAATTTCCTCCAACCAAATTTTTTCTTGTGTTTGTAGTTTATATAAAAATGGTACTAAAAAGAGTATTATTGCAATGCCATAAATATCGTTATAACCTGCTCCGTAAGCGTTGGTTACATTGTTCACAATCCCTAATAAAGACGGTCCAAGAATTAGCAACCAATTTGGAATTTTATTGATTTTAGATATGGTGATAAAAGCAAAATACATGCTCAATATTATTAATATCCATTGAAAAAGATTAATGGCTAAACCTTGAATTGCTGGGCTTAGTGGGGTTGATAGAAAGAATGAATTCCAAAAAAAGTTCAAGTATGGGTGAACAGAATACCTTACAAATTCTCCGTTATAATCTATGTTTCCAACTTGTAAAAATAATTTAGGAATAGTTAAATGATACCAAATTGCATCAAATTGAATTATAGGTCGAAAGGCTGCTGGAAAGCTTAGAATTGAAAATAAACCTAGCCCGGAAAGTAACCACTTTTGCTGAATAAAACAATCTTTTAATTGATTATAAATACTCGTGATAGGCGAAAGTTTTGACTCGGCTTTCACTCCATTCACAGATTTAATAATATACTCACCCAATATGAAAACATACTTAAAAATAGGGAAAATAACTGCGGCTAAAATTAAGGTTTCTTTATGGAATTGGCCGGCTATTCCCAACACAAAATACACCATTCCTAAAATTAACATTCCAGTTAAAATTCTAAGTATTAAGGAAGTTTTATAGCTGTTTTTGGGAGTGCTAATATACTCTATTTTCTTGTAATTTTTTCTAAGAATTAAACCTACTAATTTCAAGACCAAATCTCCACAACTTTCCAAAATAATTATGTATAATAATGAAAATACTAGAGCTAAAAATAGTTCATAAACCTGGGTCATATTGTTATGATTGAAAGCCTGCAAAATATAGTTATGTCAAAATAAATGTTTTCTAAGGTGCAATCTGTGAGCATAATTAAAATTGACATAAGCTTAATCAATATACATTTATAAAGGGTGAACTTTTCATTTATTAACGAAATAATCTTATCAGTACTACTTGGTGTTGTGCAAGGTTTTGCTGAATTCCTGCCAATTTCTTCTACTGCTCATTTACGCTTACTAAGCTCGGCTTTGTTGCAAGGAAGAGATATTGGTTTAGTTACTTCAAATATAATTCAATTTGGTACTACAATAGCAATTATTCAATATTTTTGGGCTGATCTAAGTAAGTATTTTTATAGATTAATTAATTTAATTAAAAACCCTAACCAAAGAGATATTTTTGTTGATCATGTAAAAAGCTGGTGGAACGGTACTTTCAGAGAATTAAGGCATACACCAAATCTGCATCTAGACATTGAAATAATTCAAATTATTGTAGGAAGTATACCAATTATGGTGCTTGGTTTTACTTTAAGAAACTTTGCTGAAGAATATAGAAATTTAACTGATATTGCCTATTTCCTATTGGCTGGTTCTGGTTTAATGTGGCTTGCTGAATATATTCATAATAAGGTTAAAAATCACCCTGAAGAAAAAGAAGAAAAGAAGTCTGTTATTTTTACCAAAGGAGAAGTTATTTTAGTTGGTTTTTTCCAATTTCTTGCAATCTTTCCAGGAATTTCCAGAAGCGGAGCTACTGCCAGCGGTGCATTAATTGTTGGCAGACCAAGAGCCGAGGCTATTAGGTTTTCCTTCTTACTTTCAATTCCAGCCTTGATTGCAGCCAGTTTACTAGATTTATTTAAAGCTTTGGTTGAAATATTGAGAGGGAATATTGCTTTTCTTCCTTCAGCTACTAATTGGAATACTAATAATGTTAATATTTCTATTTTTAGTTTAGCTATAAGTTTTATTTTGTCTTACATTGTGGGGTGGGCTTGTTTATCTTGGTTAATTAATTTCTTAACCAAACGAACCTTCTATCCATTTATTTGGTATAGAATTGGTTTAGCTGTTGTTCTGCTTTCTTTAGTTGCTCTGAAATTAGCTTAGTATTTTTCGGTAATCGTCGATTATACTTAATATGAAGGTGTTGGGTGGTATATAATTACTATATGATCACCAAAACTTTAACTGCCATAACACATGGCCTTATTACCCAACCAATTCAAGTAGAAATTGATTTATCTTCTGGGCTTCCACAAATTATAGTCGTTGGCCTTCCAGATAAAAGTGTTTCTGAAAGCAAGGAAAGGCTTCGTTCTGCTTTAAAAGAAAGCGGCTATGAATTTCCATTAGGTAGAATAACTTTTAACCTGGCCCCTGCCAATGTAGCCAAATCTGGTTCAAGTTTAGACCTTTCCATGGCCGCAGGCTTGCTGGAGGTTATAGGGGTTATTCCAAAGCTTCCAGAGAAATCTATTTTCCTTGGTGAATTGGCCTTGGATGGTAAGCTTAGAGCCATTCCTGGAATTTTAAACATCGCATTGTGGGCAAGAGAAAATGATATTGAAAATATATATTGCCCAAGTGAAAATAAAGAGGAATTGGCCTTGATTAATAAAATTAATATTTATCCTGTTGAACACCTTTCGCAGTTGGTTAAGCATCTTAAAAATATTGAGCTTATTCCTGCGCTGAAGCCAAAAAGTTTGTTGGAATTACAAAGCAACCTTCAAATTTCAAGTTTAAAAGATATGTGTTTTGTAAAAGGTCAGGCAATGGCTAAAAGGGCGTTGGAAATATCAGCTAGCGGTGGCCATAATGTGCTTTTTATTGGAAGTCCTGGAAGCGGAAAAACCATGTTAGCCAGATGTTTACCCGGCATTTTACCTCCATTAACTGAAGCTGAAGTTTTAGAAGTTACAAGAATTTATTCAATAGCCCAGATGTTGCCTGAATCCCAACTAATTTTGCAACGCCCTTTTCGCTCTCCTCATCACACTTCTTCCCAGATATCCTTAATTGGTGGCAGCAGCAAACTTCGGCCTGGCGAAATATCCTTGGCTCATCGTGGGGTTTTATTTTTAGATGAATTTCCAGAATTTAGCAGAGAAAGCTTGGAATCCCTTCGGCAACCTTTGGAAGATGGGCAGGTAAATATTTCCAGAGCTTTTGGAAGTGTAACTTTTCCAGCCCAATTCACCTTAGTAGCCGCTGCAAACCCAACTCCAAGCGGTTTTAATGCTAACAATAATTCAGCAAACCAAAACCATTCTTCCAAAAATATTGCCAAATATCAGGCTAAATTTAGTGGCCCAATAATTGATAGAATAGATTTAAGGGTGGAAGTTAATAACCCAAGCAAGGAAGAATTGGCCAGTTTAATTGATGGTGAATCCAGCCTTGTGGTGGCTAATCGTGTTGCCCAAGCAAGATTAATTCAAGAAAACAGATTGAAGGAATTTGGGCTTTTTGCTAATTCGGAAATGGGGAGTGCTGAAATAAAAAAGTTTTGCCGGCTAAGCCCAGAATCGATAAATTTATTGAATAAAGCCATTGATAAATTTAATCTTAGTGCTAGAAGTTATAATCGTATTTTGAAACTAGCTAGAACCATAGCCGACCTGGCGGGGTGTGAAAATATTGAATCTATGCATCTAGCTGAAAGTTTACAATACAGGGGTAGGTTTTAAAGTATGATCTACGAAAATATTCGTAAATTAATAAAAAAAACATACAAAAAGATTAAATATCAGCTTTCATCTGATGTAATTTTTCTAAGTTTTGTGATGTTTATTTGTATTCTAAATTTTTATTTTTATACTGCAGAAAATAAAGAAAAAAGAACTTACAACTCCACAAACTTACCAGCCATAGTAATAGATTACAACACCATGGGTTTTGTGGCTAGACCTATAATTTTGATGAATAATAATAGATACATTTTTACCAGCAAATCTAAAATTTCATTAAGGGTAGGGCAGAATATTATTGTTCAAGGTATTATTGAAAATTACGCTCTGGATGGTAGCTTTGATCAATACTTAATTTCCTTAGGAATTGTTGGCGAAATTGATGTTCAAAATATCTATATTTACCCAGATTGTAATTTAAACTGCCAATTCTTCTCTGTTTTAAATCAAGTTAAAAATAATTATTCTAAAAATTATTCAAATTGGTTTTGTTCTGATGATAAAAAATATTGGTTTGCAAACCTAGTAAATTGTACCGACCTTGCAGGTTTAGCCGTGGGTTTCAGCATCGGCGGAAGTCAGAATTTAACTGATAATACCAAACAAAATTTTAAGCATTTGGGGCTTACTCATTTAATTGCCGTATCGGGGTTTCAGGTAGTTTTAATGGTAGATATTGCCAATCAGTTTTCAGAAAGAATACAAATGAATAGTCTTCTGCGTCGGTTCCTGCAAATTACTTTAATTGTTGGTTTGATACTTATTGTAGGAATCCAGGCGCCGGTTTTAAGAGCAGGAATTAGTGGTATGATTAAAATATTTTCCGAAATGATTGGGCGAAAAATTTCCACACTTAGAAATTTAATTTGGGCTGCAATTATTCTGGTTTTTTGGAATCCAGCCATGCTTCTTTCCCTATCATTCCAGCTGTCGTTTGCTGCTACGCTTGGTTTAATTTTATTACCCAACTTTTCGTTTTTAAATTCCGAAAAAATCCCAAATTTCATTAAAGAATTAATCTCAGCTTTTTTAACTTCACTAGCTGCAACATTGTGGACACTTCCTTTGATAGTACAAATTAATGGCAAAATATCTGGTTTGTCGGTTTTTGTGAATGTTCTGGTTTCACCTTTCATTTCCTTTTCAACAATCCTGGCCTTTTTTGGGCAAATACCAATTTTAGGAGAATTATTTACCATAATAAATTCAGGTATTTTAATAATAATTTTGAATATAGTGGAAATTTTCGCAAAAATAAATATTTTTATTAACTTTGATAAATTTGGGGTAGGGGAAATGGTGGGATACTATGGTTTTATGATGCTTATAATTTTTGGGTTGGGTAAAATTAGCAAAGAAAAATCTGAATGAAATTATTTTAGGAAAAAAATTCCCCCCCAAATATGACAATGGGGGGTAGGCAAGTAAGTTGCACTATACATTTATGACTTCAAACTGCCAATAGATACAATTCTATTATATAAGAATTGTTTTCCAGTTATTAATGTTGAAAATTTCTTAGTACTTTTTGCTGGAACAAAGAAAATAATATTTGGATGATCAGGTAGAATCCGACCATTCTCAATAACATATGCATTAATACAGGCAACATTTGTTCCTGTATTTTCGATTGAAGCATCGCTTGAAGAAATAGTGATTTTAATTATACTTCTATTTGGATCTTGCTGACATGGGAAGTCAGGATAGTTTTTCATTGCTTCAGTTATAGCTATAGGTTTATCTGGCAAGTTGGGTAGGCCTTGTTTAGTCACTTTACCTCCACCACGACTAACAGCAATTAAAATTATACCGCTGCCAATTAAAACACAAACTCCAAGAAATTTTACATTCACAATTAACTCTCCTTCAATAAACAATATGTACCAAAATTAAGTACACACTTATTAACAAGCATAGTTTTAAAATAAAATCAAGGGAGCTTTGGATAAAAAAAATCACCCGTGGGAAATAGGGTGACTTGGCTTAGCGGCCAATTATTGTTATCATATCTACTTGCGTTGGTTTGTAGCCAACACTTCCACTTTTTTTTGCAGATAATTTGGCGTAAAATACAGTATTTTCAAATGTAATTTTAAAGCACACATTCTGCTCATGATCGTTTGTGAATGTTGTTATTATTTGGCCACTTGGTAACTCCTCGTAGCTTACAATAACAAGGTTTGAATCACTTGGAATATAGCAACTAATTAACCGACTTTTAACTTTTAACTCTGAATCTGGAATAATTTCCAAACTATTTATTTTGCTAGTGTTGAAAATTGTTTTCAAATCACTTCTAGTTGTTTTAAGCCAACCAATTGTTTCAGGAGGAATTAAATTTAGCTGATAGGCAAAACTGAACCCTCCCAAGCCAACCAAGATTAAAAGTGATAATTTAAAATACAGCTCTTTAAACAAAATAACCTCCTCTATTTTCTTAAAAAGAAAAGTCTCAACGGAGACTTATAATTGCAGTTAATTAACTATATGTGGCATAATTCCAACTGGTGGTTGCGGCTGGAATTTATTTCGATGAGTTACTGTGACAGGTTTACCATCAACCAGTAAAAAGTATTGGGGGTAAGCAGTTTGTACTACTACTTGAACTATATACTTATCTGACACTTTACTACTAATTTTAAAACTGAATTCACCGTTGTTTTCGTTAACCTCTGAAATTTGTAAATATTTATTTACATCAGCATCGCTAGTCAGGACAAGCAATGGTTTCTTTGCAGTTTTAGTAGTAGATTTAGGCGCTTGATTGCCACTAGCTGTTGTTTGGGTTGGCAACTTTAAAACTCCGCTCCCAAACCCTAATGCTATCCCAATCAGAGCTAGAACTGTCAATCCCTTAATCATATTTTAGCATCCTTGTCCTTCAATAAATTTGTTTGGTAACTGAATACCATCTAAATTTAAAGCATTGTTTTTGGGGTTTGTAAAGATGTGTGGTTTTGTGGATTTGTGTTGACGCGGTGGTTTCCTCGTGTTGCCTATAACCCTCCGCCCTTCGGGCACCTCCCTTTACAAGGGAGAAGAGATTGTTGGTTGGGGATTACTCGCTTCTTAGAACTTCTACTGGGTTTTGTCTAGAGGCTTTGAAGGATGGGAAAACACCAGAAAGAACTGTGAAGAATAATGCTAATCCAAGACTACCGAGTACTAGCCAGGCTGGGAAACTTGGGCCGAAACTGGTGATACCAAGTGCATCTAAATTAGTTTTCCACTCAGCATTTCCGTTCACAAGGGCAGTAAATACTGTTCCAATTATTGAACCCATTCCAAGTGAAATAAGAATTCCAATAGTCCAGCCAATAATACCAAGCGAAGCACTTTCAATAACGAAAATAGAGAAAATATCTGTATCTCTAGCACCTAATGATTTTAGAATTCCAATTTCTTTTTGTCTTTCAAGAACTGAAATGGTCATAACATTTACAATTCCAAAAACCGAGGCAATTAAGGCAATAAAACCAAAGCCTGCAAGTACAACAGTTAGAACTGAAAAAGCAGTTTTAATTCCTGAAACTATAGTTTGGGTGATAGAAAATGGAAGATATTTGGCTTCTTTGAATTTGGCAATTACTTCATCAACTTTATCATAACTTTTAACAATTACGCTGGCTTCAATAAAACCAATTTGATCATCAGTGATGTTTGGCTTATCAATTTTTATAGCTTGGGTAAAATAGCTATAATCCATAAAGAAATTTGTTCCTCCACCACCGAATGTATTGGCTTTTCTATCATCAATAACCGAGACAATTTTTAAAGTTTCGGTAACCTGTTTGCCAACCTTTGGGTTACCTCTATCGGTATTAACAACATCTACAACTTTTCCAACTTCGTAATTGGTTGGAACTCTACTAAATTCAAAACTAATTTCTTTGCCAATTAAATCTTCTGGTTTTTCAACCCCTAATTTCTTGTTAAAATCTAGGTTTCCACATTTAAAACACACCGCAACTTCGCCTCTTTTTGGAGCTTGGGTGCTGCCAATCCAATTAGTTTTATTTGTTAGATAGAAATTACTATAAGAATCACTAATTACGCTTAAAGTTGGGCATTCTTCAGCAAACTTTTTCTGTAAATCTGCAATCTGAGTTGGATCAATTGTATTTGGAACAGTTGCGGTTTGGTTAATGCTGCTTACTGGAATAGTAGAAGGGGAAATTTGTTCTTGCAGTAATTTGTCTCTATTAAAACAACTTCCGCCAGAAACTGGAGTTTGTAGATATAAATTTAACAAACTATTTGGAACAATATCTTCAATGTTTGGGTCAGATTCCTTCAGCAATTTTATTTCATTTGAACCTAAAGCTACAAATTTTGGAGCATCGTTAATTTGGAAAAAATCGGTTTGGTTGGTTGAAGTTTTGTACAAACTAACTTGTTTAGCTGAAGCCTGACTGTTAATTGCAGTTACAATTGTGTCTTGTAAGCCCAAGGAAAGACCGGTGGTAAGGGTAATGGCCCAAACCCCGATGATAATTCCGCCAGAAGCAAGTAGAAAGCGGCCCCATTTTTGTTGAAATTGTCTTCGAAGAATAAGAAAAAAGGATGAAAGTGTCATAAGAAATTTGTTTTTTGTGTAAATATTTGGATGAATTATTTTAGTTTTAATTACATTGAAATTAAGTTTGAATTTGCAGGTTTTACATCGGATAGATTTGGCTTTTCAGACTTTTTGTTATTTAAAACTTCTAAAACTTTGCCATCTCCCATTCTTATGGTTTGGGTAGCAATGCTAGCAAATTCTGGGTTGTGGGTAACCATTACAATAGTCATTCCGGCTTTGTTTAAATCAATTAAAATTTGTTTAACTTGGTCTTCGTTGTGCGAATCTAAAGCCCCGGTTGGTTCATCGCAGAATAATATTTTTGGCCCTCCCATTAGGCTTCTTGCAATTGAAACGCGTTGTTTTTCTCCTCCAGAAAGGTTTTTTACATTAGCCCCCATTCTATGGGAAAGCCCGAATTGTTCTAATAATTTGGTTGCTTCACTTTCGTCTGCTTTTTTTCCACCAGCCCAAGAACCCATCATAACATTTTCAAAAGTATTTAAATTTGGCAGTAAATTATAGAACTGAAAAATAATTCCAATTTTCGACCTATATTTAGCAAGCTGAAATCCATTAGATTTACTTAAATTTACTTCATTTACAACCAATTCTCCACTGTCGGCTTTGTCTAGTCCTGCCATTAAATTTAAAAGTGTGCTTTTCCCACTTCCACTTCTTCCAAGAATTACCACAAACTCACCTTCCTTAATTTCTACATCTACATTATTTAAGGCAAACAAAGGGTTTTTCTTTGTTCCATAGTTTTTTACAAGTTGTTTTGCTGATATAAGCATATACAAAAAGCTTGGTATAAAGCCAACAAATGTCAAGCAGGCGAATTTTGCTTTACAATAATTTCAGATTTGAATTTTATGAAAAAGGAATGTAGAAAAACGGATAAAGCTTTATGACTGAACATGTTAATGGTTTTCCTGTTGTTGGTCCAGTTCAACCCGAAGTAAATGGTGAAAACCAAGGCTCACAAGTTCGTTTCCCTGAAGGTGAAGGAACTCAAAATGTTGACACCAATGTCAACTCTCAAAACTTGGGTAGCGGAAGCTCTGGTGCCTACGCTCAAATTGATAACCCAGACTCTGTTGAAGCTGGTTTAGACTTTTAGTAAATTTCCAGGAGGTGATTTTTATTTTCAACTCTAAAGGTTTATTTAACTTTTTTGTAATATTTAGGAGGTAGCTTTACGAAGATCATTTATTTTTCAGAATGATGACTTTTCTTCAACAAAACAATTTCCTTGTGTCTGTAAATTATGTTTACAGGCTTTTTTTTGTTGATTTATACAAGTTATTCTTGACAATAGTGTATGTAAACACTAAAATAACACTATTATAGTGTATGTAAACACTAAAATACTAATATTACCCAATTTATGTATTCCAGAACTATTGAAAGCCAAATTAAAAAATGGCTGTTTAAAAATGAAGTTTTAATTATTTACGGTGCTAGACAAGTTGGGAAAACTACTCTTGCTGAAGAAATTGCAAGAAGTGATGATCCTAATTATAAATATGTGGATTGCGATGAATTAGCCAACAGACAAACCTTGTCTTCTCAGGATAGCAATGTTCTTAAAAAGTTTGTGGGTAACCATAAAATAGTAATTTTAGACGAAGCACAGAGAGTGGAAAATATAGGTTTGAATTTAAAAATTTTACATAAAAATTGTCCAAATACCCAGTTTATTGCCACAGGTAGCAGCAGTTTCGATTTAGCTAATAAAATTAATGAACCTTTAACAGGAAGAAATATAAAGTTCGAGCTTTACCCATTTAGTTTAGAAGAGCTGAGTAGTAAAAATAATACTAACTCTTTAAATATTCAATTGGAACAAATATTAAGATTTGGTTTGTATCCTCAAGTTTATTTGCTATCCGAAGATGATAAAAGAATTAAGCTTAGGGATCTAAGTAGAGATTATTTATACCGAGATTTATTAGCTACTGAAAAAATAAAAAAGCTATCTTCTTTGGAAGATGTTGTTAGATATTTAGCGTTATGTATTGGGCAAGAGCTTAGTTTTAATTCTATCGCAGAGAAATTACAAATAGATAAAGGTACTGTGGAAAGATATATTGCCTTATTGGAACAAGCCTTTGTTATTTTTAGGCTTAAACCTTTATATCGAAACGGAGTAAAAGAAATTCGCAACCCTTTCAAAATATATTTTTGGGATGTCGGCCTTCGTAACGCTGTATTAGATAACTATTTATCATTATCCAGCAGGGAAGATGTTGGAAGACTTTGGGAAAACTTTTGTGTTGTAGAAAGAATGAAAATAAATAATAACATTGGTAATTACAAGAATTATTATTTCTGGCGAACTAAAGACCAAAAGGAATATGATTTAATAGAAGAAAAAGATGGAGTTTTTGAAGTTTTTGAAATAAAATGGAATGAAAAAAGGGAGGTTAAACGCCATTCAGAATTTTTTGATAATTATAAAACATTGCAAACAAAAGCTGTAACAATTAACAAAGAAAATTGGCCTGAATGGTTAATTGGGCAATAAAAAAGCCCCTGTGATTTCGGGTTGCTACAAGGTGTAGCATGCGAATCACTGGGGGTGTTTTGGGTTTTTGAATTAATCTACTGGCGAGGTGGTGGCGGTGCTGGTTGTGAAGCTTTTACTTTGGCAGCATTATCTTCAGCTTGTTTTGCAACAAACCTATGATCTTTTTCCCAAAGTTCATAGTCTCGGTTAATCTCGGCATATAGACCTAAAGCTGCAAAGCTATGCTCTTTAGTGTTAGGAATACCGACATTTTTAGAAACCCACCAGTAAACTTTTAAACCTTCTGCGGTTGGCTTTCCTTCTGCAGTTAGCTTGCTTTTGTCCTCGGCTGAAAGTTGAAATTTAGTATTAGGGTTAATTTTACCTTTCGGATAGTTTGTGCACAAAAGCTGGGTTGAAATTTTCTCAACCAGTTTTTTCATGTCTTTTGCTAATTTTTCAATTCTTGTTCCAGCGTTTTCTTCTAAACTTGCTAGGCAAAAAATTGGGCACCATGCAGCAAATACCCAAAATCCTAATGTAATAAAAAGAATTCCAAACTTCAAACCTATACTAGCATCTTTCGGTACGAAACTTTCAACTGTTGTAATACAGTTGTACGCACCTGAAAAACCTCCTAATATGCTTTTCGCATAATCCAAAAATGACTTAGCTTTTTTCTCCGTTTTGTAGTTCTCAATATGAGTTAATGCATATGAGGGACCATCATCTAACAAACTACCTTCTAGCCAAAAACATACTATCGTAGATATTAGTACTAGAAATAGTATGGTAACCATAGAATCGCTAGAAACAACTGAGCCATAGCCAGGTACATTGGGCAAACCATATAAATGGCTGCTACACTGTTGGCCTATCATGTTTCCACTAGCATTTAAAATAGGTTCACATTTACCATCGTCACCAACGCCAAATTTAATGGCATTCATTAAGATAAAAAAAGCTGCCATGTTTCCTAGTCCAGTTGGGTAAACTTGGTCTATGAAGTTTGCAGAAGTTATCGTCAATGCTAAGATAACAAGTGTTTGAATAAGAACCCACCAAAGTACTTTTGGTAGCATGTATTCTAAAGAATATATTTTCCAAATGAGGCTAATTATTTTATAGCTTTTATTGGATGAGCCAATGGCTTCAGTCAGGAGTTTAATTCCTCCGAACTTTAATATTTCTCTTTCAATATGGTCATGGTGTCCTGGAGATTCTAAGTGTCTTTTCAGCTGACAAAACATTTCCCATATTTCCAAAACCGCCAGAATGCATAACAGACCTCCCAGAATGTAAATCCCGCTATTTCTATCATGGATGAATGGCAAATTTAGAAATAGTGCCTTTCCAAACATGGCAGAAATAAAGACTATAATCCTAAGAATCTGTTCAATAAACAGCTTTGATTCCGGAAAAACTATATACATGAAAAGGAATAATCCCATCACTCCTAAACCCAGTTGGCTTCGTTCAATATCCATTAGGGATATTTTTTTTGCTGTTGCTTGACTTGGTGTTTGTGCAGTCACTTCCTCTCCTCCTCCTTATTAATTCAAAATGTTAATTTTGGTGATTTTGTTTAGTTGTTACGAAAACAATTACCACTTTAACTGTAAGCATGGAAAAATGATTTGGTCAAAAAAAATTTGAGGTGGGTGGGGGTGGTTTTATGAGGCTTTGGGTGGCTCCACCCACTTTACCCCTCGGTGGCGATCCGCGATCGCCGCTACGCCCTCCGCCTCCCTTTACAAGGGAGAATGGTTTAATGGCAGAGTAGAAGTACCCCTATCTAGGGGTGAAACCGTTAGGTTTCGGGGTAGTTTGGCTTCGTTTTGACAATGGCGATCCGCGATCGCCGCTACTGGCTCTGTAAACTTCGCCGCTACAAGGCAAGCGTAATTTATTTTAAACTAGTGTCGAAGCTTATTATTTTGCTTGAAATTTTTTGTTCTTTATAGGCTAGGGCTAGGCAGTCTACAAAATCTAAATTTGTTGTGGCGTATTTTTCTAAGCTTAAAAGCAATGCTGGTTTGTAATGATGATAAATATTTTTGTTTTCTAATATGCTGTTTAGTCTTGCCACGATGGTTAACCTGGGTTGATTGTATAATTTTTTAGAGGTTGTTACATGCAAAATTTCAGCTACAACACTATCTTCTACAATATAAGTTTCGTTTGAATCTGATATGCTTTCAAATATTTTTCTTGCTTTTTCATACATTTCTTTGTGGTCATTCATTAAAAAACGAATGAATATATTGGTATCAATAAAAATCATAAATCAATAGTTCCTTTTAAATATCTATTAATAGCGGCATCTTCAGTGGCTTCCTTCATTTCTTCGTCGGTTACAAACCTAGGTGGAATTAATGGGGGTAGGTTGTATAAAACATCTTTTAAGGAATATTTGGGAACGGTAATTTCGGTTCGGTTATCTTTGTAAATGTTTATAGTAATGTTTGGCTTATCTGCAGAAATTCCTAGGCGTTGCCTTGCTAATTTTGGAATAACCACCGTGCCATTTTTTGGGTTTACAATAAGTCTGAAACTTTGAATTTCTGGAATATTGTCTTTATCTGGCTTTGGTCTTTTGATTTTAGGCATATATTATGAATTTTAGTAAAGTTATGAATATTTTCTTTTTTCTGAAAAAATTAATTTTTCTTATTTTTTGCCTTTTTTTGAAAATAGTCAAGATGGGTGGTTTGGTTGGCGATCCGCGATCGCCGCTACGCCCTCCGCCTCACTTTACAAGGGAGAGTGGTTTAATGGCAGAGTAGAAGTACCCCTATCTAGGGGTGAAACCGTTAGGTTTCGGGGTAGTTTGGCTTCGTTTTGACAATGGCGATCCGCGATCGCCGCTACTCCTTGTAATTATTACATTTTGAGGAATGTGAATCCTTGTAATTGACATATTTTGTGGAATTGGGGTTTTTGGTAGATATTACAATTTAATCTCGGTTAATAGTTTTTACTAAAACAACGCAATATGTTTCCACAAATTCCTTCCTCAAATAATACAATAATTGCGGTGTACGTTGCTGAAGATTTTGGGGTTAAAACTGTTTATTTGGAATGGCGCGAAGAATTATCTGACGTTGAAATTCAATCTGAAAAACTTAGTCTTCCGTTAAACTCGGACACCGACATTACTAATTTTAAAAATTGGATTTCGGAACAAAACTCGAAATTGATTTTTCTGAACGCCAAAGATTTTGCACATCAAGTTGGTTTGTTTTCTAATTTTCCTAAAAATTGTTTTGATATTGGGGTTGGTTTGGAATTGGGGGTTACCCATACTACCCCGAAACCTTTGGTTTCACCCCTTACCAGGGGTACTACTGGTGTTGTTGATGCTCTGGAAATTCCTTCTGGTGATGATTTAAAAAGTGGTTATTTAATTAATGCTTACTTGTATTTGAAGGAAAATTTACCGCCTCAAATTTATGAATTGTGGCAGGAAATTGAATCTCCTTTGGCTTTTGTTTTGGCTAAAATTGAAAATTATGGGGTGTATATTAACAAAGCCTCTTTGGAAGATACAGCTGAAAAGCTTACTTTAAAAGTAAACCAGTTGCAGGAAGAAATTTTGGGTAAGTTTGGGGAAATATTTGGCGAAACAAAAAAAGTCGAATCCATTAATTTGAATAGTCCGGCTCAGTTGGGGGAGGCTTTGAAGAAGGCGGGTTATTTGTTGAAGGAAACCAAAACTGGTAAAATTTCCACAGATAGGGCGGTGCTGGAAGAACTTCTTTTAACCGATGAAAATAATTTAATTCAGCCCATTTTAGATTACAGAACTGTGGCAAAATTAAGTTCAACTTACACCCAAACTTTCCTTCAAGTTTTAGATGAAAAAAGTAGAATTCATACCCAATATAACCAATTAGGATCGGCTACTGGTAGAATTTCTAGTAATAACCCAAACCTTCAAAATATACCAATTCGTAACCCAGAATATGGTCCTTTAATTCGTTCTTGTTTTGCTGCTGAAAATGGAAATTCTTTAATCTGCGCTGATTATTCCCAAATAGAACTGCGTTTACTGGCCCATTTTTGTGGGGATGAGGTTTTAACAGAAGCTTTTGCTTTAAACCAAGATATTCACCAAAGAACAGCTTCGGAAATTTTTGATGTTCCTTTAGAACAGGTTACCAAACAGCAAAGAAGATTGGGAAAAACTTTGAATTTTGCCTTGGTTTATCAGCAGGGAAGCTTTGCTACAGCCGTGCAACTTGGAATTTCCCAGAAGGAAGCAGCAGCTTTTATTAACAAATATTTCGCCAAATTTTCTAAAGTTAAACCGTTTATCGAAGAAACTATTGCTAAAGCTAAAGAAACAGGTTATGTGGAAACTTTGTTTGGTAGAAGAAGGTATTTTGCAAACCTAAATTCAAGTATGGTAATGTTAAGAAAACTTGATGAAAGAGCAGCTTTTAACGCAGTTCTGCAAGGCAGCAACGCCGATTTAATCAAAAAAGCTATGATTCTTCTAGATGAAAAGTTTCAAAAGGAAAATTTAAAAGCCCAAATAGTTTTACAAGTTCACGATGAATTAGTGGTTGAATGCAGCACAGAAATTGCTGAAAAAGTTTCTAAAATGGTGGTTGAAACCATGCAATTAAAACAACCCTTAAAAGTGCCAGTTTTAGTTGAAGCCGGAATTGGGAATAACTGGAAAGAAGGGAAGGAGTAGGGAAAATTGGGCATTAAAAAAACGCCTAGCATGGTTGCATTTGGCGTTTATAAATTTTTTGGTTTATCCTAAATTCAATTGGCTAGTTTTTAGGTAGCAAGTGATTGAATTCGTAGAAAAACCCACGAACAGTGAAGAATAAGTAGGTTTCGGAAATAATTCCCAAACTCTCGATTCTCAGTTTCGCAATTTCTGGGCTACATCCTCCATGTGGAAGGAAGTTATGACCAAAAGTTGTACGAAGTAGTTCACTGAAAAAGCAATCTTTCAGCCTTGACCAACTGTGAAATTCATCTCCATATCGCCCTTGTCCTTGACTGACCTGCACCAGGTATGCCCTTGTAAGCATGGCCATTTCTTGCGGTGAAGAAAAGGTGGCGAAATTTGTTTCATGATGCGGCTCTGTCACATGATTTGAAGGGTTATCTCTCTGAATACGATTAATCATACCAGTGACCAACTTTCTATCTTCACGATCCAAAGACCAGAAATCAATTGGAATCAATTCATCTGATCCCATAAGTTTTGCTCCTAATTTAGATAGCATTTAATTAATGCACATAATTTTGGTTTTGGGAAGAGTAAAATTTTAATTAGTTCTTGACAAAAGCTTAAAAACATAGAATTTATATATTTAAGAGTCATTAATTCTATAGGAGAAAAACTCTATGATTACTGCTAGCATGATTGATCCAAGTCTAACTGTTCAAGCTCAAGTGCAATCAATTATGTCACAACTTGGTCGGAATCTTACCGATGATGAAATTGTTGCTGTTTGGGATCTTCAGCCACAGCCACATTTTACAGGTGTTTCCGAGGCAGAGATGCAACGTGCGCTAAGTATTCTCCAAGATTATCCTCTTGCAGCTTAGTTTTTCATTTTTTCTCGTGTTTGCTTGTTCCCGGTTGTTTCCCGTTCCCTGAGTTTTAAAACAAAGGGACATTTTTTTTGGGTAAATTTTCTGAAAGTTGTTTTTTATGGTGGTTTGGCAGTAGGGGAGACTCCTAGTCTCCTGGTTTAGGATTGTAGGTTCTAAGATTTTAGGGTGGTTTAGCATGGAAAACACCCCGTCAACTTCATCCCAAAAATTAAAATTTTAGGGAACCCTTGAAAGTTGCCACCCCTTCGGACACTCATGTCGTTCGGGAAACCCGAACTGTACCAGTGCTTCAAGAGGGAAATTTTTTAGTTTATAAGCAGGTATATTACTCAAAATCTTTGGATCCTGAAATAAATTCAGGATGACAGTGTAGCAAATTTAGGATGGCACGCTTGCTCCAATTTTACCGGTATTGACATTTTGTTTGAATGGAATTTTTCATACTTATTATGAATTTTGAAACTATAATCTTGGGCGGGGGATGTTTTTGGTGTGTGGAAGGGGTTTTCCAGTTGGTTAAGGGTGTGGAAAAAGTTGTGTCTGGTTATGCTGGTGGAAGCGTTTCAAACCCAACTTATCAGCAAGTTTGTTCTGGTGAAACAGGCCATGCTGAAGTTGTTCAAATTACTTATAACCCCAGCATTATTAAGCTTGAAGAAATTTTAGATATATTTTTCCACCTGCATGACCCTACAACATTAAACAAGCAAGGCGCCGATGTTGGAACTCAGTACCGCTCTGTAGTTTATTATGAAGACGAAAACCAGCTTCCTGTAATTGAAAAAGTTATGGAAGAAAGCCAGAAAGATTGGTATGATAGAATTGTAACCCAGGTAGAAAAATTAGATATATTTTATCCTGCTGAAGATTATCATCAAAACTATTTTAAAAATAACCCAGATCAAGGCTATTGCCAGTTGGTTATTAACCCAAAAATTGCAAAATTAAAACAGAAATATTTGGTTAAACTCGTCGATTAGTCTTATAGAAGTGCCTGGCTTTACTCTATTTAATCAAAGAAAACAGCATAGTCATATTTTGGTCAGAATAAAGTGTTATAATTTAATAGTACAATAAGTACATTAATATGAAATTTCTTTCAACCAAACCACAACAATATTTAGCTATCGGTTTACTAGCCGTAGCCGGAACAGCAGGACTTGTAACTGTTACAACCCAAGCTGCACCATTAATGCAAAATGAATCTGTGAAAACAGCGTTGCAATCTGGAAATCTTGAGGCCTTAAAAACTGCCTTAACCAGTGAAGTTAAAACTAAGTCTGAAGAAAGACTAAGCAAAATTAACAGCTTAACCGAAACAGATTTGCAAAACATGAAGCAAAGGGGTGCTAATATGGAATTAATTCAGGCCAAAAATACTGAATACGAAACCAAATTAACCGAAATTCTAAAAGCTGATATTAACAATAAAGATGGTTTTAAAACCACAGCTAAGGAATACTTTGAAAGCGTAAAAACACTTCGCGATGAACAAAAAAAACTAAGGGAATCTGACCCAAACTTTGATTCAAGCAAAGCTCCAAAAATGGACGAAAATAAAGCACCAAAAGAGATAACAGATACAATGTTAGACAATCTTTACAATAAAGCAGTAGAGCAAGTTAAAGCAGGAAAGTCTGTGCAAATTGGCGGGCCAAGAATGGGAGGAGAGCATAAAGGCAGAATGGGAAAAATGATGGATAACTAATTTTTTAAAGTACTAAAATAGGGAGGGGTTAACCCTCCTTTGTTGTGTCCATTTTTATATGCCCAGACTAATTTTAGACCAACTTTAATTTGCTTGTTATAATACTGTGAATGCAAATTTCTTACCAAGTTTTCCACGGCAATTTATATAAGGCTATTGATGAAAAAGTAGAGGCTTATTTTGTTGCAAATAATTTGGAAAAAACTGGAAATTCAAAACTTCACTGGTTTAGTATTCTAGTTTTTATTTCACTTTTAATAAGCTATTTTAGCTGGCTTTTTTTGGGAAATAATGTTTGGTTAAATTTAATTTTTAGTATCTTAACGGGGTTTTTAATTGGGGTTTTAGGGGCAATAACCCACGAGGCAACACATAGGGCTTTTGGTAACAAAGCTTGGCAGAATAAACTAATGCTATTTTTTAGCGATTTTATAGGGAAAAGTTCGGATAAATACGGTCAAGCCCACGCTTTCCATCACACTTTCACCAACATAGACCACCAAGACCCAGATATTGGTTTAGAACCATTTTTACGCCTTTCTCCCAAACAGGAAAAAAAGCCATGGCATAAATTTCAACATATTTACGCTTGGATTGTGTATTGCACGGCCGCATTTTATACTGTTTTTAGTTTTCATACATTTAATAAATACTTTTCAGGTCATCCGCTGAAGGCCAAAATTGGCTATTGGCTTGGGAAAATTAGCCATGTTATTTTCTTAATAATAATTCCAATTTTATTCTTGGGATTCCAGTCGGCTATCCTGGGTTACATTGCCTTGATGGTTGTGGCTGGGTTATATATTTCCCTAATTATTCAACCTTCCCATTTGTTTATTGGCAGTGAATTTATCTCGGCTAATTCTGAAAACAAAATTCCTGAAGAATGGACGGAACATATGATTAAAGTGACTTCCAATTATGCGAATGGTAATAAATTATTAAGCTTAATGTATGCCGGAATGGATTACCATATTGTTCACCAAGTTTATCCCCACATTAGTATGGTTCATTTTCCACAAATAAATTCTATAATCAGGGAAGTAGCACTAGAAAATGGTTTAGAATACAAGGAATTTCCAAACCTCATCGTAGCATTGCAAAATCATTACCAACATCTTAGGAAATTGGGAAAAAAATAACCCCCAAAAGGGGAATTAGTGGTTTATTTTTAGTTATATTCTTTAATATTTAAGATAGAATTCCAGTCTATATTTATTGTTCCGGTGGTGGACAAGTAAATTAGTAAACCTAACACAATTACCACAAAAGCCGATAAAATAATCCAGCTATCTTTATCCATATTATTTCATTCTTTTTTCTTCAGCTCTATCACGAATTACTTTACCTAAGGTGAAAGTTGCGAAAACTGAAAATAGGTAAGACATAGCAAAGAAACCTTTAGTTTGGATGTCGGCTTCAAGGCGAAGTACACCAATTAAAGTTCCAAGAAGAGCGATGCAAAAGCCGATCCAAGATAATAAATAAAAAGCGTTGGTATTAGAAGAGGAGTTCATAAAAATGATTTATACAAAAATCAGCTAAAATGTCAACATTTAGTAAACTGTCGTCCTGAATTTATTTCAGGATCTAAGCCTGTTACAATACAAAAAACAAAGTTTTTTAGTTGATATGTTATAAATGGATAATTACCAAATCATTTATTTTGGTGTGGTAACTGCTTGACTAGCAAAATAATACATAAAATAATCTTTTTAATAAATTTTCGTTATGATAAGAACTTACATCAACAAACTTTCAGATAATATAAACCAAGAAGTAACTATCAAAGGCTGGATAGATGTTCGCCGTGACCAAGGTAAATTAATCTTTTTAGATTTCAGAGATGTAACAGGAAAAGTTCAAGGTGTTGTTCTGCCAAATAATACTTCAGCTTTAGAAATTGCTTCAACGGTAAGGCCAGAATGGGTTGTAGAAGTTAAGGGTAAGGTAAACCCAAGACCAGAAAGAAATATACAGCCAGATAAACAAAATGGAAATATTGAAATTGAAGTTTTGGAAATTATTGTTCTTAACCAAGCTGAAACTCCTCCTTTTGATGTTTCTTCGGATGGAAGAGAAATTAATGAAGAAATTAGATTGAAAAATAGATATCTAGATTTACGAAGGGAGAGAATGCAAAACAATATGAAGAACAGACACCAAGTTTTGCAGTTTGTTAGAAATTTCTATTCCAAGGAAGGCTTTTTTGAAATTGAAACACCTAATTTAACCAAATCTACACCAGAAGGTTCCCGTGATTACATTGTTCCTTCCAGACTTGATCAAGGAAAGTTTTATGCTCTTCCACAATCTCCTCAGCAATATAAACAGCTTTTAATGTCGGCTGGTTTCGAAAAATATTTCCAAGTAGCAAGGTGTTTTAGAGACGAAGACACCAGAGGAGACAGACAGCCAGAATTTACTCAAATTGATTTAGAATTAAGCTTTGTTAACCAAGAAGATGTAATGGCCGTAAACGAGAAAATGCTTATCGAGCTGGTTCAAACAATTTACCCAGAAAAGAAAATTCAGCAGATTCCATTCCCAAGATTAAGCTATAAAGAAGCTATGGAAAAATATGGAAATGATAAGCCAGATATCAGAGAAGATAAAAATGACCCTAATTTATTGGCTTTTTGCTGGGTAATAGATTTTCCTTTCTTTGAAAAAACCGATGAAAACAATCCAGAAAGCGGTTGGACTTTTTCCCACAACCCATTTTCTTCACCTAAACCAGAATATTTAGAAGATTTGAAAAACAAAACTAATATTGGCGAAATTGTAGCTGCCCAATATGATATTGCTTTAAACGGATACGAAATTGGAGGGGGAGGAATTAGAAATCATAAGTCTGAATATCTTAAAAAAGTGTTTGAAATTATGGGTTACAGCGAGGAAAGAATTAACAAAAACTTTTCTCACATGCTTAAGGCTTTAGACAGCGGAACACCTCCACATGGCGGCTTAGCTTTTGGTTTTGATAGATTAATGATGATTTTACAAAACGAACCAAACATTAGGGAAACAATAGCCTTTGCCAAAACTGGAGAAGGAAAGGATCCAATGATGGAATCGCCAAGCGAAGTTTCTTTGGAACAATTGAAAGAGCTAGGATTAAAAATACAATCCTAAGAATTTTCGACCAAAAATAAAGAGGCAGTTTTTAAGCTGCCTAGTCTGGATTTTACATAATAGATGTAGACCTTAAGAATTTCCTTACAGTTGCCTCGTGGGTGTTTGCTATCGTTGTGCTGTTCTCATTTTCAGAATATACCTCAAAACCAGCATTAAAAAGCAGCTTTTCTAAGCTTAACTTAAAATATCCACAGTAAGCTTTATTAGAACTGCTAGAAGATATTATAACTAAATCTCGCTCGTCGTCAGTGTAAATTATTATTGATGATGTTACTTCAATTGTAATAATTTCCTCTAAACTATCAAGATTATCTATCTGCATTAAATTTCTCCTTTTTCTTTACAATCTAAACTTACAGACACTTTAAATTTGCCTATTGTCAAACTTACACTCTCGCCGATTATATATCCACAAGCTTTCAAGCTAATTTGTTGTTCACCAGATTTAAACATTCATCGTTCATGTTTGATAATTATTAAATTACTTTGACTGTAAACTTTTTTATAAAAAGAGTTACAATAACTTTATGCAAATATGTCCTCAAAATTCATAATCCACAATTACCTAAACTTTAAAGCTCCAAGTAATTCAGAGTTTAAAAAATCCTTGCTCGAAAATATTTCTAATTCTGAACCTAAGCTAGGTGGATTTAGTTTAAAAAAGTATTTAGTTCAAAAAATAAAAGCCTTTGTTAAATCTAAAAAAGGTGAGGCAATATTTAGCGAAAATGAATCTGAAAATGTTCAAAAAATCGTTGAGCAAAATTTAAATAAAGCTATGAAGATTTTAGAAAATAAGAACACGGTTCATGTTTATTTAATTCCTACTTTGAACCCTTTTTCAATAGAAAAAATGGATGGAATAATGGGATTTTGTGCAGCAAAAAATGCAATTCATTTGTATATTCACCCAGAGTGTAATTTTCAGGTTCACTTAATAGAAACCTTGATTCACGAATACAATCACTCAGTTTTTTATCAATATCATCAGTGGAAAACAGTTAATGAAGGCTTGGTTGCAGAAGGGTTGGCAGAACACTTTAGGCTGGAACTTGTTGGAGGGAAAAGGGCTAAATGGACTGAAGTTTTTGATAAAAAAGAAAGCAAGGTGTGGTTAGAAAAAATTAAACCAATTTTAAACTCTGAAAACCAAGAAGATTATAATAATGTATTTACAAATTTTGAAAAAGATCCGTATCCGTTATGGGCTGGTTATACAATTGGTTATTATTTAATTGAAGAGTATAGAAAACAGAATAAGCTTAGTTGGGATGAATTGATGAGGCTGGATGCTGAGATTTTGGTTGATAGGGTTCTTTAGGTTTGTTTAACTTAACAAACTAATCTAAGTTTCGTCTGTAGGGGTATGGCTTGCCTGCCCAAATAGGTTATTTTGAGCTTAATTAAAATTCCGTGTTGATATAATTTTTTTGAGTATCTCCTGGGAAGCCGAAGGCATTCCCCTACGGTGTGATTTTCAGAGAGTCCAAAAGGTCTTTCCCAGATTTTACTTTGGTAGAGTAACCTAGCTGAATTTCTTTTTTAGCTATTTCAATTTCTTCTAAGTCTTGAATTGTTAAGCCAAACTCAGCTTAGTTGGGATGAGTTATTACATTTTTTAAATCAAACAGCAGCATTTCAACTATTTCTAATGGCCAATTAGACTTTTTTAGAACCTCTTCCAATTCTGTTACTGGTACCCATTTAAATTTTCTGATCTCACTTGTGTCAATTTCAATTTCTCCTTCAATATATTTTAACCAATAACTAATTCTAGCCTGACCACGCATACCCTCCCTTGCTTGCTTTTCTTTAGACCAGGTGTAGATTATATTGCATGAACTTGCTCTAATTATTGAATATTTTATTTTGTCACCAAGCTCTTCTTGTATCTCTCTTTTCAAAGTATCTTCTTCATCTTCGCCCAGATTCATACCTCCTTTAGGAAAATCCCACTCATCCACACCAAATGAATTGTTTTGTACTAAAAGGATTTCATTGTTATCTTTAATGAATATTCCAGCAATACTAGCCCTGTATTTTTGGGATTCTAGATTTGGCATATATTTTATTGATTTAGCATAATTTTAACTAAAATCCAATTTTCATACTTTTTTCTTGGCAATTTATTTCAGCTAAACTACCTAATGGCAAAGGTATTTGTGGATAAGTATGGCCAAAATCCATGTTTTGAATAACTGGGCAGATGTAGTTATATTGGCGAACTGTTTCTAAAATAGTTTGTCTTTGCTGGGTTCTATAGTCTTCTCTCCATTCATCAGATTTACCTGCATCCATAATTCCAGTATCTGGCCTTCCAACTAAAACAGCTTTTATATTTTGCAGAATACCACGAGCGCCCAAAGCTCTAATTACCCTATGAACATAATAACTAGGGTTTAACTCTTCACAAGTTTCTATAACCAAAACAATATTTTTGAATTGTTCTGAGGTTGGAATTTCCACCCCACTTCTTAGCATTTCATCTATAGATTCTAAACAACCTCCCCAAGTGTAACCTGTAGCATTTGTTTCACCATCCCAAAACCAACCTCCATTTCTAACAAAATGTCTTTCATGTTCCATGGTTTTAAGATCAGACCAATTAGTATCTGAATATTGACAGTGTTTTGGGCTAGCTTCTAATTCGAAAGTTCCAGTGTTAAACATGGCAATTTCTAAAAACTTTTTGGTGAAATCATCAATTTTAACTGGCATGGCAAATTGGGTAAATACACAGCCACCATAAAAAGAAGGAATGCCTTGTAACCATAAAAAGTTAGCTAAATGGGAATTATCACTAAAACCAAAAAATGGTTTAGGGTTGTTTTTAATTATATCTGCTGGAAGTTTATGTATATATGTAATTTGGTCATCGCCGCCCAGCGTTGCAAATACTGCTTTAATTTCTTTATCGGAAAATGCTGAAACAATATCCACCATTCTTTCCTCGCCAGTTGAATTTAACTTGGCAGTTGTTGGATAAAGAACAGGCTGTAAACCATATTCTTTAAGCCTAGAAAGGCCTAGTTGAAAAACTTCTGGCCAAACAGCTGGAGCAGCAAAAGAAGGAGAAATTATAGCTACTTTGTCTTGTGGTTTTAGTTTGGTTAGTTGGGTGAAGAAGTGCATAGTTAAAATAATTTATAATATCTAAAAGTATTAATTGGTAAACCTTTCTTAATTCTGGAATCAATACATTTAGCTTCTAAAATAAAACTATTTTTTTCTAAGGCTTTTTGCAAGCCAATATTCCCTTCTTCATACTCTGCAGTAATTCTTCGTAATCCCTTATTTTTACAATAGTCTAAAACACCTTCAATTACCTTACTTGCAATACCTTTTCCGTGATATTCTTTTTCGCCAATAATAATACCCAACTCACCAAGTCCGTGATGCTGGCTTATTTCAGTAACAGAAACTATTCCTATTGGTCTTGAAGTAAAACTGTCTTCAATAGTCCAGTAAATACCATCATCTTCATTGGTTGCTTCTTCTAAAAACTCATTCTCATCTTGAATTGTTCTAACTTCAAAAGGTTCAGGCATGTATTTTTGCAAGTCTTTATCGTTGTTCCACTTAAGCCAAAGCACAGTATCATCTTTATGAAATTCACGCAAAGAAATATTGGTATCTATAATAATTTTTGGTCCGAGCATAATTATAAAATTTAAAGTTTTGATTCATATTATTCCAGATTTTTCAACCATTTCTTTAAGAATATCCACAGTTTCAAGTTCTATAAATTCATTTTTTGTTATCCATTTATAATCAATATGCTCCATGCATAAGTTGATATTTTCAGAATCTGCCTGGCCAAAGTATCCAACAAATATTCTGTATAAATCTCTATCCTCTTTCATTTCACCATCTACCATAATAGGTATTAATTCATTTTGAAGCGTTATTCCTGCTTCTTCCTTAATTTCTTCTAAAATAGAATTTTTAGCCGACTGACCATACAATACATTTCCACCTGGAAAATCCCAAAAACCAGGGTGAGTTTTAGAATTTAAAGATCTTTGAAGAACAAGAAATTTTTGATTTTTAGGGTGTAAAATTAAAGCTTTTTGAGAAAATTTAATATCATCTGTAAACATGTGAGTCCACTTTTTTGGGTCTTTTGGTTTTGGCATAATTTATTATTTGCTATAAACTTGGTTTACAATTTAAACTTAAAACAGTTTATGCATTTTGCTTACCATATATTAAAAGATAATTTTGTTGGCAATACAATTTTTCCTCTAAATACTCTCCGTAATGTTTATCCTGAAATTGCTGCGATTGCAAGTCAGAAATATATTGGAAGAGAAAAGACAACTGAAAGTATTGTTTATTCACCTGAAATTCACACCAATTTTAACTGGGGCGATAAGCTTATAAACTGGGGAGATGTTTGCTTCTTTTCCTTACATAATCCATCCTTGGTTTTTCAAACTTTTATAGATTTAAATATTCCAATTAAAAAGAAATTTAGGATAGCCAAAATACCACTAGAAAATTTTAGTGAAAGAAAAATAGTTTGGAAACACACTAATAATTTGATTAATGTTTTGCCAGCCGATGATTGCTTAAGTGTTGAAGAATTTTTCAGTTTAAATAATTTAGAAAGTATTCCAGAAAAAGCCAAAAAGTACTATTTAGAAGCTCATAATTTGGGCAAAAACCCTTTACTTTACGCCTATATTCCACACCTTTTAACGCCAGACCCAGTAAGTTTTAAAGAGGAAGATATTTTTGAGATTGTGTTGGATTAGAAGCTCTTTCATTTAATTATGGCGAAAATTATAAAACCTATTTTATTCATAGACTTCAACGGTGTAATTTCTTACAATAATTTTTGGAAAGAATTAGAAGCTGAAAGTCATCCACTTCATTCATATCATCAACCAATTGAGAATTTTTTGTTTAAAGAAAAGCCAGAAATAATAAAAGATTGGATGCTTGGAAAATATACCAGTGAAGAAATTCATGAAATTTTGAATGATGCCGTTGGTGTTCCATATTTACAGCTATTTGAAATTTTTGAAAGAGGTTGCAGGAATATTGATATATCATCATCTGTTTTAGAAAAAATTCAGGAATTAAGAAAAGATTACTATTGTATTCTAGCAACTGGAAACACGGATAGTTTTGATAGATTTACTTTGCCAAGTAATCCAATTCTACAAGAAAGTTTTGATGAAATAGATAATTCGTACAATTTAGGAATTTTTAAAACTACAAGTAACGGCCAATATTTTTTGGACAAAGCTAAAGAACTAGGTGTGGAAATTTCAAAATGTGTAGTAATTGATGACTCGGCTAGTGTCTGTAAAGTGTTTAAGAATCTTGGAGGCAGAGCTTTGCAAAGTTATGGGGTTGAAGAGGTGGTTGGTAGTTTGGAAAGCCTTAAGAATATTGAGTAAAAGTACTGGTAAATTAGCGAGTTTGATATTCCATTTACCAAAAAAATTAAATTGAAGCTAAAAAGTGCCACAAGCTGTAGCACAAATAATCCTTCAAGCTGTGGGACAAGTTACTTTGTCAAGAAAAAGTTCTAAAATTGCGTAGTTTTTCCCTAATTATCAAGTTTGATCAAAAGAAGAGTTACTACAATTGCTAAAAAAAGATGTTTTGCTTGCTATGCAATTTATATACAAAATAATATGAAAAGCATTTTGATTTGAGTAAAGAAATGTTAAATTTATTGACGGATAAATTATGTTTAAGTAAAAGTTCTATAAAATAATATGACTTTACATACTAATTCTGATAACAGGCTGGTAATGGTAAATTATTTCTATAATATAGAGATGGATTTAAAACATATTATTAAAAAATTTATTGTTCCATCTTTTCAATATACTGAAGATGATGTTTTTAGTTTTTTACCAAATAAAGACAAGATTTTAGAACGTTTTAAGCAATCAAACATTAAAGCAAATCCAGAAGATAGTATTGAAGATGTTGTTGACTATATTGATTTTCAAGAATCTTGGGAAATTATTTTTAAGAATAAAATACTTATACCTCGAAATGTTTTGAATGATATTAAAAACAGAGAGTATGATCTGAGGAGTCTTGTGCCTATAAGAAATGATTTAGCTCATGCTAGACCATACACTTTCGAATCAAGGGAGCTTGTAAAAGATTTTATTTCTAAACTAACAAATGAAGACATATGGTACTATACTATAGGCTTTAAAAACAATATTGAGAGTAATGAATATCTTCTTAAAACCCAAGAATTAAGGTCTTTTGAAAGTGATTCTTCTGTTTACCACAACTTACCACCCGTTGAATTTGATGAAACTGGCTTTATTGGTAGAGAAAGTGACCTCGAAAAAATAAAGCAATTAATTGATAGCCATATATCGATAATAAGTATAGTGGGCATTGGTGGAGTTGGAAAGACTGCTCTCGCTTTAAAAATTGCTTATGATATAATTAAAGATAGCGGAAGTAAGTTTGATGCTGTTATTTGGTTTTCTGCTAAAGAATATAGACTGACAAGACATAATTTAGTAGAAATTAAAGACTCAATAAAAGATGTTTATAGTCTAATAAAAAATATTGCGAATGAAATATCCACAGCTCATGAATCTGTTGAGAGCACAATCGAAGAGATTAATAAAGAGCTAGAAAAAACTAGAATTTTATTAATTATCGACAATCTAGAGACCTTTGAAAATGATAGAATTAGGGAAATTATAGGCCAAATAAAGAACTGTAAAATTTTGATTACCTCAAGGGTGGGGCTAGGAGAATTAGAAAAAAGATATGAAATACAAGGATTGAAATCTTCAGATGCAATTAAATTATTAAAAGCAGTTGTTTATATTAGAAATAGTAAACTTTTGCTAAGTTCAAACAAAGAAGATGAATATGTAAAAAAACTAGATTACAATCCTCTATCTATAAAATGGTTTGTTGACGCTGTCGAAGAGGGTTTTACTCCTGATCAAATTTTAAATGATAAGTCAGAGCTAGAGGAGTTTTGTCTATCAAATATTTATAATAAGCTACAAGAAGAAGCTAAAGGAGTTTTATTAACAATATTGGGCTATCAACAACCTATAACCCACAACGAATTATGCTATTTATCTGGGATAGATCCTTATGAAGTACAAAAGGGTATAAATAACCTTTGTTCATCATCCTTTGTGACAAGACTTAGCTCAAAATCTAATTCTGGAGAAGTTATATATTCTGTATCTGAATTCGTAAAAAACTATTTATCAAGAAATCATGCTCCATCAAAAATTTTGACTTAAAGAAAGAATTGGGGTGATGGATTATGTAATATTCCTATGATTAAAGTACGTGTGAATTAATTTACTTCTCCTTTCTTTTGTTACACCTCTGTGATTATTTAGTAGTAGTTTTAAAGGTG
>JBILXY010000014.1:0-26483 GCA_044378055.1 Bdellovibrionales bacterium | reverse complement strand
TTCTCCTATTTCTAAGAGAATAATGTTAGATTTGATAATCTGATTGTCTGCCTTTAATACTCAGTATGATACATTGGCAGTCTACATTTGTTGATATTGAAAGGTGAGCAAAATAATTTTGAGAAGTAAATATATACTCCTCACCATTTATTATTTCTATTCGTCCTGTTAAAAATTGCTCTTGATAGTGCAAATAAACACAACCATCTTTATTTTGGAAACCAATAAATACTTTTCCATATTCTCGAATATCTCTATGAACTTTAGCATAAAAAGCTATTTCATTTACTGACTCATAGCATGATTTTAAAACATCATCTATTGCACTGAAACTCATTCTATTCTACCGATAATGGACAAATTAGATTATACATTTTATTATTAAAATAAAGCAAATGGCAATTTTAATTTTTAACCGAAAAGCTAAGTTTGATTATGAAATTTTAGAAACTTTCCAAGCAGGAATGTCTTTAGATGGTGGCATGGTAAAGCTGGTTCGTGGTCATAAAATTACTTTGCAGGGGGTTTTTATTATATTTCAAAATGGAAGACTGGAAATGATAAATTTTGGCACCGAAACCAACAATACCAATGTTCCGCTTTTGTTAAAACCAAGGGAAATTAAAGAAATTATGGGAAGTATCGGTGAAAAAGGAATTAGCTGTATTCCACTAAACATTAAAACCGTAGGCAGGTGGCTTAAAGCAGATATTGCCTTGGTAAGAGGAAAGAAAAATTTTGATAAACGAGAAAGTATTAAGAAGCGAGATTTAGATAGGGAAGAGGCTAGAGGGAGGGTGTAAGTGGAAATAAAGTCTCCATAATTATAACGGATAGTAATCGGAGTTATCGCGAGTCTTCTACATGGATAAACACCCCGTCAAATTCTGCGAATTTGCCACCCCTCAAGAGGGGAATTTTTAGATTGGTGGAGGTCTATTTACTCGGATTTTTAATATTTTTGTGTAGCAAAAAGGAGGGGCAAGCCCTCCTGTACGATTTTTGTTTGTTTCTAATACCCCATCCCCATTCCGCCCATTCCTGTGCCTGCTGATTCGGATTCTTCTTTTGGTTCGTCGGCTACTGCTACTTCTGTGGTTATTACAGAACCTGCTACACTTGAACCGTTTAAGATGGCTTGCTTTAGAACTAAAACTGGGTCAATAATTCCAGCTTTAATCATGTCTTCAACCATCATCATTTGGTTAAAATCGTAACCTGCGTTGGTGGAAATTTCAATCTGATTTACTAAAATAGAAATATCGTAAATGGCATTGTTTTGAGACATAGCCCTAAACGGAGCTAGTAAAGACTTTCGGAAAATATTAATACCAACTTGTTCATCTTCAACCTTGCTTGTTAACTTTTCAAGTTGTTTTGCAATTCTAACAAAAGTGGAAGCTCCGCCTGGCACAACACCTTCGGCGATAGCTGCTTTGGTTGCATTTAAAGCATCTTCTACCAAATACTTAACTTCCTTCATTTCAACTTCAGTAGCTGCCCCAACCTTAATTACGCCAACTCCACCAGCTAATTTAGCTAGTCTTTCCTGAAGTTTTTCGCGGTCATATTCGTTTTTGGTATCAATAATTCCCTGTCTTAAAATTTGAATTCTTTCTTCTAAAATATCTTTATCACCTTTCCCACCAACAATTGTGGTTGTATCTTTGGTGGAAATAACTTTGTCGGCAGAACCAAGATCATCAATGGTTACAGCTTTCAACTGCATGCCTAAATCTGTGGAAATAAAAGTGGCTCCGGTTAGAACTGCTAAATCTTCTAACATGGCTTTTCTTCTGTCGCCAAAGGCAGGGGCTTGAATAGCCAGAACATTAAATACACCCTTAATTTTATTCAAAATAAAAGTGGCCATAGCTTCGCCGTCAATATCTTCGGCGATAATTACCAAATCTTTTTTACCGGTCTGGGCTACTTGTTCAATTACAGGAATAACATCTTGAATTGAAGTAATTTTCTTATCGGTAATTAAAATTAATGGCTTTTCGTAAATAGCTTCCATTCTGGAAGTGTCGGTTACAAAATAAGGCGATTTATAACCTTTATCAAACTGCATTCCTTTGGTAATTTCTTCTTCCAAAGTGCTTCCTTCCCCGTTTTGAATAGTTACAACACCATCTTTTCCAACTGCCTGAAGCATTCTGGCAATTAAAGTTCCAATCTCTCGGTTTCTGCTTGAAATTGTTGCAACATCGGCCATTTCTTCTTCAGTTTGAATAATTTTGGCCATTGAATTAAGTTTTTCTAAAGTAAAACTAGCGGCTTTTTGAATACCAATTCTTACTTTAACAGGATCAGCACCTGCTTCAACAACTTTTATACCTTCATTAATAATACTTCCAGCAATAATTGTGGTTGATGAAGTTCCGTCTCCGGCGATATCGTTGGTTTTGGTAGCTGCTTGTTGAATTACGCTTACCCCCAATTGTTCCAAGCCGTCCAATTCTATAGCTTTAGCAATAGTTACACCATCGTTAGAAATATTTGGTCCTCCGTAACTTTGGCCAATAATACTGGTTCTTCCTTGTGGCCCGTATGAACTTTGAACGGCTTTTACTACAGTGTTAACACCAGTTTGAATTGCTTTTCTGGCGTCGCTGCCAAATTTTATAATTTTTTTAGACATAGATTATGATTATTTTGTGGATGTTTTGTGGATGTTATCGAGTTAAAATTTTTAAGTTGAAATGTTGTAAGTTGATATATAATTTTGAGAATAAGAATTTTGGTCGATAGTTTAGTCTTGTATTATAGCTAAAATGTCACTTCCCTTTAAAATTTTAAAAGTGTTGTCGTTAATTTTATTATCTTTTACTTCTTCCCCAGCATATTTTCCGAACAGAACTGTATCACCAATTTTTAAATCTAAATTAGTAATATTTTCATCAGTTCCCTGACCTTTCCCAATGGCGATAATTTTTCCTAAAGCTTGTTCAGTTTTTTCTTCAGAAGTTAAAATAATTCCAGAAGCGGTTGTAGTTTTTTGTTTTACAAGTTCTACAACAAGTCTGTTTCCTAGGGGTTTTATAGTCATATAATTATAATGTTTAATTGGTATTTTGCTCTAAATTAAAGCTAATAATAAGTGTAACTAAGTTATTTTATTTTAGCAACTTATTAAGTAGAGTGCTAATTACATACACTAAATTTGTCAAGATTTGCCATTACTTCAACTGCTCAACAGGAACTACTGAATCATACCTTCGACCATTAAAAATAATAGTTGGAATTCTTACTGAATTAACTTTTTCTTGAAAATTCTTCTTTGAATAATCCAATCTGTCTTGCACTTCTTTACTTTCCGATCTTGCTTGAATCTGTTTTGCCTCTTCCTGGGTATATCCAACCGATTTTAATAAATCTATAATTCTATCTGGAATTTCAGCCCCGGTATATGAGTAGTTAAATTTATCCTGCAAGCTGTTTTGTTCAGTGGTTTTTTCATACAACTTTTCCAAAATTAACCAATCTCCAGAAACACCATTTTTCTCTAACGGAAATTCTTTAGAAGCTTCAATTGTTTTAGATAGATTGTAGGATGATTGGAATTTGTATCCAGTATTTGTTTTTGGATCTGGAATAGGGTATAAATTGTAAGTTAAATTATACCTATCTTTGAATCCACTTTCCTTAATATTGTTGAACAGATTCTTACAAAAAATACAACCAGGATCAATAAACTCTACTGCTGTTGGTTTTCCTTCTTTAAAACCCTTGTAATAGGTTGGTTTACTTGGCAAATAATCTGTAGCTACCCAGTTTTTGGTTCTATTTGGAATTTGCTGCAAAGTTTTTCCAAAAGCGTCTAAAGGTTGCAAAGCCCAAGTTCCAACAGTTCCTGCTTTCCAGGCTTGTTCAAAAGTAATTTCAGAAGTTCCAGCTCCACAAGCCTCACCTGAAAGAGAACAACTTTCACCGGAAACAGGGTTGCAAGTTCCCCAAACATACAAATTTACACCAGCTACCATTACATAAACCAAACTCCAAATATTTACAGCCACGAAAAGAAAAGCCCAAAAACTAAAGGTTTTATCGATAAACTTTGTAAATTTTGGATACTTAAAAATCATTTTTCCAAGCATTTTTCCTTTAAGTTCTTGCCCTAAGTTTATATCACAAGGCTGACCAGTGGCTTTTTTAAAAACACAACTCCAAGATCTTTTAAATAGTTGTCTGTATTCTGGGAAAAATCCTAAAATAGGAAAGAAAATCAAAAAAATTATAAAAGCAAAAATACAAAGCATAAGTTAAAATATTAATTTATTGGTACGCCTTTCAAAATAATAAGTCAAGCCATGGTTATATTTCACTGTCATCCTTGTGTATATGTTACAAATATGACCATCCTGTTACAAATATGACCGTCCGAGACAGTCGCTACTGGACAAAATTTAAAGTCGGCATACTAATTTACACTATCTATGTTTAATTTTCTAGGTGCTAAAAATACAGTTAAGGAATCGTCTTTTTCAGATTTTGGATATTTAAAACCGAATGAATTTTATTTCGATTCAGCTTGCCAAACTTTAAGGCCTGAAAGTGTAATTCAGTCTGAAATTAATTATTACCACAATTTTAATTCTTGTGGTCACCGTGTTAAATACGCTTGGGGTGAAAAAACCGACAAACTTGTTAACCAAACTAGGCAAGATATTTTAGATTTGGTAGGAAAAAGTGCTAAAGATTATGTTGTGGTTTTTAATACTAATACTACACAAGGAATTAACCAAGTTTTACATCAACTTCCGCTGAAATACGATCGAATAATAATTAGCGAAATTGAGCATAATAGCGTTTTTATTCCTTCCATATCTTGGGCAGAGAAGAGAAAATTACCAAGGCTAGTTTTACCAAGAAACGAGGACTCTGAATCAACAAATTTTGGATCATTAATTTATGATGTTTCAGATTTAGAAAAAGCTGTCGTCTTACTAAATTCTTCCAGCAATATCGATGGACGGAAATTGGTAAATTTAGAACAACTTACAACCGATACCCACTCGAAAAAAGGAATAGTTTTAATTGATGCCTGCCAATCGTTTGGTCACAATCCTGAATTTTTAACCAATATAGATTTTGATGCAGCTTTTGGAAGTGGACACAAAATGTATGGCCCAAGCCTTGGTTTTATAGTTATTAAAAAATCTCTTTTACTTTCCCTGGATTGTTTTTGGCTTGGCGGATCAACAGTTTCTGCAGTTAAAAAAGATTCCTATGAATTAATTTCAACCGACGAAGAACTTTACGCCAGATTAGAACCAGGGCTTCAAAATTATGCAGGAATTATTGGTTTAGGGCAGGCAATTAATTGGAGGAAAAATAGTAAATTTGGGGAAAATAATTTATCGGCTTTGGAATATGAAAAAGAATTAACTACTTACCTTCACCAAAAAATAAAAAACATTCCTGGGCTAAAATTACTAAACCAAAATCCAAGTTCTGTTGTATCAATTCACACACCAAAAATTGACGGACACCAACTAGGTTATTTCTTGGCTGAAGCTGGTATAATGTGCCGAACAGGTTATCATTGTTGCCACTATTATTTGCAAGAAAAAATGCAGTTACCACCACTCTTCAGAATCTCGATAGGCCTTCACAACACCAAAGCCGAGATAGATTATTTAGCAGAAAAATTAGAACAAGTTTTAAAATTGTATTCGTAGGAATAAGAATTATATTAAATTAAACTGCTTCCTCAATAAAAAAAGACCCAAACTTTAAGGAAAGAGTGGGCTTTAAGTATTCTCAAGACTGTAAACAAGGGTGTTTAGGAGGGCCGCATCTAAAGTCAAAATAAACTAACAAATCAGAAACTTGATTTGCAGAAATTTCTAATGTAATTATTTGATGTTCGTTGTTCCACAAACTATCAGCAACTATACCATCTATGTTCACTATACGTGAATTAGGTGTTTTTATTGCGACATTAACCTTGCGAAAAGATGCTAGAATGGGATGTGGTTGACTTGTTTCATATTGTTGGTGTCCAAACCCTAAATGGCCTTGGTAAGAACTTTTAGAATTAGCGTCTTGTGTTACAAGAATTATCTTTGTAGTGTATGTACACATTTTAGTTAATTTCTTCAAAACCTAAATTACCTTTTTCACTTAAGCATAAAAATATTGCTTTGACAAAACTTTCCTTCAAAACCACATCTAAATGGTATGTTATTCTTGAAATCTTGGTTAGAAGATTATATAAATTTATCTGAATTCAAACCTTCTGAATTGGCTGAAATTATTACCAGAAAATCTTCTGAAGTTGAAGAAGTTAATGAAATCACCGAGCGTTTTGAGGGTAAGGTTTTGGTTGGTAAAATTCAAAGTTTACGCAAACACCCAGAGGCTGATAAATTGAATATTTTTGATGTTAATTTAGGTGAAAAAGGCATTGTTCAAATTGTTTCTGCGGCCACAAATGCTCGTGACGGACTAATGGTTCCTGTTGCCTTAGACGGAGCAAAATTGGCCGAAATAACTATTCAAGCTAAGAAACTACGAGGCTATGAAAGCCAAGGTATGTGTTGCGGTAAATCTGAACTACTACTTGAAACTGAATACAGTTCAGGTTTGTGGGAATTAAACGGAGAGCTTGGTGATGATACTTTTTTAGGTTGGTCTATTTGCGAAGCCCTGCCAGAATATTTTCCTGTAGAATATGTAATGGATATTAAAGTTTTGCCAGATAAAATTGGGGTAATTGGTAACCACCTTGGTATGGCTTTGGAAATTGCCACAGTTCTTGAAAGAAAAGATTTATTAACAAATTTAACCCTAGGTTTAACAAATCAAAACATGGTATTTAACAGTATTCAAACCATTTCAGATAAACTGCAAAAACAAAATCAAACTAACTTTCCTTTGGTATTTAAAGACGAAACAAATTACACTAACAGCTTGAATATATTTCAGTTTAAACTTGAAAAACCATATCGTTTAGATTATAATTTGCAGCAAAGAATGAACCTAATTGGTAAAAATTTAGTGGGTGGTTTAGTGGATTTATCTAACTATATTTTGTTTGATGTTGGTCAGCCAAACCACTTCTTTTCAGAAGCAAAACTAACAGGTTTGTTGAAAGATATGCCACCTGTTTGGAATATTCAGAAACTGGAAATGGGTCAAAATTTTGAAGGGCTAGGTCAGTTAAAATCAACAAACTTACCCTCCAACCTAGTTGTACTTAAACAGAACAATGAAACTTTGCATATCCCAGGTATTTCAGGTGGTGAAAGCACAAAAGTTGAAGCTTATGATACGGAATTTTTAGTTGAAATTGCTAGTTTCAATCCGGAAGAAGTTGGAAGAAATTCCTTCTCTCTAAATTATCGTTCCGACGGGTCTAAAATTTGGGCTGGTGGAGTAAATCCTGCCAGAATATTACTTTCAATAATTCGGCTTTTCAGTCTTCTAGAAAATAGTGTTACATATTCCAGTTTGAGTTTAAGTTGGATAACAAAAATTGGGGCTTTAAATAACATAAATGTTTTGGCTGAACAAATTATTGATTTAGAAAATAATAGCATTAACCTAGATTTAGATTACATTATTGAAAGGATGGATGGAAGGGATAAAAATTATTGGCTGCCGATCGTATCTCAAAAACTTTCTGTCATCGGAGACTATCAAAATGGTGCTTTAAAACTAAATATATTTTATAATAGAATTAGAACCCAAGAAGATGTTTTAGCTGAAATTGTAAGACTTATTGAATTCGAAAACCTTCAACCACATCAACTTGAATTCACTACTAAATCCACACCGATGTCCGATTTTGATAAAAAACAATTGTGGAAAAAGAACATAGTAAATTTTGGTTTTTACGAAACAATTACCAGGCCATTTTTAAGTGAAAATGAACTTTTATTAAGCCTTACAAAATCAACAAACTCCGATAAGTCAGATCAAGAAAAAACTGAAAAACCATTTCAAATATTAAATCCATATTCATCCCTTCAACCATTTTTCCGAGATAGTTTGTTGCCTAGTTTGTTAATTTCAACTGCCAAAAATATTAAGCGCGGAGAGAAGGAAATTAATTTGTTTGAAGCTGGCCAAGTTTACACTTTAAAAGGCAAAGAAAAAAAAGAAAGCTATGAAATTTGGGGAATATCTGTAAGTAATGACCCAGTCAGAATTACATCTTTAATTCAAACTTTATCCCAAAGTTTAGACCTGAAATTAAATTACAAAACTTTAAACTCGCAGTGGAATGAAATTGGTTCTGGGGTTGAATATAATTTAACCAGTCCTGCCTCGGACAATCAAAACGAAGATCAAAAAATAGTTCTGCTAGAGATTAATAAAAAAATTAAAAAGCAGTTTACACTTCCTTTATCTAAAACAGTTTGGGCCTTTAGAATTAGTTTTACAAATGGTATTCCTTTATTAAATCAATATCCAAAATACATTGAAGAAAGCGAATATCCAGGCATTACCAGAAGCTATTCATTAGCAATTCCTGAAAGTTTAGAATGGCACGAGATGGTAAAAATAATCAATAATAATTTACCAGAATCAGGAAGACTCCAGCTGCTGCCTGTAGAAAGATTGGTCGATTTAGACTCGAATCTTGTGGCTTTAAATTTCCAAGCAAATCTGCAAAGCTATGAAAAAACCCTCGATGGGCAAGCAGTTGATGAGTGGGAGAAGAACTGGCAGGAAAGTCTGTTTAGTAAATATCCAGAATCTAAACTTAGGTAATTATTTAAGCTTCTTGATAACACGCAATGTTGCACTTCTAGCCCTCTTGTTTTCATCAAGCTCTGATTCGTCTGGAATTATTGGGTGAGAAGTTAGCAACTTCCAATTTTGTTCTTTATTTCCGAAACTATCTATTTCGACTGGTCTTGCTAAATCTCTAAATTTTTTGGTCACCATTTTATCCTCTAAAGAATGGAAACAAACAATGGCTATTAATCCGCCAGCTTTAACCTTGCTAGGGCTTACTGTAAGGAAGGTTTCCAAAGACTCGAATTCTTTGTTTACAGCAATTCTTAAAGCTTGCCAAACCCTGCTAAATATTGAAAAACGCTTATGTTTTAATTTATCAGGAATTACTTTCAAAATAGCTTCAGTAATATCTAAATTTGTATATTTTCCTTCTTTGCTCGTTTCAATTAAGCTGGCTGCAATCCTTCTAGCCATGCTCTCTCCAGAGTATTGATAAATAGTTCTCCCCAACTTATCCACAGTTTGTTCACAGATATATTGAAAAGCCGGTTTTCCTTCTTCTGGGTTGAATCGCAAATCAAAAATTTGATCTGTTTGCAAATAACTAAAGCCCAACTTTCCAATTTCAAGCTGATTTGATGAAAAACCCAAATCTAAAACAGCTAAATCTACGAAATTATCTTGAAAATCTTGAATTTGATCTGCAAAATTGGTTTGAATAAAGTGCAATTTATCACTTTTAATTGAATCTGCAATTTCCTTTGCCGCTGGGTCTAAATCTGTAGCCCAAACTTGGGCACCAAGCTCCAGAAAATCTTTCGAATATGAACCTCCACCAAAAGTACCATCAAAAACCACCGAATTAGCTAGATTGTTAATTTCTTGCTGAAAAATATTTAATATTGGTTTTAAAAGTACAGGTTTGTGAACATTATTCATAGTTCTTTTGGTGCAACCAGCAGGATTCGAACCTGCGACCTAAGGATTAGAAGTCCTTCGCTCTATCCAACTGAGCTATGGTTGCCTAAGTTCCAGCCTTTCAATAATCTCGTTTCCTGTCAAACAGGCATTTATATGTTAAATTTTACACGGTTATTTCCAATCTGTGAACATATATTTTTTCGACCAAAATCGTCTTATCAGAAGAAATTATAAAATGTGGGAAAACTTCAAAAACTGGATAGATATAAAATTCAAAATCCACCAGACTAATAGGCGACCTTTTTTCAACGAAAGAGAAATTTGGTGGGCAAACTTTGGCCAAAATATAGGCGACGAGGAAAATGGAAAAGGTGTAAATTATATGAGACCTGTCATTGTTATCAAAAAATATAATACGAATATTTGTATGATTATTCCAGTATCAAGCAGGATAAAAGATAATATTTATTACTTTAAAATCAAATATAAAGGTTCAGAGTATTCTGCATTATTATCACATGCTAGAACTATTGATGCTAAAAGACTTAGGAAAATTATTACTTCAGTTACACATAATCAATTAGATCTGATAAAACAAGCTTATATCCAAACAATTAGATAATTAAGAAATAAATTAACCTCTGTTTCCAGAGGTACGTGGCTATTGCCAATTTATACATATAATATTAAATCTTTTTGAATTTTGTGTCAAGAAATAGATTTAAGTCTGTAACCTAAAGTTGTTTATTTAATCAGCTTAATATGCTCTTTCAGGCGATTCCTAAACTCAGTAAAATATTAAACTTTAGAATACATGAAAGAAATTTGGCAATATTTAGACCTCTGTTTCCAGAGGTACATGGGGAATCCCAATTTATACTAATAATACTAAATCTTTTTGAATTTTGTGTCAAGAATTCTACTTAAAACCGGGGTGGCAAAATTTTGGTAAACAAAACATCCCCCTTTAGGGAGGATTATCTTGAGAAGAGCCATTGTATAAATACGCTGGCAAGGGTGGTAAACTTCGCTTTACCCGCTAGTTAGAAACACTAACATTTATAACAAATTCAGTTCATCTTTAGACTAACTGACAAGTCTTTTCCAAGTTCGCAACCAGCACAATGAATGATGTGAAGGTTTTAGGTTATCCTAGAGTACAGGGTGAAAAAGTACTTTTAGCAAACTTGCTCGAGAGGTCCAGTACTCGTTAGTACTGGCAATTGCATCACAATTAGAATGAATACATCTGATGCAAACTTTTCCATTTTAATCGAAAATAACATTACTTTGTATTCCAAAGTATTAACCCCGATGGTTATTGGCCATGTAGACCGATATCGTGTTAGGTACGATCACCTGTGATTCTGTGTTTTGCATTTAATATGGTTATTTTATCAATTTCCCATATATGCGTCTAGTAGATTTATCGAATCAATAATAAACCTTAACTTGAATATAGCACTAAAAATTACACTTGTCAAATATATTTTCAGCTTGATTATCTTGGATGTATCAAATTTAATTGCTATTAAAATTATTGATAAACACACATTTTGCCACAAAACTAAATTTTTTCAAGGTTGACGAATTGCTTACCGTTTGTAAGCTTAAGGCTACTACATGCCAGCAGACCACATCCCAGAAACTAAGACCGATTTTATCAGGCCAGTGAAGGACTTTATTCGTAAAGCTTGGCCAATAAACTGGAGTAATCTTAAAAATTTTACCCTAATTAGACAGGTTTTGGTGGCTTCTCCTTACCCTTTTAAAGCTGCTTTATTAATACTTACCACAATTTTGATAATTTCAACTGGTTTTCTTGGTTTCGGTTTTTTCCTGGTTTTAACTAAAGAAGTTCCTGGAAATGGCGGTATAATAAGAGAAGTAGTTGTTGGTACAGATGCTAAAGTTTTTAATCCAGTTCTAGAAATGAATACAGTAATGGAGAAAAAAGTTGTTGAACTTATTTATCACCCTCTTTATGAAATTTCCTACCCAGATTTCGTAAATACTTCCAATGAACCAGTTCTTACTCCAATTTTGCTAGCTAAAACCCCAGAGTGGCAAGATCTGTCCGAAATTAAACCAGAAAATAGATACAAAAGGCTTAAATTCACTTTGAAGGATGGAATAAAGTGGACAAACAATTCTAAAATTACTTCCAGTGATGTTGAATACACTTTTGAAAGACTGAAAGAAGATAGGGGAAATTCAGTTTTTAGATTAGCTTTTGCCAGTGTAACTTTTGAAAAAATTTCAGACAAAGAGTTTGATCTAGTAAGTCAAAATTCCGCTCCTAAATTAATGTATAGTGCTAATTTTAGACCTATTTCTAAAACTTTCTACGAAGGTTTATCTACAGAAAGACTTTACGCCGATCCACGATCTTTCAAACCTACCGTAACTTCTGGGTTTTACACTTTTTCAGATGGAACTGTGAAAGACCCAGACACTGGAAATAACAGAGAAAATCCATTCCGTGACCAATCAACAGGTTTAATACAAGGTGCTTTATTGGATAGAAACAAGGTTCAAAACTATAATCAAGCAGCTTTAGCTGATCAATATTATATTCAAAAAGTTAATGAATTATTTGATACAGGTGGTAATATTCAATCAGTGGAAAGATTGTCTAAATCTGGAAAAGTAGATGTTTTTCAAAGAAACCTAGCCTCCGACTTGCAGCTTAGTTCTAGCGAAGTTAGTTCTAAATTAAAGATGAATCAAACCACACTTCCAAGTAATACTTACTTCAGTTTGTTTTTGAATATTAAATTAGATAATGCAACAGGATATTTTATTAATCAATTCCTGCGAAAATATGTAATTTGTAGTTTTATGAACTATAAGCTTGATGCCAAGTATAAAAGTCAGTTAGATGAAATTCCTGCAAATAAAAAATTACTTCCAATAAATTTTGGAGAAGAGGTTAATTCAAATTGCCCTGAAAACCCTGATACAATTTTAAATGAAGCGAAATCTGGAACGGGTGCAAGTGTTTACACAATTAAATTTGATCCAACTACTAATATAAAAAGAGTTTTGCTGTTTAAGGAAGAAATCAGAATTAACTTAGTTGGGCCACCATCTAGCGAACCATTGCTTAGTGATGTTCAAAGCTATTTCCTTTCTATAGGAATTCCAGCCGACTTAATTAGTGAGCCAGATAGGGTTGCTAGCAGCTTGCAAAATAAATCATACAACGCTGTGTTATTGCCGGTTACTTATACTAACCGCGACCCATACTCACTTTTTGGAAGTTCAGGTCAAGATATTATTCGGGCAGGGCAAAACAACCGCATCCTTTCATATAAATTGGAAGAAAATTTAAAAAAGTATTCAGATTCTAATTTAACTGATGAAGCTGCCAAGAAAGTTTTAATAGATTTCTTTAGTAAGGAATATGTTTCGGTGAATCTATTTAGAAGTAAGCAAGAAATAAATTACACCAGTAAAGTCGCTAATTTAAAAGATCAGCTACCAAGCTTAATAACCTTTAATGAAGATATGTACAATAAATTACCAAATTGGTATGTTAATACAAAGAGGCAATTTATTTTTCAATAGTTAACACTATTTTTTACCAATTCTTGGTGCCGAGGCATAGGATAGATTTTGCCTGGATTCCCGCTTGGCAATATCAATAAGTTTGGCCATTTCAGATTTCCAATCTAAGTTTTGAAAATTTATTTCACTGGCGTTCCAAATTAATAATCTTTCCTGATTGTCACCCTCCTTACCCTCATTAAATTCATCCCAGCTTTTTAACCATAAATAAACCATTCTGGTGTCGGTAAAACTGGCTTGTGGCCCAATCCAATATTGAATTGTTTCAGTTTCTTTAATTTTATCCCAGTTTTCTTTCCAAAACTTTTCCAACCTTACAGCTAAATTCAAAGTAGGTTCAGGCTTTAGAGAGGCAACTATGTCCAAACTGTGGTCAGCCAGAAGCTGGACAAGTTGAAGGTCTTGGTTTAAATAAATTATCATGGAATATTTAGTCATAATCGTTATTGTATTACAAATTGTTGCTATCTATTTAGTGTGGCGTTCAAACTCGAAATCGTCTGGTATTTCAGACAATTCTGGCTTGTTAAATCAAATAAATCAGACTAATTTAAATTTACTTGGTCAAATTTCCGATAAAATTAATTCTTTTAGTCTTAATCAATTAGAACAAAATAATAATAATTTTCAAGCTTTGGAAAAAAGGTTTGGTCAATTAGAATTGCAATTACAAGATAGGCTTAATTCAGAATTAGGAAAAATTCAACAACTACAACTAAGTTCTGAACAAAACTTGTCTAACAAATTTGAAAAGCAACTATCCGATCAAAGAATAGAATTTTCATTAGTCAGAGAAAATAATCAAAAAGGACTTCAAGAATTACAGGAAAAAGTTAGAATTCAACTTTCTAATTCTATACAAAGCTTAGTTGACTTAAACAAAACTGAATTATCTTCGCTTCGTGAAAGTAACCAAAAAAATATCGAATTACTTTCCAGATCCAATCAAGAAAGGCTGAAAGAAATGGAAGACCATATAAAATCCCGTCTTGATGAAAATTTCCAACAAAATAGAAAGTCATTTGAAGATGTAGCTAAAAACCTAGGTTCGATGCAATCTACAGCAGAAAAAATGATTGAATCTACTAAATCCGTGGAAAAATTAAATTCCATATTCGATAGAACCAGTTCTAAAGCCTTTGGTAATTTTAGCGAAAATTATTTGGAAACATTATTAACCGAACATTTATACCCAGATCAATGGCAGAAACAAGTAGCTATTCCAGATAGCAGCGATAAAATTGATTTTGTAGTACAGTTTGGTGATAAAAAAATTGGTATTGATTCAAAATTTCCACTTACCAAATTCCAAGATTATATTGAAGCTGATACCGCTGATAAGAATAAGACCAGAAAAGAGTATTTACAGTCAGTTTTATTAATGGCCAAGGATGTTAGCAAGAAATATGACAAAGGCCATCTAGATTTACTTCTTATCTATCTTCCAAGCGAAACCATGTACGCCGAAGCAGTAGGTGATGATAAACTTATGGAGGAATTGCAGAAAATTAAAGTGAATTTAACTTCTCCATCTTTGTTCTTCCCATTTATCTCCCTAGTTCAAACCTATCGTTTTAAATATGAAGTGAACCAAAGAGCTGAAGAAATTATTACTGGTTTAAAAAGGCTTAAGAAAAATATATTATCTTTCCAGAACGAGTTTGATAAATTGGGTGATAAACTTCGCCATGCTCAACAAAATTACGATCAATCACAAAAAAGTTTAGGCAATGTTCAAACCGAAATTTTTAAGTTGGAAGCTCCAGTAAGCACTCCACTTATTATGGAAGATAGCTCGAATTTAATTCCTGCTGATGAAACAAATTCCCTATTATAATATATATTGATATACTCTTTTTTAATTAACATCTTGACCCTTACATGGTTGTGTGTTTTGATTCGAAAATCTTTAACCAATTCCAGTGCGCATTTCTAAAAACCTAATTCTGATATACCTAATGGTAGTGGTGGATGCTATTGCTGGTACTTTGGTTTTTCCTATTCTATCAGACTTCACCAAAGATTTACGAGGTGGACAATTTTGGCTTCCTTTTTGCCAGGCAATATTCTATTTTATTCAGCTATTTTCGGCTCCTTATCTTGGCAGCTTGGCCGATGTTCATGGAAGAAAGGCAGTTTTTCGGTTAGCCAGCCTTGGTACCCTTTTTTCATATATTATTGCCCTTCCTCTAACCCTTCAGTCCTTCATAGCTAATAGATTAATTGATGGAACCACAAACGGGTTTTACACAGCCGTAAGAAGCTCTATAACTGATGTAAGTAACAAGAAAACTTTGCACCAAAATTTAGGCATTTTAAATACCCTGGTTGCCTCAGCTTTTATTCTTGGTCCTGCCATTAGTGGAGTAATTTTAGCCCTAATTCCAACCGGTCAAAGTGAAGCAGGAACCATTATTTGGGCATCCATCGCCCTATGCCTAGTTAATGTTATAATTGCTTTTAATATTGAAGAAACTAAGCCTGAAAATGGGAACAAACATATTACTTTGGAACCACAAATTGAAGATATTAATAATCTAGATTTAGCCGAAATAAGTTTGGATATACCTACTAACTTTAAGTTCAAGGAAATGCTGCCAACTTTTGTGAAAATTTGGAATACAAATCGCAGCCTTGGGTTAATAATTATCATTGAACTATTGAAAGTAATGATTCAAGGGTATTATTTCTATTTCCTAGTTTTCGTAGAAGACAAATTAAACATGAGTCCCAGAGAAATTTCCTCTTTTTTGGTTTATTTTGGAATTATAATCGTGTTAACCCAAACCATTTTCTTTACCCAAATTTCAAAGCGGGTTGATACTAAAAAAGTGTTAATTTTTAGTGCCTTTTCCGGGGCTTTAGTGCTTTTAAGTTACACTATGGTTAATTCTATTTCAGCTTTGTATTTTGTGGCCTTCCTAGATGTTTTAACCATATCGCTAGTTGGAGGTGTCTCCCAGGGGCTTGTGGGGCAATACTCACCAAAAAATTTACGCGGAACCGTGCTTGGTTTAATTGTTGGTCTTTCAAGTATTTTAACAGCCTTTAATTTTATAATTTTCGGAGCTTTAGGTCATTTAAATGTAAACTTACCTTTTGTCTGGTTTGCCGCTTGTGCCTTAGGAATAGGCTTTTTAGGCTTAAAACTACATTCTGAAAAATAATTGGACTGTTGAACATGTTAAATTTTTGACGAGAACTAAAAATACCTTTTGTATTAGATTACTAACAAGAATTTTATGGCTAAAAAACCTACAATAACAAACCCAATTCCATCCGACATGCACGATAAAAAAATGATGGCAGACTTAATTGTTTCTCAAATCAGAACATCCTTCGGGCAGGGAGCAATTATGAAGATGAATGAAGTACTAGATGCCGATGTTGAAGTTATTTCTACAGGATCTTTATCAGTAGATTTAGCAATCGGAGTAGGCGGTCTTGCAAGAGGAAGAATTGTGGAAATTTATGGTCCAGAATCTTCTGGAAAAACTTCACTTGCTTTGTCTGCAATTGCTCAAGCCCAAAAATCTGGTGGTATCGCTGCTTTTATTGATGCAGAACATGCTTTCAACCCAGAATGGGCACAGAAGTTCGGAGTGAATATCGACGATTTATATGTATCTCAACCTTCCAACGGAGAAGAAGCTTTAGAAATTGTAGACAACCTTGTTCGCTCTAATGCTTTTGATATTATTGTAATCGATTCAGTTGCCGCTCTAGTTCCAAAATCTGAAATTGAAGGAAATATGGGAGATTCTCAAATGGGAGTTCAAGCCAGATTAATGTCTCAAGCTTTAAGAAAGTTAACCGGGGCTATTTCTAAGTCTAAAACTATCGTTGTTTTCATTAACCAAATCAGGCTAAAAATTGGTGTAATGTTTGGTAACCCAGAAACAACAACCGGAGGAGAAGCTTTGAAATTCTTTGCAAGTTTGCGTTTTGATATTCGCAAAATTGGTCAATTAAAATCTGGTACTGATACTGTTGGGCAGCGCGTAAGAATTAAAATTGTTAAAAACAAGCTTGCTGCACCTTTCAAAACCGTTGAAGTAGACATGATGTTCGATGAACCTGGAATTTTCTCACTAGCTGGTGAAATTCTAGATATTGGAATGAATTACGATGTTGTAGAAAAAACTGGAAATACCTACAGCATTAAATTTGAAGGCGAAGAACTAATAAAGTTAGGTGTTGGCAGAGAAAGTGCTAAAACAGCTTTATACGCCCAACCTGAAGTAATTCAACAAGCTAAAACTGCTATTCTTCTAGATTTCAAGAAAAGACTAAGAGAAGGCAGAATTCACAACGCCACACCAATTGCAGGAAGCACAGAAGATTCTGAAAAATTAGAAACTTCCGAAGCAGGGGAATAAGCAGTTGACATAAAAGCTACAAGCCTTAAAACTTGGAGTATTCGGGGATCGTCTAGTGGTAGGACAACTGGTTTTGGTTCAGTCAACCGGGGTTCGAGTCCCTGTCCCCGAACCAAGAAATTTAAAAAAACTTCATCAGCCCCGCAAGGGGTTTTAAATATTTTCAAAAAGTTAGATAATTTTGATAACACATTTATTTCAAAGAAATTATACATAAATTATTTAAGTTAACATACAGTTTAATCATCTGTATTTCTTGACTAAATAGGCGTAAAACATCTATTAATTCATTATGTATTGGGAATTGCCGCCAGAGTTTAAAATTTACGAAGCCCTTGGTGCCATTGCCGACGGAAGATTGGAACTTGTAACAAGGCCTGCTAATTCAGAAGAAACTGAAGAGGAGGATCTTAATATTATTCAGGCTAATCAATATTCCTCAAATAAAAACAAGTTTTATACTATTAAATACAGCCCTGAAACTTCCCAAATAATGACCAACGATAACGCCACCTGGTTTGTTGGCTATTTGGGTTACCCAGCCCTCTCACTCCTTCTCTATATAGATAAAATTAAGTTTGATAGAAGTATTTTAAAATATTTCAAAGATATTGCCTTTAAAGAAATTAACCAGAAAAATAAAAATAATTTTCAAAAAGCTGGTGTTGAAATAGACCAAATTTTATCAGAAAGGGGTTTGGATTTAGATTTGTTTAAACAGGAATGCGATTCAATTTTCAAACAATTAGCCGCCTTAGGTTTAAAACCACTTGGAAAAAAAGTAAGGCCACCAAAAGAAATATCTTTGAAATAAGAAGAAATTTTGCAAAAAATAAAGGCCTACATTTAGGCCTAGGAATTGTGAAAATTAGATGTATTGTGAAATAATCTCCATCCACATTTCATGTTTGTCTGCTTTTGATAATAATCCAGTATTTGGAAGAATAACAACCGGAATTTGTAACTCACTGTACAGTGTTTTCATTCCGTTGTAGACATCAGTTTGAAATAAATTAAACCGATTCCACTCATTGTCATTTCCAGGATATTTCTCGTAAAATTCTGGCTTCTGATTATTCAATTGCCATGAAAATTTAGTGTTTAGCTCTATCAGAAAGATTAATTCTGGCTGTGGTAATAGCGATAGTAATTCATTGTTTCCAAAATTTCCATATAAAAGCTGCTCTTTTATTAGAAATCGATAGCAATGTGAATCGCCAAACAATGTTTTTTTGTAAGTTTCCATTTCGGCCTGAATACTTAAATTCCAAAGACTAAATATTTCCTTAAAGTAACTTTCTCGCTGGTCAACATCAACATATTTATAAACTTCCCATCCTAAATCTGGAGGATCGACTGGAAATCCAGGGATTTTTAAAAATACTTCCTTAGCAAATCGATGCCATGATGTAGTTCTGTATCCTAGTGTTTCAAGATGTTTAATTAGCGATGTTTTTCCACAAGAATCAGTACCTGCAATAATCGGAAAGCATATCATTATATCTACCTCACTTTATTTTTCCTAATATCATTTCAAACTTGAGAAGCTAAAATGTCAACTGTTATTTGTAATTTACTTTATCAAAAGACTCTATGTCTAAAATTACTTTTTCATTGCTGGCTTTGACTTCAAAAGAAACTGCTATTTGTGGATCTTGGGAAACAATTAGCCACATACCGTTTGGTAAAACATTAGTTCCCTTATCGATATACCATTTATCTGGTTTTATATCTGTGAAACATGCATCATCACGGGTTGCTACAAAGTTACCGTTTACACCAAATTCCAATGGAAGTACACCTGGGAAATTTGGCCTACAAGTCCATTCAACATCATTTTTCGGATCCCATAATCGGTTCTGATCTTTATCTTCCCAAATCTTAAACGAGGTAATATCTTTCAACAATTCTGGATTAATTTTACCTGAAACTGGTTTTACTTGTTCCACATTATAGTATTCAATAGCCACTTTGGTGATTGAAATTTCTCCACCTAAAGTCCATAGTCTTAAGTAAATTCCTTGTGTATTGCTTATGTTACTTGGAATTGGAATATTTTTCCCAAGTTTTTCTGGGCCAAAACTTCCTAAATCTTGACCTACTTCTCCGGTTTCAAAATCTTTAATATCCATTTTAATTTTTGAATCTTTTGGAATTTTACCCTCGAACTGAATGTTTTTATAAATTGTTCCTCTAGCTGGAATTCCTAAGGCGCCTGGTAAAATTGTTACATTACAACCATTTTGCAAAGGTGGTACGCCAGGAGTTTTGCAATTAGATGTGTTTTTCATCTTTATTACCTCTTTTTGAACATCCAAGCTGTATCCAATATCAATCACCCCTTGGTTGGTTGTGAAGTTTGTAATTATACGCAAACCCGGCTCAGAATTAACTGGCAGGCTACTTACTGTTGAAAGGGTTTGATTAGTAGCTGTAGCTTGGAAATTAATGCTTTGGTTAGTAAGAATTAAAAATGTTTGCACACCCATTAAAACGAAAACTAAAAGAATACCAAACTGAAGAAGTCTCATTCCTCTTTTGAAATTGTGAAGAAGATTTATGGTGCTTGCATCTAACGAAACCAATGGGGCGTTTATAGAATTTTCAAAACCTAACCTAATTTCGTTGGGTTGAATTACTTCTTTCGGGATTAAGGTTTTAGGTGTAGATTTAATTTTACTTTTGGTTTCAATTCCTTTCCAGAAAGTTAGCGGAACTAAGGCGTGTTTGTTATTAGAATAAAATTTTTTAAATATGCCTAAATTTAATGGGCTGGAAAACTTATTAGCTTTGAAATAATTTAGGTTTTGTTTAGAATCCTTTTCTGTGGCAATTTTTTTCTGTGTTTTCTTAGGTCTGGCGGTGTTATCAGCTTTTAAAATTTCGGTTTTGGTCTCTGAAGTTTTTGGTTCATACAACCAACCAAGCCCCATTTGGATACGATTTAGTAAAAGATTTACTCCTTCACCAAATTTGGTAATTACCCAAAGGGGACTGTGGTTGCCTGTAACCTTTTTTAATTCGTTTAAAGAACTAAATGATGGTTTGGCATGACGTAATTCGAACTTATATTCAGCCATTTTTTGTTTTTGTATTTCATGCTCTCTCTTAATACCCTTTAATTGTTAATTAGATTTTTTTGGTTCTTGCGAAGTACCAGTAACCATAATAACCAGCAGCAATTAAACCGATAGCTGATAGAACTAGAAGTAAAGTTTTCCATGGGAAGAAGAATACTTGTAATTCAGCAGATTTCTTGTCTAAGCTTCCGTCGTTATTTACATACAATACTTGGGCTGTGAATTTTTGAGATCCAAACCAAGGTACTTTAACATCGGAAACTTTTAATATTTCGCCTTTGTTAGGTAAACTTGAAGGTTTGAAAGATAAGAATCCCCAGTCTAAGGTTGGATTAGTTTGCATGGTGAAGTTTCTTCCAGTATTCGGTAAGATAATTTTTTGGTTAGGATTCAAAGTTAAAGTTGAATCTGGTGATTCTAAATTATTTCCAGCAAATACATTTCCTGAAGGTTTCAAGTATGCATTTCCTTCTAACTTAATTTTGTAATTTAGGTTAAGTCCATCAAAGAATGGATCAACAATTTGTGAGTAAGAAGTGAAAGAGTCAAAATTAACATTTCTAGTAATTTGTCCCTTAACAGTTACGAACAACAAAGCAGAAACTTCTTTGTTTAATACAACTTTAGTTCCTTCATTCAAAGCAGGTAATTTTGTTGTATAGCTAATTGCGAAGTAGTAACTTCCAGGGGCAGTTTCTTGTGGAACATTGACTGTAAATTTACTTTCAGCTTTTTGGCCTTTCTTAATATCGTATTTTGATTCGTTAAAGCTAATCCAGTTTCTAAGTGGGCTTCCTTCAGGAATTGCACTTACAGTTGGGTTACCTTCTTCGTTATCAGCAGTAAAAGTTTGAGCAAGAGGGGATAGTGAATAATCTTCGTTTTCAGAATTATTTTCTACATTTAAGCTAAATTGATAGCTTCCTCCTCTGTCGGCGCTTAATTCGAAAATTGCAGGGCTAACAATTAATCCTCTGTTATTATCCTGAGCATTAACTGGTAAACTAGCTAAGGCTAAGATTGAGATTATTCCAACAAGCAAAGCTTTAATTGGGGATTGATTTTTGGTCATAATTATTGTGATGTTTGATATTGAAGCTTAGAAAGCTGGAGTTACACGGTAAGTAACATTTTGGTCGTAATACCCAGATCCAGTATTATTACTTATACCTAATCTGTGTGTAATTAAACTGGTGTTAACTAAATCTGTAGCAGCAGGGAAGTTAGGTCTGTTAGCTGAAAGAATATTAGCACTTACTAAGTTACTATAAGCAACAACATTTGCACCAACGGATGTGTATGGGGCAGTTAAGGTAACTGTTCCACCTAATCCATTAATTGCTCCTCCTGCTACTGTAGCACCGTACATTTCTGTTCCTGCAACTACTGTTGTACCTGTTGGACCAGCGGAAGCATTTGTTATAGAGGTTGAACCATTCGTCAAGTTTCCGTCCACAAGCATAGCAATAGTGTAGCCATTACTTGCATTTGTTGAAACTTTTAATCTGTAAGAACAAGTGTTTACTGCAGTTGTAGAAGCAGTTCCTAAATCACAAAGGTTAGTATCAGCTGTATCAGCTGCGTTTCTAATGTTGAAAGATAAACTTACTGGGATGAAGGCTCTTACTTGAACAACATTGTATTGTCCTACATATTGGAAGTTAGCTCCGTAATCGTTAGAAATTGGGGTGCTAATTGTGAATGTGTAGTTTCCAGCGGCTGAAGGTGTGGTTAAACCAGTCATGGAAATTGTTAAAGTTGCAGATGCAGCAATTGGAGCAGCGGTTGTAATAGAAGATGTGGTAACACCTAATGCTGTTACATTTGTAATTGCTGATGGAGCAGTTGCGTTAACAGTTGTGTTTGCTGTGGTTAATGTTCCTGTATATAAAGATCTATATAAAAGGGTAATAACTGTTCCAGATGGAAGCAAGGCAGTGTTTGTCCAAGCTACTGTAATTGTTCCAGCGGTTGAAACATTTGCAGCACTAGGGGTGATTATTGGGGTTAAACCAGAAGCTTGAGCTTTAAAGTAATTTCTACCAATTGATTGAAAACCAAAAGCAGCAACTACAATTAAAACCACAAGCGATAAGGAAATGCCTAATAATTGAGCTTTTTTTCCTTTAAGAAATTGTTTGAAGTACATATTTGTTTTGTTTTTTGTTTACCTGATAAGCCTATTAAAATACAACTTATAGCAAGATAAGAACAGTATACAACTAAATTTTTGTTTCTGCAAATTATATGCTCTAAAAAAACTTAGTTTATTGACAAAATATGTTTATCCTAAAATTCTGAATAAAGCGGGATGTGGTGCATCGGTAGCATGCTTGCTTTGGGAGCAAGAGGCACAGGGTTCAATTCCCTGCATCCCGACCAACAAAAATAAAATTTTGTGTCAGTATTTAAAATTTTTAACAAAAGTGTAGGAATTAAGGCAAGAACTGGTTTATTAACCTTGCCAAGGGGAGAAGTTAGAACCCCAGTTTTTATGCCGATTGGTACAGTTGGAAGTGTGAAAACAATTTCTAAGCTTGAACTGGATATGTTGCCCGCCCAAATTATTTTAGGTAATACTTATCATTTATGGCTTAAACCAGGGGTGGATATAATTAAATCTGCCAATGGAATTCATAATTTTGTGGGATGGGATAAACCAATGTTAACAGATTCTGGTGGGTTCCAGGCTTTTTCCCTTTCAAAATTAAGAAAATTTACCGAAGAAGGTGTAAAATTTAGAGTTGATAAAAGTGGTGAAAAAAAGTTTCTATCTCCGGAAGTTAGCATGCAGATTCAAACCACACTCGGCTCGGATATTGCCTTGGTTCTTGATCAATGTTTGGAAGCAGAGGCAACTTTTCTTGATGCTAAAAGAGCCATGTTAAGAACCAGAAGATGGGCAGAAAGAAGCCAAGCTGAATTTGAGCGTTTAAGATTAGAAAAACCCCATGGAAATTTATTGTTCGGGATTCCACAAGGCGCTCAGTTTGAAGATTTAAGAAAAGAATCGGCTTTGCGAACGATGGAATTAAATTTTCCAGGGTATTCTATAGGAGGTGTAGCCAATGGCGGCGAACCCGAAGAAATGATGTATTCTCAGGTATTTGCTCAGACTGAAATTTTAGAGGAAGAAAAGCCAAAACATTTATTAGGGGTTGGAACACCAAAGGATATTGTGCAAATGGTAGCCAGGGGAATTGATATGTTTGACTGTGTTTATCCAACCAGGAACGCAAGGCATGGTTCCTTAATTTTTCAACTAGACGAATATACTTATGAAAGTGTCCAAATTGGCGGTTCTAAATTTCAATTAGACTTTTCACCAATAAATTCAAACTCAATTTTTGAAGAACTAAGAATTTATTCCAAGGCGTATCTATGTCACTTATTTAGAGCAAATGAAATGTTAGCTTTACGGTTGGCCACTTTGAATAATCTAGAATTTTATTCTAACCTGATGTCTGAAGTTAGGGCAAGAATAGATAATAATACTTTTGAAGGTTGGTGGCAGAAATACGGTCCTGTTAAAAAATAGTGTAACTTTAATATTCAAATAAAAAAGAGGGGGTGATCCCTCTTAAAAAATACAAATTTTTAAATTTCTTGGACTACCAAACAATTGTAATTGTTCCATCAGCTTCCTGATAAACTTTGTAATTTCCATTGTTAAATTCAACCTTTGTGTTTTTTGATTGATTAGGATTTACAGGGCTTGTTTGTGAAGTTTTGTTACTTTTCATTGAAGATTTATCCATTTTGTCAGCGTAAGGAGATACTTTGTTTGGGGCATCATACTTAATTGTTTGAGATGCAACTAAATCACGGTTATTTTGATAGTAATTTGCTTCAATAATACTTTGTTTTAAATGAGAGAAGGAAAGAATTGTTCCAATAATAATTCCAACTAAAATAAAAGTGAAATAGATTAAATAATCACTGTGAGAAATATTCACTAGTCTATCTTTTAGAGAAATATGTTTAATTTCTTTTTCAATTTCATCTTTTACTTTCTGCTCTTTTTCTTTTGTTACATGGTGCTTTTTTTCAGTGACAATTTGAAACGATTCATCACCGTAAGTTTCGCCAAGATTAGTTTTCTTAGCTGTTTTATTAGTTTTAGGTTCTTTAATAGTAGCCATATTTTGTTTTTGTTTATTTAATTATATCTTATGAATTATATCTTGGCAAAAGGACTATAATCCACTACCTCCAATACTAGTTACACCAATAGAACCAGCTTTGAAATCATAGTTACTGTATAATAAGTAATTCTTTGAAGTTGCTCCGCTTGTTGTTACTGCAGTTATTTCAAAATCTACATTCCAGAATAGTTGATCTGCTGTAAGAAGAGTTGAAGTACATCCTGTTGAGTTGTTGTAGGCTACAGAGGAAGATAGACTTCTCCATGTAGTATCAGATTTGAATTTGTATCTGAAGGTACAAGTTGTTGTATAAGAAGGTTGTTCTAATCTTGTATCTTTTAGAGTTAAGATTAAGTTATCTGCTGTAGTACTTCCACTTCCTCCATATCTTTTAGCTAGGGCTTGGGTTGGAGAATAGGTTAAGGCTGTGTCGAATAGGGCACATGGGTTAGTGGAGGAACAACTGCCTGCTACTACATTTACTGTTTCACCTGTTGGGGTTACAGTATCACTTCCAATTTGTCCGTTTACTGGTTGGGTTCCAAGTAAGGTTCCTGTTGGTACATTAATACAAGTTACAAGATTAGCTACTCCTACAGTACATGTTCCTGCTGGGGTTGCATCTCCTATTCCTAGCTTGAAGTCAGAAGGTAAGGTTTTAGTTACAGGAAGAGTGAAAGTACAGGTGGTTGTACTGTTTACTGTTACTGTTCCTGGTATTGCACCTACTCCACAGGTTAATGTTAAACCTGGGATGTCGGCTGTTACTAATGGAGTTGTGGCGAAGTTAATAACAGCATTTCCTGTTGATGTAGTTTGAGAGTCTCCGGCTAAAGATACATTTGGAAGAGTTACACTTAATGTGCTTGGGTTTAGTGGGCTTGTTACTTTGTATTGAATGTAGCCACTTCCGTTGGTTGGGTCTAAGAGGTCGTAACTATACGAGCTAGCGCCACCGGCATTACCGTTTACATATCCAGCAAGTGAAAATGAGTTACAGTCATAAGGGTCTGTAATAACATTATTTGCAGCAATTACCCTTCTATCTAAAATGGTATCTCCATTAGTATTATTTGTATAAGAACACTGTCTTATATGAACATATCTATTAGATAGCATATCGTAATCGATTACTCCGTCTGTTCCACCGTTTCCAATAATATCGTATGGAGGGTTTAAACCTTGGCTTAAAATTCCAGCAGCACAGTCGTATGTGGCATTTGCAGTATTGTTGTGGAAGGTGAATTGATCTAAGTTAGTATCAGTAATTGTTGTACTTCCATAACTACAAGATCTCATATGCAAGTATCTATTACCCAAAACGGCTTGTGGATTAGCACCTGTTCCTGTGGTATTATTAACATAAGTAGCAGGTAAAGTTGAGGCACAATTAAATGTATTAATTGCAGTGTTTCCAAGATCAAACAAAAATCTATCTAAAATATAATCTGCAGTTGTTTTTAAATATGAACATTCACGATAATTAAAGAATCCCTTCTTCCCCATTTCCATAACAGAAGTAGCAGCTGTAGCACTTTGACCATATAATCCTGCATGAGGGGCAAGGGCAAAGTTAGATCCTGTCCAACCATTGTTTCCTGTCCAACCTGAACCTGCTTGAGCAGAATCACTAGAACATAGTTCAGAACCTGTAGCCGGAGTTAAACAGTTACTTGTTGAATTGTTAATGTAAG
>JBILXY010000002.1:0-91975 GCA_044378055.1 Bdellovibrionales bacterium | reverse complement strand
ACAATTTTTATATGGTTTTGTGTATTTTTTAGGTTCTGAACTCATAGTATCTCAGTTTAATATTAATAAACCTTGTAATTATGAGCTAAGGTAGTATTTTTGTCACCCTGTTTGTTTCTTTAAGTCATTTTTCTTTTGCAGGGTGAGCCAACAGGCATTAAAATTGTTCAGATGGGAAACTGGACTGGAAAAGCCTATTTAATTCCTAAGGCACAGCTTAATTCAAAAAGTCTAGCCGACAGATCAGATTTAAAATCACAGTGTATTTATTTTCTATTGGGTTATGATTCAAAAGACAACCAAACAGTTTATGTAGGAGAGGCAGAAAGTTTTATTGATAGATTATTACAACATCAAAGTAAAGAATATTGGAATTATGCAATATCATTTATTTCAAAAGATGATAATTTAACAAAAGCACATGTAAAGTATTTAGAGTCTGTTTTTGTAGAAAAAATAAAAAATGCAGGAAGAATAATACTTCAAAATACAACTAGCCCAACTCGTTCAAGACTTCCCGAAGAAGATATAGCTGATATGGAAGATTTCAAGGATAACATCGATTTTGTACTCTCCACTTTGGGTTATACCTTCACTGAAGAAGTAGTTGCGAAAGAAAACCGTGAGGAGCTTTCAGATCAAATGCTATATTTAAAAGCGAGCTGGGTTGAAACTAAAGGTGTTATAACAAACGAAGGATTCGTTATTTTAGAGGGATCTATGGTTACAAATAATCCAGCTAATTCAGTGGGAAAAATGGTTTTAGAGCGTTATAAACTAGAATTAGAGCTTGGCAATCTTCAAATAGAAACTAATTCTAAAGGTCAATCATATTACCGAGTGAAAAAAGATATTTTGTTAAAAAGCCCCTCAATGGCCGCAAGATTTGCTACAGGTTACAGTGTGAATGGTTTAGACAAATGGAAGAATAAAAATGGCGAAACTTTAGGAATGACAAATAGTTAAAACTACTCCCTATGAACATGTTCAAACCCACCAAAGCCACAAACATCCCAGACTATATAGCATCCGTACCCGCAGGGCGCAAGGAAATGTTTAATTTTCTATATAATTTCATAACCCAAACTTTGCCTGCCTTCAAGCCGTATTTTGCTAGCAATATGATAGGTTTTGGTTCTTTTACTTATCTTAATTCTAAAAAAGAAACCCTTTCGTGGCCTATAATTTCGCTTGCCAGTCAGAAAAACTATATTAGCCTATATGTTTGTGCTTTAAATAACGGTGAATATATTGCTGAAATGCATGCTAAAGAACTTGGTAAGGTGAAGGTTGGGAAAAGTTGTATTAATATTAAAAAACTGGAAGATGTAAATTTAGATGTGTTGAAGAAGGTTTTGTTGGAAGCGGAAAAGAGGCCTGGGTTGGTGCGGTAGGGAAAAAGTCCACCCCGTCAAATTCTTTGAATTTGCCACCCCTCAAGAGGGGAAGCTCAGTAAAGTTTGATTTTAAAATGTTTCCTAAAATTACAGTTCATTGAAATTCTCCTCTTTGAGGAGTACCCACGAAGTGGGGGAGGTGGATAATTCACGGGTTAAATCCACCGATTCAAATTCTGAAAATTCTATGAGTTAAGCCCACCCCGTCAGGCTTTGCCTGCCACCCCTCAAGAGGTGGATTGAGATTAACTAATAAATTTTAAATACTCCTAAAGTTAAGCAAAAGGTACTTGTAAGTTGAAGAAAAACAAAAATTCGTAGTAAATATTATTATTTATGTATTATATAGCACTGATTAGGGGGATAAATGTAGGAGGAAATAATAAAGTAGATATGAAGACTTTGGCTGAAATTTTTGGCCTATTAGGCTTCAATGCTGTTAAAACATATATAAATTCAGGTAATGTTTTGTTTGAAAGTGATAATCCCTCGACCAACAAGTTAGTTGAGATAATTCAAGACAAAATTAAAGAAGTGTTTGGTATTCAGGTTAAAGTGTTGGTGCTATCAACTTCAAAGCTTGAAGAAATATGTAGTTCCATCAATTTAGAATGGCTGAATAATGAAGAAATGAAGACGGATGTTATGTTTTTACCACCAGAAATTGATTCGCCTGAGGTTTTGAAAGAATTAAAGCATGATCCTGAAAAAGAAAATTTAATTTATGTGCCGGGGGCTTTGGTTTGGAATATACTAAGGGTAAACTATGACCAAGGCATGGTGCCAAAGTTTATTGGCTCTAAATTGTATACTCAAATTACTGCTAGAAATATAAATACCGTAAGGAAATTATCAGCTCTTGCCCTAAACCAAATAATCCACCACGGTTAAAACATGCCACAGTTTAAAATTGCCTTTATTGGTCGGTCTAATGTTGGAAAGTCTAGTTTGATAAATTATATTCTTGGTCAAAATGTTGCTAAAACTTCTAAACATCCTGGAAAAACCAGGAAACATGATTTGTTTAAACTAAACGGAAAATTTGATTTGGTAGATATGCCTGGTTACGGTTATGCTGCAGTTGATGGTAAAAAACGCGAGATTTGGGATAAAATTATGTTGGAATTATTTTTTGAAGATAATTTGTTTACTCATCTTTTTGTTCTTATAGATAGCTCCATTCCTCCGGTTAAAATAGATAAGGAATTTTTAGTTTGGTTGGTGGAAAACAAGGTTCCTTTCAGTGTTATTTTTACGAAAACAGATAAAGCCAAAGCTAAAGAATTTGCTGCTAATATTGCAGAGTGGGGGAAGTTTATTAATTTGTTACCAAATGTTTACGGTGCACCAAAAATATTACAAGCTTCGGCTTTAATGAAGAAAGGTGCTTCAGCCATTAAAGAATATATCGCCAGCATTGATGTAAGCAACATGAAAAAACCCACCGCCGATCTACCCCATTAAACCAATAAATACTTGCCAGGCTAAGGCTGATTTACTGCATAAACTTAGAATTACAAAGCAGGTTTCTACAAATTCATAGTCTTTCCATGGGCCAATTTTTTTGTAGTAAAGAAACATGTTAAGCGGAAAAAAAGCAAAGAAGGCTAGTAAAGAGAAGAAGGCAATTAAGGTATAATATGGAATTAAACTAATATCTCTTGCTCCTGAAATATGCATCCAAATAATTATCCAAGGTACAATTCCAAAGATAGATCCAAAAATAAAGGAAGACCATTGTACTTTTTCAAGTTTTCGGTTGATTACCTCCATGTTTGCACCAAAAAGCAACATACTTACTGAAACGGCGAAAAGTAAAATTATGGTTGAAAAATCGAATATTCCGCTTAACATGGCCAGTAAAACAATCATCAAGGGGGCGGTAATACTATATTCTAACCAACGAAGTGGATTAAATTTATTTTCAATCAATTGTCTGTATTTGGGAAAAACACCTGGTAGGGCAATGATTAAGTGCATAATTGATGGCACTAAAAGAAAAATTACCAATATATGGGCGGTTTGAACCCTGAATATTTCTCTGGTAACATGTGCTAAGGAATTACCAACACCGCTAGATTCAAAATAGGTGGTTGTAACAGGTAGGGTAAAAGTGGAACTTAATAGCCAAATTACCAAGCTTTCTATCAGCAAGATAAGCCCTACTCCTACCTGGAAGATTTTCATATCCTCTATTTTTTTTCTGCTTAATTTAACTTCGGACATATAAGAAAAATATTTCACTCTTAATTTGATTGTGGATATTATGAATAATTTATTAGAAGATGACAAATACTAAATATAATATTATAATCTTGCAAATTATTAAAATCTAACAATGATAGTAAACACCCCGAAACATTTGGAAAGTCCTTCAGTATTAAATAAACTATTGATGGCCATAATTTTATTTGCCTTTGTTGTTTTATCTTTGGCAATTTATACCACATTTGGTGGTTCTAAAATTAATATTTCCAACATTTTTCTTCCATTTTCAGGTGAATTATTCAACTATAATTCAACACCATCAAGAAGTTATTTAAAAATTATTGAAGCAAGTTCATACAAAGCCGCTTTGGATGTAAATTCAAACACTTCTGCAATAGATTTTTATGAAGCTGATGATTATTTGAAATTGTTATTAAATGTATATCAGGAAGGGAATCCTATTCCAGCACAAAGCCAAGCTTGGGATTTAGTGAAGGGAAGTAAATCACTTGATCTTGAAAAAAATACATATTGGTTTATGAACAAACAAGAAGCTGCCAAATTGGAAATGAAACAAGATATTCCTACTGCTATTAAAACTGGAACTAAAAATACTAGTTTGCAAAGCTCTGCTCTTTTAGAATCTTCACTAAACCATGTTTTACAAAAGATAAAATATTGGCCTGAAAATAAGCAAATATGGGCTTTGTATATTAATGATAACAAAAACTCAATAGTAGTTTCTTGGAACATTGAAAATGGTAAAGTTGAAAACTCGTTTGAAATTCCTAAATCTACAAGTATGTATTTTACGGAAGACAAAGACACCATAGTTTTTAACAATAAAGGCACTAATGATTTGCTATTTTATAGTGCCAGCGGTTTAGAAAAATTCAGCAAAACCTTATCTGGTTCTTTGGTGGATATTATGCATTTTAAAGACAAAAATTTTATTCTAAAGATGGGAAAAGAACAAGTGCCAGTTAATTTATCTAAACTAACAAATCTTGAAAGGGAAGTGGTGCAAGTTGAAGTTTGGGATCAAGCATTTCTTAATAAATTAAAAGATTTTAAAACCACCCATACTAAATCTGTGGTAATGTTTATGCCAATAGATGACACCAATTTAATACTTTCAGCCGGTCAAGATACCAAGATAAGTTTATTAAATTCTGAAACCGCAAAAACTTTGGAAGAATATAATGTAGATCCAACAAGAGATGATAGAAATATTATTGGAGGCTATTTAGACAGATTAAGTGGCCAGGTTATTTTAATTTATAGAGATGGCGATGTGGATTTTTACCAAGTAATGCAACTCTAATTTGTTGTTGGTTTGGTTATCAATTCTTTTATTAGCCACCACCACCAGGCTAAAATAAGCAGGTTTCTGCAAATTAAAATAATAACCATGACGGTTTGGGTTGCTGTTAAGGCCCCATAGCTTAAAGGATAAATAATCAAGGTAAGCAAGGAAATTAAGAACCAGCCAATTCCAATATTCATCAATTCTTTTCTGGAATATTCAAGCAGCCCAAGCAGGGGTAGTAAAAGTATTACCCACAATAAATACTGCGGCGAGAAAACTTTGTTCCAAAGCATGAAAGTGGTGATTAAAAATAGGCTGCCAATCACAGTTAATCTTATTATTTCATCTTGTGTGGGTATTCTAAATTTAATTTGTTTAATTTCGTTCAAACTCCAACTAGTTTTATCTTTCCAGGGTTTTAGCTTAAATATTAGGGCAAGAAAGGATATTGCCAGAATGAAGGCAATAATAAGTAAATTTTGTCTTGCTAATGATTTAGCATAGGCATTTGTAAGCTCCATAGAGCCACTTTGTAGTTGAATTACGCTCTTCTCGACTAAGTTTATTTTTTCTAAACCAAAAGCAACACTGGCCCAGATACTTTCAATTTGTAAATCACGAGAAGCAGTTTGGTATTGTATGAAAGATTGGAAATTTTGCTGTCCATTAATTACGAAGTAGGCGGTTGGTAAGCTTATTAAAACCAAGGCTACTAAAGCTGTGCCAATGTTCAACCATTTTCTTCTCCAAATATCCAGTAAAACAAGCAAAACAATAATTAAGATAGGATAAATTTTAATGAAGGTTGCGATTGCTAGAATAAGATAGGCAGAAAATGACCAAATCCATTTACTTCGCTTTAAACTAATCAAATATAAACATATTCCAAGAAAACTAAAAAAGGCTGGGAAAACATCGTATCTGGTGGTAAGTAAGGTGAAATTTGGAATTAAAAGTAAAAGGTAAATTGAAAGCAAAGTTGCCGAGGCTCTGTTAATCGCGTCGCTTCCGTTTTGAATTTTAGAAAAAGTCCAATTGAAAATAAATGGGGCTGATAAAGCCAAAATTGCTGAAATGCTGGCGAAAAAACTTAGAAACTGTAATTGGCTGAAGCTTCTGCTAAATAGGGCAGGAATGGCAATAAAATAGGCAGCAAAAGGCGGGTATTCTATAAAAAAGTTAATAAAAGGCATTTCACCCCGAGATACATAGGTATAAAACCTCCAATATAATTCACCTTCCCAGCCCCAAAACAAAACCGGACTGTTGTTATAAGCTGCAATACTTATCGCGACAAAAAATAAAAATACAAAAATAAAAATATATTGCCACTTTTGGAATTTTAACCAGTTCATAATTTGAATAAAGGAGTCATAGGATTTAATGTCAAAATACCGTCTGAATTTTTTTCTTGCCCAATTTCTTAATATATTTGTAAGTTCAAAGTATGCAGCCATTGCCTATTACTCTTTTTGATAGTTATAAGAAAGAATTTGTTCATATAAAACCAGAAGAAACTGTTGTTCCTAATACCTTAAAATTATATTCTTGCGGCCCTACAATTTATAGTTACCAGCACATTGGAAACATGCGGGCTGCTTGGTTTAATGATACAGTTGCAAAACTGGCTAAACTGGCAAGCTGGCAAGTTGATTGGGTTTTAAATATCACTGATGTAGGGCATTTAGTAGCCGATGGTGATGATGGTCAAAATGTTTCTAATTCAGAAGACAAGGTGGAAAAAGCTGCGAAAAAAGATGGAAAAACTGTGAAAGAAATAATAGATTTTTATTTATCTGATTATTTACAACAGGCTTCAAAACTTGGTTTAAATTTGCCGGCAGGAAAAATGATGCCAATGGCCACCGATTACATTCAAGAGCAGATGATCTTAGCTTTGGAATTATTGAAAATCGGAAAAGCCTATTTATTGGAAGATGGAATTTATTATGATAGCAGGGAAGATGAGCAGGATAATTCAAACTCTAAAAACGATAGCAACTATACAGGAAGGCATATTGTAAACAACTTAAAAAACTCTGCTGATTTTGCTTTGTGGAAATTTGTTGATGAAAATTCACTACAAAAATGGAGGTTTACAGATTTTCAGCAGCCTAAAAATATTTTCTTGGAAATATCTGAAGAATTAGGAATTGGTTCAGACAGTTTTAATCAAGAAATAGAGCAGGGAAGGCCACCAGCAATTTTCGCAAAAATGAAAGCTGACGAAGTTTTTAAGCTTATTTATCCAACAGCCATAGATTTTAAATGGGGTTGCCCAGGTTGGCACAGCGAATGTGTAGCTATGATCAGCGAAATAATTGGACAGAAGCGTTTTTCAAACCCGAATAAGCTATTTTCAAAAGCCATCTCTCCATCATACGAAATTGATTTACACACCGGGGGAATTGAGCATATTCCCATTCATCATAAGAATGAAATAATCCAATCTGAAGCTTTGGGTTTTCATTTGTCTAAATATTGGGTGCATTTTGAACACCTTTTAATTGATGGCGGAAAAATGAGTAAAAGCCTTGGAAATAGCTATACCATGTGGGATATTATTGAAAAAGGTTTCGATCCGCTGGCTTACAAATTGTTAATGTTTGAACACAATTACCAAGATCAGATGAATTTTACTTGGGATAAAATGGCTCAGGCCCAAAACAGATTATATAATTTAAGAAAAGACGCGGCTAAAATAAGTTCGTATATTTCAAGTTTAGGTGAATTGACTGCCAACGACGACCCGAGTGTCGCCTCAACATCCACTTCACATGGAAAGCAGGCGGTTTCCTCTACGGATCTTAAAAAAGAATGGCTTGAAATACTTTGTAATAACTTAGACACAGCCAAGTTTTTGGAAGAATATCAGGCTAAACTTTCAGAATTATCTAACCTAGCTACCAAAGCGCAATTTATCGACCCTGGGATTTATGATATTGTTGCTCAGTTTGATTTAAATCTGTTGAATTTAGGTTTGTTTAATATAGATAAAACTTCGGAAGACAAATTGCTTTCCAAATACCAAAAGTCTGAAGAATTAGCCGAAGAAAGATTGAAGGCAAGGGCTGAAAAAGATTTTCAAAAAAGTGATGAATTAAGAAAAGAAATAGATAAATTAGGTTTCCAAATAGACGATTATCCATGGGGATACGGGCTTTGGAGGAAGGGGTAGGGCGTTGTTGGTATCGTGAAGATGAAGGCGCTAAAATCTAGAATTTCTCGGCACTGTCATCCTGAACTTCGCGATACTGTCATCCTGAAAAAGGTTTCAGGATCCAAAATGTGTAGTGGCAGTCAGGCCCTGGGCTAGCAAGCTACGCCCCTACGGTGGTTTGGGGATAAAATTTTGACTTACTGTAATTTCTGTGAATTAATAAAATGGTAATGAAGCGGAGTGCAAACCATGGTTTTTACCCAAGATAGACGAGTTATAATTGAAATAGAAGTGTTCCTACAAAGTCAAAATACTGAAAAAGGTTATTTAGTTACCCTGCTTCGTCAAATTTACACTTTGGTTGGAGTTTTAAATTTTTATGAAGAAGAGCCTGATAACACTTTTTGGGAGCTAATTCTTCCAGAACTTTTTAATATTCAGGCAACAGAAGGATTAGTTCAGCTGAGAAGGGTGGTGTTTGATTTGCTTGTTACACCCAATTCCCTTTCTGTTAAAGACAATTTCTTTTTTAATGCTTGTTTTATTCTTGACAGCAACATTGATCAGGATACTGAAAATGTGCAGATTGAAGCCACAGTTCTTTCAATGGTAGAATTAACATAACGGCGAATTACCCTTTTAACTGAGGGTGATTTTTTATTGGGGGAGTTGTTGTTAAGCTCGCTAATTTTCTTATTAGAGTGAATGTGATAGCTTATCATTATGAAAAACACCCCGTCAGTCTGCGACTGCCACCCTTCGGACACTCATGTCGTTCGGGAAACCCGAACTGTACCAGTGCCTCAAGAGGGGAATTTTTAGTTTCGCAATAGGTTTAACTTGTACTCGTTTTTATATCAAAGTATCATTTTGTTTGAACTTTCTCTAACTTCTATCCATGAATTCTGCTTTGGAGTTGGAATCTGGTTTTGTAAGTTCCTGGGGTCTGAAGAATGGGTCGGCTTTGATTACTTCTTGCTGCATTTGGTAAACCAAAAAACGGTAATTTATATGTCCTCCTGGCCTTACCCTAAGTTTGGTCATATAATCAATTTCCTTGGCTGAAGCGTGCATTAAAATATTGGCGTTGTGGGCTAGGGGTAATAAATCAATCAGAGCTTGTTTTGGGAAATTTTCAACTTGCGAAGCATCATTCCAGAATATTTCCACTTGTTTATAATATTCAAGCATTCTTTTCTCAAACTCATCTTTTATTGCTTTCATTTCTGGAATCTCCGTTAGATAAAGAGGCAAAACAAAACCATTTTTAATCAAGTCGGTTGAAAAGTTTAGATAGTTAAAAATTGGGTTAAATCTGCCCCAAGCTCTGTGCCGGTTTAAATCCATCATGGCCCCAAAATCGGTTTTAAGTTCAAAACTAACTTGATTAGTTGAAAGTGGCTGACCAATTTGTCTGTGATGATTAAAATTCTGGAAACAAATAGTACCAAGCTTTTCTGCTTCGTTCTTGCTTAAACTTTGCAACCAAACAGATAATTTTGCAATATTTAGGGTGGGGTATAAACAAAGAATATTCTGCAAAATCAGCTTCCCCCCAGAGCTTAATTTATCTCCGAATAAAGTTGCCTCGGCATTGATAAATTTAATTTCATTAAAGTTTGAATCAACCAATTTCTGAAAAGTTTCCAAGGTTTCTAAATAATTTTGCAAAGTTTGAAGATTGTCTCCAGTAATTTCATCGGCACTTGTATAACGAATTAATTCCGCAGCTTCAGGGGTATAATTCAGCTGCAATGCTATTTCCTCGGTTGGAGCAAGAAGATGTTTAAGCATGGCTGCAATATTTATAGCCTCTAAATCTGTTTTACTTTGTAATTGCCCTATCAGCCTAGACCATTCCCGGGCGTTGGTAAACAAGGCCATAGAAGTGGTATGCATGGCACCAAGCGGTAGAAAATACCTGGCAGTATCTAAGCTTCGGCTTATAACAGTGTTCATTTCCTTTTTACTGTTTGTATCGATACTAAAGTGGTTAATATAAAAATCTTGGGTTTTTTGGAAAAATTCTAAATAATTTGCTTTGGCTAATCTCTGAATATTTTCAAACTCTGTGTACAAAAAGTTGTCTTCTGTAGTTTGGTTAAATAGACCTGCATCGCTAAATAGGCCTTCATCATCCATATTTTCATTATTTAAAGTTTCGCCTTCTCTAAAATATTTGCCTAAGCTAACTGGTTGCATTCCATCTAATTTCTGGTACCGGCTTGATCTTTCTTGGCCAGAATAAATGGCACTTAAATGAAACAATCGTTCGCTTTGAAATTTGGTTAAACCTTCAATGTAAATAGGAATATTGGCCATTTCAGCCACACTTGAATGACCGTAATTATTTACAATGTTTCCAAGTTTTTTATCGGCATTTGTATTGCTTTCTTGAATTTGGGAAAGAATTGAAATAATACCATCCGCCCGGGAATATCTAGCTCCGGCAAAAGCTAACACAGATTGAAAAGGATACTGACTAGCACTAACAGCTGTATAAATTGTTATTTTGGTTTTGGGATCGTGAATAAAAACTAAATCGATGGCAGTTTTGGAAGCAGGAATTTTACCAAATTGAAAGCCCGAATCAGTTTTAATTTCGGAATTTAGGAAGGCGGAAAAGTCTAAATTATTCATATTGTAGCAGATAAAATGTTAAGATACTTTCTAAACAAGTTGATTGTTTGTCAATTTCAGTAAAAACCTACTTTACAATACCTGAAAATACTGAATTTATTAAATTGTTGTTTCAGTGAATAATATGGAAAGTTGCATTGGAAAATTGTTTCTAAGTGTAAATCAGAAGGTATATTGCTATACTTGCACTTATCTAGTAAGTAGAGACCAAATTCAAGTAAAATTAGTTTATAATAATCGTGATTCATGTGAAATATTCATGATTAATGTTTATACTGGAAGTGGCTATTTAAAAGTCACTACAGAAGACGAATCAGTTATCATAGCCAAGGTTGAGAGGTTGAATATGCTCGATTTATGGATGACTATTTCATCCGAGAATCAACAATTCAAACTTTACGTTTCTACTTCAAAAGGAGAATTTTCACTCTGTTTAGATTTCGAAACTTCGCTTGGTTTCAGAAATCTATACCAAATTAGCCTAGATGAGCTAAGCATAATCAAGGTTCATGAGATTTTCAAAAGAATTTCTGAAAATATGAAAATTGTAAAAAAGTCATGAAGCTTACACTTTTCCCACCTAAAAAGTGGGAATTTTTCTTTACAAAGTTTTAAATAACTTTAACAAGTTTAGTGTAGATAGCCGAGGGTAAATTTTTTTTGTGATACAAAGAAATAAGATAGTAATAACACCTAATGTCATTCAATTCTTAAATGAGCTTTCAAATATCAACTGGGATATTAAGTTTCAAACGCCAGAACTATTTCTTCAGTTTATTTATTTTCAATTAATCTACTCTGATAAACATGAACAAGATGAATTAACAATTGACCAAGGTTTTTATATTGAGTTTGTTACATCGGAAGGAAAGGCATTTCAAAATTGGTTCAACTTTGAATCATTGGAATGCATCGACCATGAATCTGCAATAATTAATTGGGATAGCCTCAACGATGTTGCTGGTTGGCATTCAAACGACGCTAGTCTAATTAGGGCTCGTCGATCAAGAATTGAATCACTTTATCTTAATACAAACAAACTTACAATCAATACCCTTGGTGTTGAAGGCGAAGCAAAATTTGTTTTTCAAAGATCAGTTGGTTCAATTGGTAAGACTGAATTGCAAATAAATTGTTATGTTACTTTAGATGGCCAAAAAAACCAAATATATTATGGAATAAAGCTTCAGAAACATTAGTTTTTTCCATTATCCTTCATAATCTTGAAGGGTTTTTTATTGACCGGTTTTTTAAATTCTAATAATCCTTAATTAAATAAAATTATGTTAAAAGTATCACAAGAAATTCAAGAAATTATTCAGAAAGAATCCGCAGATGGTGTTGTTCGTATCTCCGATTTTACAACTCACTTTGGTTATCGTTCTTCCGCCGTTATAATTGCTTTATTAGCCTTACCAATTGCTTTGCCTTTTACTCCGCCTGGAATTAATACACCTTTCGCCATCGCCTGTATTTTTCTTTCTTTCAGCTTAATTTTAAACAAGGAAGAGTTCAGACTTCCAAATTTTATAAACAATAGGAAATTACCTTTCAAACCAGACGGTGGTTTTTTTAAAGCCATGACCAAGCTTTTAGGGTGGGTTGAATTAGTTATAAAACCTAGGTTAGGGTGGGTAACAAATTCTAAATTTTCTAAACCTTTGCTCGGTTTGGGTATTTTAGCAGCTTCAATAGTAATGATTATTCCTTTGCCAATAATAAACTCTTTATCTTCGTTAATTGTTTTAATGGTTGCACTTGGAATTGTAACAAAAGATGGTCTAGTTTCATTATTATCTGCTATCGCCGGATTTCTTTTACTTTTATCCAGTATTGCAATAGTAGTTTATGGAGTATATATTGGCCAAAGTTTCTTTGTTAGCCTCTAGCCATTTTAAATCTTAGCTGATTCGTTTTCTGCAGCTAACTTTTTAACTTTTTTATTTAAACTGTACTGCGCATCCTGCTGAATTGAGCGAAATATTTTGCGGATTAAAGTTCTTCTTAAGCCTTTAGTTTTGGCAGTATGAATAAGATTCAATTGATATTCTTTGATTCCCTTTTCAACAGTTTTCTTGTCTATCTCGCTAATTTCTGCAACCTGATTAGTAATTTCAAATCTTTTTTGTAGTAAATCTAGAATTTGTAAATCTATTTCTTGAACTAGTTTGTTTGAATCTTGAATTGAAATGGGCATGTTGATTATTTTTGAAACAGTTTAAGCAATCCGTCAATATCTCCAAACAAATAAACAAAGTCCCTTGCGGGACTCTGAAACTTCATCATGCTTTTTGAAATAGGCCATCGTTATATCTTACCTATCCCAAAAGAACATATTTTAATCTTACACTTTTTTTGTTAAGTGTCAAGTAATTTTAACAAGTTGAATATATTTGGCGAAAGTGTTATTCTAAAGACCTAAAACCAGATTTAAATTATTTAAAATCTCTTCTTTATTCAAATTTTTTCCAATTAAAACTAATCTTGTTGTATGCTGATCAATTTCTTTTTTTGGCTGAAAATGATCTAACAATCTTTTAGCACCAATCATTTGGAACAAAAACATTTTAGTGTCTGTTTCAGAAAGCTGAATATTTATTAAACCTTTGGCTCTAACTACATTTTTTGGGAAGTGGTTAATTAACCAATCATCAAGTTTACCTGGATCTAAAGGAATTGTTGTAGTAAACACAACCTCATCAACTTCATCGTGTTCATGTCCGTGATGATGTGCATGATCGTGATGATGGCCTGAATGACCGTGGTCATCGTCGTGATTGTGTTCATGGTGATCATGTTCTGAATGGTCGTGATCGTCTTCCTCATCTTCTAAAGCTTCCAATCTTTCAACGCTCCATTTTCCAGCATCTATCAATAAAGAAGTGTGGAAAGAATCTGGTTTGTTTTCAAGAATAACTGCATCGGAATTAATTTGTTTAACCAATGTATAAAAAGTAGCAAGTCTTTTTTCATCAATATTATCCAGCTTATTTAAAATAACAATATCGGCAAATTCAATTTGTTCCACGGCAACCTGATAAGTTTCGCTGGTTAAATTATAGTTTTCGCAATCTAAAACAGCTACAACTGCATCGAGCTGAACTTTCTCTTCCAAATTTTCCATAGCAAAAGTTTGTGCCACAGGTTTTGGTTCAGCAAGTCCGGAAGCTTCAATAATAATGTAATCAATTTTTTGTTCGGCAAGCTTTAGAACTGCTTCCTGTAAATCTTTTCTTACAATGCAGCACAAACAACCATTCGACATCTCAACCAACTCCTCACCACTGGTTTCAACTAATTGCCCATCGATACCTTCACTGCCAAATTCGTTAATAATTAAACCAAACTTTAATTTTGGGTTATCTTGAATAATTTTGTTTACTAAAGTTGTCTTACCGCTACCTAGAAAACCTGTTAAAATTGTAATTGGAATCATGTATTTTAAAAGTTATACAAAAGCAATATTTTAGCAAGGCAAACAGATGAAAACAAATCTAACACCTAATAATTTTTGGCGATAGATTCAGGAAGCCAGAATTGGCCTTTTACCTTTTTCAACTCACCCAAGTTTTCAACCCAAACTTCAACTTCAATAGTTCCAGTTTCTGGGGTTTTTTTCAAATTTTGTTTTACCTCCATTAAAGCACTTGCCCCGACATCTTTGGTTAATTTAATCAACTTGGGTTTTCCAGATTTATCTTCAGGCACTCTTTTATTGTTACTTTCTCCGAAATTTTCATGGAAAGAATTTGGATCTACTTTAAGCTTTTCCCAGTTTACAGATTTAAAAAGTTTCTCGCGATTAATTGAAATTCTTATGTCTTCATCGGCTAAAACGGCCAGAGCGCCTTCTTGGAATGGAACTAAATTGTCGATTAATAGTTTTGGTAATTCATCGTATTCCTTAACTTCCTCAACAGTTTCAGAAATAGGCTGCTCAACATTCCCCTCGCTAGAGGTATCTAAATCTTCATTTGCATCAGCAATCGGAGTCGATGGTAAAGGTTTTTGTTTGGTGTCTCGTTTTTTTGGAACGCTTATTTTTCCACGAACCCAGAAAAGTTCCCCTTCGGCTAATCTTGGTGAAAGATCCATGGCTTTTTTAGGGAAGATAACACCTTCAACTTCGGCATTGTACATAGTAATTTGCAGGGCGAACATCATTTGTCCGGCTTTGGTAAATATTTTGCGAATTTTAGTAATTAAAATCAGATGTATATCGTCTCTTGCGGCTGTTTCCTGAACCCATTCGAGAATATGTTGGTATTCATCCAAAGGATTTCCCGATACGAATAATCCTAAACTGTCTTTTTCTTTCAGCAAAACTTGAAATGGAGATAAATTTTCTGCTTTTTGTATCCATTGAATATCTGTTTTGCCGGTATTTTGATCATCACTTTCAGCTCCAAATAAATCTTCACTTTCAATTCCAGCCGACTGCCTTAAAGTAGAGGCTGCTTGAAGCATAGTCTCCACATTGGCCATAAGAAAAGATCGGTAATCCACATAATTATTGCTCATGTTCTTAAGCTAAGGCAAGACTAGCTAAAAAGTCAATTTAAAACTCATTTTGTTTTATTTGAACCAAATTCTGGCAGATGTTATCTATCTTATCTTTGTTTTGGCTGAATATGATAAAGCTGGTTTTTTCCTTTTTATGATATTCTAAAATTAAAGACTTCACCTTTTCTAAAATCTGTGAATTTAAGTCATCAATTATATTGTCTATAAATACTATTTTAGGGTTGTGTATTAGGGCACAAATTAATTCAAATTGTATTTTTTCCATATTATTAAGCTGGTTAATTGGGATGTTTAATAGCTGGTTAAATTGGAAATCGTTGATTAATTTCATGCATCTTTTTGTAAATTCAACCTCTGGAATATTCAGCAAATATGCCAAAAGTGTTAAGGATTCTTGTATAGGTAAGGTGGAATCTGTAAATTTAAGACCACTAACAAAACCAATTTGTGTAGAGTATTTTGTGTCTCTAAAGTTTGGCTTTAAACCAAGTACATTAACTTCGCCACTGCAAGGTGGGATGCAACCAATTAATATTTTAAACAATGTAGTTTTGCCTGAATTTTTTTCTCCAATTAAGCCGATAATATCTGGTTTGTCTGATTGAAAATTAAAATTCTGAAGTACATTAATTTTTCTGCTGCCAAGTGGTGAAATTTCCTTTTGAAGTGTAAAGGATTTGTTCAAATTATTTATAGAAATGAGTGATTTTCCCATAAATTAAATAAGCATGTTTAAGTTTAACATGTAAAGAAAAAATTATGCCCAAAGATTAGACATTTATTTACCCTCCAAAATTAAATCCAACAGTTAAACAAGAAAAACAAACCACCTGTAGCCAAAATAATTAATCAGCATGGTAACCCCTATGGTTCCAATCTTGGCTAATAAAGGCCAGTGTTTGTTAACCAGATCAAACAGTTTTACTTTTTCTAAAATAAACTTTTCAGAAGTTAAAAAGTTAATCAACCAAACCGAAATAACCAAAGTTATAACACTTACAACTACAAACTTTGTAACAAGTTCAGGGTTTGTTAACTGGTTTGTATCAGAAAAGGTAATGTATCTATTCAAAAAATAACTAGCAATAACCGAGGCTATAAAAGAAACTCCGTGAGAGAAAGCATAAATATTTAATCTAATTAAGCTAAGAAAACTAGTAATTTTTTCAGATTTTTCACCAATCACCACTAGGAATTTCCACAATCCCAGTTCTAACAAAGTTCTTACTCCCGCCAAAACTACAAAAATAAATAGTCTGTAAACTTCGCCAGTAAACATATTAACTGGTCCTTAGTCTAATTACACCCAGCAAAGCTTCCAATACAATCTTTTTATTAAACTTGCTTTTTCCCTTCTGCCTATCAACAAAAACAATAGGAATTTCGGTAAATTTAAAACCAAGCTTAGCGGCCCTATATTTCATTTCAATTTGGAATAAATAGCCTTCGGCTTTGATGCTTTTTAAATCTAGTTTATCAAAAACTTTTGTGTTATAAAGGTTGAATCCACCAGTAAAATCGTTAATGTTTACGCCTAAAATTATTTTTGAATACAATGAACCAAGCTTGCTTACCATATTTCGCACAGGGCCCCAACCAACCACGCTTCCACCAGGAATATTTCGCGAACCAATTACATAGTCATATCCTGCTTTAGCTTGATGAACTAATTCTTTTAAATATTTTGGATTATGGGAAAAATCTGCGTCCATTTCTTGAAGAAAATCCACTCTGTCTTTAATATGTTCAAAACCTTGTATATAAGCTGAAGCAAGGCCCATTTTACCAGGGCGAACTTTAACTTCGATTGTAAAATCTTCACTGTTAAGTTTGGCAGCACTTGCCTTGGCTAAATCCGCGGTTCCGTCTGGGGAATTATCATCCATAACCAAAACCAAGGTACTAATTTCATCTTTTTTAACTTCATCAGCAATTTTTTCAAGTAAATCTGAAATATTCTCACTTTCTTTATAGGTGGGAATTACAATTCCAAGCACATATTTGTTCATAACAATTCAGCTTTCCAAAATACCCCTAGTTTTGTCAAAAGGAAGTAAATTTGACTAGCCACAAATTTTTGCTATTGGTTAATAACTGCTTATCAAACAGCATTAAAATAATTTAGCAAGAAGGATAAAAAATGGGTCAACATAGAGATGCTGAAACTCCTCATATTTCAGAGCAAAATTGTGGAGGGAATTCGAGTTATTGTAGCTTATTTCAAATGTGTAGAATAACAAACACTTTTCAATGTCGAGCATGTAAAGAAATTTTTGATTCGAGCGGCGAGAGATTCGATCGTGCTTATACTAATAAAACTCAAGAAGAGTTGCCAGTAAATTTAGCATTGGTAAGACCAAAAAGTGTAAAGGTTAAAAATACAACTTAATATTAAACCAGAAACTGTCCAAATGGATGGTTTTTTTCTTTGCTCCAAATTATAAGTCGTTGATATGAAGTCCTAGTTTATTGACTTCAATTCTCAATTATTTCAATACTGAAGCATGAATCTTTTTAAAAATATTTTAATGGAATTTAGGTTTTTAGTTATTGGTTTTTTTACGCTTTTGTTCTTCAGATTACCATCTTTTTTTGAAACTTTTTGGTATGGTGATGAAAATTATTATCTAGCTGTTGCTCAAAGCATAGTAAAGGGCGGGGAGTGGCTTTATGTTGGGGCTTGGGATAATAAACCACCGCTAATTTATATTGTTTATTCTCTCTCTGTTTGGTTGTTTGGAATGGAATTGTGGCCACTTCGGGTGCTAAACTTCCTCCTTGGTTTCCTGATTTGTTTCCTGGTTTATAAAATATCTAAAAATGTATTTAATTTTGGGGAAAAATTATCCCAAGTCGCATTTTTTGTATCAATCGCCCTTCAAGCTGTATATTTTGAAGTTACCATATTTAATGGCGAAAACTTGTTTGTACCTTTGGTTTTGCTTGGTTTTTACTTCATCGCTCCACAAATTTCAAAATTATCAAACTTTACCGAGGAAATCGAAGCTAATAAGTTCTCCAAAATATACCTTAACTTAATAGCTGGCGGTTTATCTTTTAGCCTTGCTATTCTTACTAAAATTCCGGCACTGGCTGAAATAGCTTGGTTAATTGTAATTTTGTACACGGTTTGGTTGGTAAAAACCATCAATTCAGTTTCAGAAATTTACCCTAAAACTATTCAATTTATTCAAAATAAAAAAGTTTGGATTTCTTTGGGAATTATTCTAATTTCCTCGGTTTTTCTGCCAGTTTTAATTGGCTTAGTCTATTTTGCCAGTGGCTATTTTAATCAGTTTTGGTTTGCGGTTTGGCAATATAACAACACTTACTATCTTCCAGAAAATTCCTATCCAGTTTTACTAGGTTTCATTGTTCCAATTAAAGCTTTATATTTCAGGTTTTTCCTCGTCATCGCTGTATTTTTAGCTACACTTTACGCTTTCTTGCAAGGTCAATTTCAGAAATATAATTTAGGTAAAAATGGATTTATAATTATTAACTGGTTAAGTATTGCCACTTTTAGTGTGTTTATTGCCGAACGAAGTTATCCCCATTATCTACAACAAATATTGCCAATTACAGCCATTTTTATAGTTTGGATTATAAGTTTGGCGAAACACTCAAATTTAAACTTTACATCGAAACTAGCCTCGGTTTTGGCAGGTCTCGTTTTCTTCCAAATTCTGCTAAGCAATTTTACAGGTGGAAGTGGGGTTTTAAACTATTTTAATATTGATAAATACTGGGGGATAAATGGTTTTAATTCAGTTATAACAGGTCAGCAAAGCCTAGCAAATTGGCAAAGAAGTTTCGACCCAAACACAGTAGATAAAACCCGCCTTCTGGTCCCCACAGTCCAAAAATACACCTCCGATAACGATAAAATTTTTATAGCTTCAACAATGCCAGAAATTTATCCTCTTTCAGGAAGATTGAATGCCTATAAATATGTGGTAGATTATCACCCTTTAATAGGAATTAACGAAGAGGGGCTATACAAACTTTTAGTAGAAAAGAACACAAAATTAATTTTAATCGATTCACAATCTAGCCTGTCCAAGAAGTTATTGGCCTATCTTCCACAAAATTATATTTTAGAAGAACAGGTAAGCGGAAGATATTCATTTTGGGTTAAGCAAAATTAAGCAAAAAAAATTGCCTCTCTGAAAGGCTAGGTTGCTTTTAATCAGAGAGGACTTTTTATTTGGAAAACATAAATATACTATTCTAGACTATACACGCAAATTGCTAGTATGAAGTCGAGAATCAGCAAGCACAGCCAAATTGGCCAGTTTAACGAAAGCGCCCCACAGATAGCAATGGCTACTGGAATTTCAATCCAAAGCATCCATTTTTTTGGCGATACTTTTTGTGTAGCTCCATACAGCAACGCCATCGCAATTATGGCTAACAGCACACTAAAAATTGTTTCAATGTTCATTTGGCTTACCAATTATAGATTTAGTAGAAATTCAGAAACCTTTTTAAATTATACACAAATTTATTTAAATAGCAATAGTTAGTTTGACTTTTTGAAATAAGTTTTAAATGAAGTAGCTACAAATATTTGCTGATCTAAACTTCATCTTTCCATGTCTGAAAATAATCCTAACAATCCTGATATTAATAACAACCAACAAGATACTGGAAATTATAATCCACAACCTAATTTTGGGGCTTCCATGCCTGAAATTCATCAGCCTGAAAGTGGTATAGCTTCAATTTCTTGGCCTGTGTGGGTTGCTGTAATAATTGGCTGCATGCTAATTGCGGCAGGGGTTGGGGCAGGGGCTTATGCCATGTTTCAAAATAGGGATAAACCTGGCTCTAGTTCAAACTCTAATACTGCTGACACTAAAAAAGAAAGTAAGGCTTCTACTTACGAAGAATGCGCTGCTATCACTTCATCCACAATAACAAAAAATCCTAATCAGTGTAAAACTGCCGAAGGGGAAACTTTCACCGAATTAGTTAAAGTTCCAACTAAAATCACAGATGCTAAACCTGAAGTTCCTGTAGTAACTAAAAAAGCGGTAAAAAGTATTGCCAACGGTTCGAAGGGAACAGGGGTGAATGTTAGAATAAATCCTTGCGAAACAATTACTGGAAACTTGCAAAAATGGGATTCAACCGGCGAATTACTAGGCGGCCCTATTGAAAAAGAATGTTTGGGCGGAAAGTACACTTGGTATCAAGTAAGTTGGACAGACGGAAGCAAGGGTTGGTCTATTTCAGATAATTTACAAATTACCGATGGTTCTTCTTCCACTGCTAAAACTGGTATTTCCGGCGGGCTAACTTACCCTTCAGAATTTGTTCCTAATCAAAGGCTTTGCGCTAAAAATTTGGTTTCAGCAGCCGAAAAGTGCATAGACACAAGTGGCCAAACTTATTTCATTGCTGTTGATCCTGGAAAGTATAATGTGTATGTGAAAGGTGTTCTAGATGCTAAGGGTATGCTTCAGGAATGGCCTTCTTTAGTTTATTATAATAAATATGTAAAGGATTGTATGATGATAGGCTATCCTGGTAAAGAATGCCAAGGGGTTGATGTTCCAGCAAGTTTTCACACTACAATTTTGGAGGTTGTGGTTGAAACAGGCAAAACAACACCCAACATAAACCCATGGGATTGGTACGCAAACTAATTGGAAATTTGTAATTTTACCAAAAAATAAAGCCCCGTAAATTCGGGGCGGTTTTAGTGAATAATTCTTTGCTAACCTTTATATGATTTGGCTAGAAAATATACTAAAACTATAATCGAACATCCTGCAATTACTAGCAAGAAAAAATCTTTGCATAGAATGCAGATGCCTGCAGCAATTATAAATATCCATCCAATTCCATTCAAATTGTTTTGAAATGAAATGATTCCTAGTACCGCAAAGATGCAGGCTAGGATGACTGCCAAAACAAGGTTAATATCCATTTATCTCCACCTCCTCAGAGTTTTTTGAATAAGCCTTAGAATTATACTTGCAATAAGCATACACATTATTACAGGAAGAATGTACTGAATAAGGATATCAGCTTGTTGCTTTTTTAAGCTGGAAAAAAACATTATACAAATGTTCGTAATAATTATACCTAAACCGAAATACACCCTGGTCGCCTTAATTTTAAAGGCAAAGAATATGGCTATGTAGAAGACACAGCTATATACTGTGACAGGGAGTATACCAACACTGCTACCTACTATTACGGACCAACTAAATCCGCTTATATAAATTATAATAATGCCAGCGTACAGCAATGGATTTCTGCGTTCAAACAGCCAGCCAAACGCGATCATCAAAAATCCAACGAGAAATAGCAAGTCAATGATAAAACCATACCCAAAAGTTGGAAACTGCATACCTGATCTCCTTTTCATTAATAATCCACAATATTTAAGCAGTGCATATATTTTTCTAAATGGCAAGAGGATAAAGGTAGGAAATTTTGGGCAAAGAAAGACCCACTTGAAGTGGGTATAGTAACTAAGTTTACAACCGTTTGATTATATGAGGTGAGATCATTATCCCCAAAGACAGTAATCCCAATATTAATCCAAATAAAAGCTGGTTAAATCCAGCCAAACCGAAGGCAACTGCAAGAACTGCCAGCCCCAGTGCAAATGTCGAATCATCTGATATACAGATGATAGCGAATAGAGCTGAAAATAAAAAACCAATAACACAAAATCCAATCGCAATACCTTCCACTGTGTTACCCCCACTTCTATAAAATACGGTTTTCCAACTAATAAATACACACTTTTCCTTAAAAGGCAAATTTAAGCTATATTAAGGCATTAAAGCATAATCAGCTATCAAGCCTAATCGTTATAATACTTGACAGGAAAGTTCAACTTGAATATTGTAAATTCAAATGTCTGTTACTTATCAGCCAAAAAAGAGGCAAAGAGCAAGAAAAGCTGGATTTCGTGCCAGATTAAAAAATGCACCCCACATTTTAAAAAGCCGAAGGGCTAAAGGAAGGTGGGCTTTGACTTTTCAAGCATCATCAAAATAAGCTTTAAAAAGTGCTTCCTAGAACAAACAGAATTCGCCTAGAAAAAGAGATTAAATCCGCTTACAGGACAAAATATAGAGACAGCAATAAGTTATTTCAAACTTGTTTAAGTCCGTCCACAAACACCGAGTTTAAACTTTTAGTAGTGATTTCCAAAAAAGTTCTAAGAAGATCTAATAGAAGAAATAGGCTTCGTAGAAAAATTCATGCAATTTTCTCTAATCTGCAGTTTCAAGATAGACTTCCAAATAGTTTAAATTGCGTAATTCAGGTAAAAGATCCTAAATTTTTAAAATTAGATTTGACAGAGATGGAAAACCAAATCTTACCAACTGTAAGAAAGCTTTTTCAGAATCTTCACTCGAAATAGTTTACATAAAATAAAAATAACATTATTCTTAACTTAACATAGTTGGAATTTTGCCGAAGTAGCTCAGTGGTAGAGCAGTGGCCTGAAGAGCCTCGTGTCGTCAGTCCGATTCTGACCTTCGGCACCACAAAAATATAAATCAATTTAAATTCAATTTATTCCCAGCTGGAAAACTTAGTAGCAGACGAAAGTGTAGTTTTAAAGAACTAAAGTTTATGTTCAGCATAAATCTTACAAATATACATTTTTCTCTGGTTCGAAGTTCAGATTCATAATTTTTATGAATACTTTAGAACTGAGATTATTAAATAATCAAAAAAATATCTATATGATAAACGAAAATCTTATTAATTTTCCTCCTTTAAATTTGGGCGAAAATAAAAACACAGGTAACGGTAACACCTCAAGAAATACCAACAATCCAGTTAATTCTGAGAAAGTAAACTCTATCCCAAGAATAAACAATTTTAAGCCAATGAATAACCCCAACAATGGAAATTCTAATGGTTCAAATCGTCAGAATTCTGGAAATAATTCCCCAAGAAGGAACAACAGAAGACCTGTTAATACAGATCCAAAAACTCAATCTGTAACAGCGCAAAGGCCACAATACATGGCTAGAAGAGAAGAAAATAGCCAAACCCAAAACCTTGATTTCCTTAATGGAAAAAGTAAGTCTTATTCTTCCAGCAAACAAAGCAGAGGTACAGGAATGTTAACCAAAGGCAATCTTGGACATGCTACTGTATCAGCTTCTTTCAATACTGGCCCGTTAATTCAAACTAACTCTATTCCAGTTTTTCCAGAAGGAAACATTGTAAGACTTATTCCACTTGGTGGGGTAAATGAAGTTGGAATGAACATGACAGCCATTGAATGCGGTGACGACATTGTATTAGTAGATTCAGGCCTAGGCTTCGGAGGAGGTGAAAGATTCCCAGGTGTAGATTACATTATTCCTGATACTGGATATATCGAGCAAAACAGGCACAAAATTCGCGGTATTATTTATACTCACGGACATTTAGACCATATCGGTGCAGCGCCATATATTTTGCCTAAATTAGGGCCAATCCCAATTTTTAGCATGCCACTAACTTTGGCCTTGTTAAAAAATAGACTTCAAGAATTTGATTTAGCCGACAAAATTGTAGCTAAAATTATCAACTTAGAACAACCATTAACTTTAGGTGTATTCAAGTTCCAATTCTTTAGATTAAATCACTCAATCCCAGATGTAGTTGGTCTTTGTATCGACACCCCAATGGGAAGAATTATTTACGCAACAGATTGGAAATTTGATAATACCCCTATTGATGGACAGTTAAGTGATTACGGAAAATTAGCTAAATTCGGAGACGAAGGAGTTAGATTACTTTTAACCGATTCTTTAGGTGTAATGAAGCCTGGTTACCAGATCTCTGAAAAGGAAATTGGTAAAACTATTTCTAAAATCTTTGCTGAATGTGAAGGTAGAATAATTTTCACAACCTTTGCTTCCAGTATTTCAAGAGCTCAACTAGTTATCGACGCCTGTGTAAAAAATAATAGGAAGCTTGCTTTAGTTGGCAGATCCATGATTACTAACTTCAAAGCTTGTTTTGAACTTGGATACCTAAAAGTTCCACAAGGAATGATTGTTGAAATGAAAGATATTGCTAAATTACCAGACAATCAAGTTTGTGTTTTAGCAACAGGTTCACAAGGTGAAGAATTAGCAGGTCTAAGCAGAATGTCCCGTGATGAGCATGATCAAATTCGTCTTCAAGGTGGAGATGCAGTTATCTTCTCTTCCACAACTATTCCAGGTAACGAAGATTCAATTCAGCATCTTATTGCTCAACTATCTAGGAAAGGTGTTACTGTTTATTCTCCAAAGGAATTCCAGTTACATGTTTCTGGTCACGCTTGCCAGGAAGATTTGAAATTATTGTTTGCTTTAACAAGACCAGATTATTTACAACCAATTCACGGAAATCACTTCATGTTGAAGAAAGTTGGCGAATTAGGAGCCGGAGTAGGAATTCCAGCCGATCACTGTTTAATTGGCGAAAACGGTAGAATTATTGAGCTGCGTTCCAAAGAAGTTGCCTTAACTGAAGATGTAATTACCGAAAGCTATCTTCTAGTGGATGGAACAGGAGTAGGGGCAGTTTCTGAAGTTGTTTTAGAAGAAAGAAGACAAATGAGCACCCAAGGAAGCGTTATAGTTGTACTTCTGGTTAACAAACAAAAGAACTTGGTTGGTGGCCCAGAACTTATCAGCAGAGGTTTCGTTTACATGAAAACCAGTGTAGATTTGTTCGATCTTATTAGAGATGAAATAAGAGCTAAATTCCCTGGCATCAAAGTTGATCCTGAATCTAAAACTTATTGGACCGAAATGAGACAGCAAGTAAGGAATATCGCTAAAGACTTTATTTCAGCTAAAACTGAAAAAGAACCGATGATTATTCCAGTTATTGTACAAGTTTAATATATTAAAAGTGTCCAAGCTTTCAAAATTAGGAACATTAGGCGAAAAAATAAAACAAAGCGGGTTTGGCAAGTTAAAGCAACTTGCCTTTCTTAATTTCACAGTTAGGGAAGATATTAACACGGTTTTAGAAAGCCTGGGTTTAGATAAACAAGACATTGAACAAATTCAAGTTTTTGTGAAACAGACCGAGGAATTGAGCGACTTAAACATTAAAATTCAATCAGAAAACAGAACTTTGCTAGCTTTTCTAAAAACCAATATTGGCGTGTTCGAAGAAAAATTAAAAGAAAAACACTCCAATCTTCAAGTTGAAGTTAGAATTGGGTAGGGGGTAATCACAGTGTTTTAAAATTTTCTTAGGTTCATATCGCTTAGATTTTGGTATTCTTTACTTCTATCTTTTTTCTTATTTTGCAATTAACCATCTTTGGTATTCATCCTCATTTTTTGGATTAAGAATATCCAGTTCCCACTGTAAAGGGTTATTAAAAATATATTCTCGAACCCGAAGCAAATCTGTTTCATCCCGTATAACATGATCATAAAAAGATTTCTGCCATTGAAATTTCGGTATATTCGTAGGGGTAAGGCTTGCCTTCCCGTTACAAACCATGTTGTCTTGGGCAGTCAAAATTCTTCGGTTATCTCGGGAAGCCGAAGGCATTCCCCTACGGATTAAATTTGTTGTTTTAGATTTAAATATGGCCATTATTTGGGATAAATCAACCAATCTTTCTGAATTTTTAAATGTTGGTGGGTCGAAAAAAGTAATAATTCCGTGAAAATGATTTGGCATAATCACAAATTCATCAAGTTGAATATCATTTACCAAATTGGTCAAAGATAACCAAGATTCCTCAACAATTTTACCCGTAGGGGTAAGGCTTGCCTTCCCATCAAATATTTTAGACAAACAACAAATCCTCCCTTCCACACACATGGTAATAAAAAAGGAATTGTTGGATGTATAAATTGATTTAAATGGAAGACGATTTGATTTGCGTGTTTGTTTTATAGCCATATTTTGCTCTAAATTAATGTAGTAGTTAAAATTGGACTTTATGCGCTTGTCAAAAACATTTCTGCCACTATTTTAGACTCTTATAAATAAATCCCTTTGTTTGTTTTTCAGGTTGACAAATTCCACCACCAACTATACTTTTCATACAAATGCCAGAAAATAATAAAATTAGTTTAAGTTTTAACTATTTCGTGCTATCCATTTCGCTTTGGATTTTTGGAATTGTTTTTGTTGGAATAAGTATGTTATTTGTTACACTGGTTCGACTATTACATTTAACCTCCTTCGTAAACAGTTTTAATGAACTTGCCTCTGTAATTGCGCTCTCTGTAATTGTTTTTGGTTTATTTACAGGCTGCATACTTTTTGCCGACAAAGTTTTGGCAAAGTTTTGGGCTAAGCTTGGTTTCTTAAAAGGTAAGTACGAGTTATTATTTAGTATAGTCTTATTGTTTGCATCTTCTATTGGAACATATTTTGGACTGGCCTGGCTTTTAGTTTTTCTACAAAGCATGATTCAATAAAATGTTTAGTAATTCTGAAACAAAAAATATTTGGAGGATAACCTTTCAGCCCATATTAGACTTTTTAAGCATTGTATTTGGGGCAGGCTTGGTTTATTTAATCAGATACAGGTGGTTTAATGAAGATACTTTGTTGGGTTTTCAACTTTCTGGAACCAAACAAATTGAAAGATTAGATTACTTTTATTTATCCATAGCTTTGGCTTTGGCTGTAATAGTAATTTATAGCCTTCTTGGATTATACGAAGTCAATAGAAAGCAAAATTGGATTGCCACTTTTTTTCAATTATTCTTGGGAATATTTTCGGTTTTGTTGGCGATTATTACCTTCTTTTTCTTCAACGAATTTAATCGTGATACACTGCCTGAAGGTGTTCCAATCAGCAGATTTATATTAGGAACAGGGGGGTTTGTAACTCTGTATTGTGTAGTTTTAGCAAGGCTTGGGGTGTGGGCGATAGAACAGCTTTTGTATAAATTAGGCTACTTAAAAAGTAAGGTTATTTTAGTTGGAAAAAATAATGCTGAAATTGGGAAATGGCTGGCTAACAAAGCAGAGGTGGCCTTAATTTATACTTATGCAGAATTAAACACAAACTCTTTTACTGCTATTAGCGACCTAATAAAGTTTGGAAATATTTCAGAAATTTATTTATTTTCCAGCAACCATGAGCTTGAAACCAAATTGGCAAGTTTAGCCGAGTTAAATAAAGTGGATTTTTTGGTGCATCCAACTGGTGTTGAAAGATTTGGAGCTTTTGGAACGGAATTTCAGAAAATTCAAAATACTTTTTTCTTAAGATTGAAGCATACAAATTTAGATGGTTGGATGTTGGTTTGGAAAAGACTTTTTGATATTGTTGCCAGCTTATTTTTACTTATCATTACTTCGCCAATTTTAATAATTACTGCTATTGCTATTCGTTTAGAATCGGCCGGTATGGTGATATACTTTAGCGAAAGGATTGGGCCGGATGGTAAGGTTTTTAAATTGTGGAAATTTAGAAGGTACTATCAAGAATTTAATACCTCGGAAAGCGATCCTAATTCTGTTAAAGCTTTGGAATTAGAAGCAGAGCTGATTAAGAAAAGTAATATGCGTGATGATATTCTTTATAAAATTAAAGATGACCCTAGACAAACTAAAGTAGGAGCCTTCATCGAAAAATATAGTATAGATGAATTGCCACAATTTATAAATGTTTTACTTGGAAGTATGTCTTTAGTAGGCCCAAGACCACATCAACCAAGAGAGGTTGCTAAATATAAATCACATCACATGAAGGTCTTGAATATTAAGCCAGGAATTACTGGGCTTGCCCAAGTAAATGGCAGAAGTGATCTAGATTTTGAAGGCGAAGTTTTGCTGGATGTACACTACTTAGAAAACTGGAGTTTTTGGCTAGATTTGTGGATTTTAATGAAAACACCTTTCGTAATTATTTTTAGTAGGCACAATCAATAAAAATTTTGCCAAATTAAGTTTTTAGGGTTATAATAACTAAGATTGCAACGATTTTGCATAAAACCTAAACAAAAATAAAAATGAACCGGAAGAATCTGTTACAATTCACCTTTGCTTTAATACTTTTTAATTTAATTTTAGCTTCAGTTGCTGTATATAATTTTTACAGCTCTAAAGTTGATATTAATAAAATTGCAAAATCAACAGACACCGTTTTGGGGGTAAATTCAAACACTCCAATTTTCGATCCAAATTTTATTATTAGTGATCAAACTTTTAGTTCGACCAAGGTTTTTGATAACGAGGCTAAAGTTCAAGATTATTTAAATAGTGTTAACTCACCTTTAAAAAATTATACTGAACAGGGAAAGCGGGCAAGTTATTACATTTTTGCTGCAGCTAGGGGTCAATCAAGCAGCAAGTGGGGTGTTGTTCCAAATTTAAACCCAGGATTAATTTTAGCCTACTTAGAAAAAGAGCAATCCCTTTTAAGTTTAAGTGGTTATGATACAAATGCAGATCCTGAAAGAAGAATTAGAACTGCCATGGGTTATGGTTGCCCAGATACTTCGGTTTGTGCTACTGAATACTTTGGTTTTGCCAATCAAGTGAATTGGGCAGCTTACCAACTTCAATTCAACTTCAATTTAGCTATAACTAGAAGTTCAATGGTAGCACCTTACCATGTAAATAACACAATTACCACTTTAGACGAATACAATATTTTCTTAACTAATGCTGCTACTGCTGCAAATTACAGATATACACCACATGTTTATTGGGGAAATTATAATTTGTGGGCAATCATAGTTTCTAATGGTTGGGGAGTAGATACTAATACTTATTCTAAAGCTGATTTAGATGCTAAAAATTTGGTAGGAAAAGATATCCAAGTTAATGTAAATACAGGTGATCAGATTAGTTTTGATTCAGTTAAAGATATTATTCAAGTTCAATACAGTTTAGGCCAAAATAATGATAATATTAAGCTTCTGCAAAGATTTTTAAGACAACAAGGGTATTATTTAAACCGAGAAATAACTGGAATGTATGGTGTAATTACTGATCAAGCATTAAAGAACTTTATTAGAGATAAAAAACTGGGAATAAGTCAGGCAGATAACAATGCTAAGTGCAAAGAATTAATTGATTCTGAATATACTATTGGCGATGTTAGTGAAGACATTAAGTCTTTACAGCAATGTTTGCGAAATATTGGCTTGTTTAATTGGCCAAGTAATACTGGCTATTATGGCCCAATTACTGATGCAGCCAGAAAATTAGCTAAAACCACCACCACACCTTCTGAGCCAAAGCAAGAAGTTGCTGAGGAAGATACAAGTTGTGAATCTTTGAAAAGTCAAAAATTTGATGATGGGGAGATTGGAAACAGGGTTAAGCTTTTGCAAGGTTGTTTAAGGGCAGCTGGATTATTTCAATTCCCAACCGATACAGGCTATTTCGGCCCAATAACTTCGGCAGCTTTGAAGAATTGGGTTGGTCAAGATTCTACACCTCCAGCCACCCCTCCAGCTTCACTAACACCGGTTTCTGGTTGTGATTCTTTCAAATCTAAAAACTTTAAAATTGGGGATAGAAATAACGATGTGCTGGAATTGCAAAAATGTTTAAGAACAGCCGGTTTGTTTAACTGGCCAAGTGATACTGGTTATTTTGGCCCTGTAACTTCTGAAGCTTTTTCCAGATTAAAGGGCAATTCAACCCCAGATTTTTCATGTGAAGATTTAAAAGGCCAGGCTTGGAATTTTGGAGAACAAAGTAACCGAGTTAAACAGCTGCAAGACTGTATGAAAAGTGCAGGTAAGTTCAACTTTGCAGGTGGTTCAACAGGTTATTTTGGCGAAGTAACCAAGGCTTCAATTATAGCCTGGAGAGGGTATTTTTAACTTTTCTTTAACACATTTAGGAAGGCTGATTGGGGAATTTCTACATTTCCAACCATTTTCATTTTCTTCTTCCCTTCCTTTTGTTTATCCAGCAGCTTCATTCTTCGGGTAGGGTCGCCGCCGTAAAGTTTGGCAGTTACATCTTTTCTAAAAGGTTTGATTGTTTCCCTTGCAATAACTCTTGCGCCGATTGAAGCTTGAATTGAAATATCGAATTGCTGCCTTGGAATTAGTTCTTTTAGCTTTTCACAAATTTCTCTTCCTTTGGTTTCAGCATTAGCCCTGTGGCACATTACTGATAAAGGATCAACAATTTTCTTGTTTACCAGAATATCAATTTTAACCAAGTCGCTTTGCTGAAAGCCAACCAAATCGTAAGACATAGTGGCAAAACCCTTGGTGCAAGACTTTAATTCGTCGTAAAAATCTACAATCATTTCGGCAAGCGGTAAATCTGCAGTTATTTGAACTTGATCGGCTGCTAGAGCTGACATTGAAGTATAAGTACCGCGTTTGTTGGTTATTAATTCGATAATTTTTCCAATGTAAATATCAGGAGTTAAAATTTCCATCTTAATCCAAGGTTCTGAAATGTGGCGAATTTTACTGGGGTCAGGAAGCAAAGCTGGGGTATGAATTGTGTATTTACTGCCATTATTTTCCTCAATTTCGTATTCTACAGAAGGGGTAGTTAAAACCAAATCTAAATCGAATTCCCTGCTTAATCTTTCTTGCACAATATCCATATGTAAAAGGCCTAAAAAACCACATCTAAAACCAAAACCAAGGGCAGGAATATTCTCTGTTTCGTACATTAAGGAAGCATCACTAAGCTTTAATTTAGCCACCGCATCGCGAAGTTTAGGATAATCATCGGCGTTGGTTGGGAAAAGACTGGAAAAAACTTTTGGAGTTACTTCTTTATAGCCGTGAAGTGCCAAGCTCTGGTCATCTTTGCTGCTGACTGTATCGCCAACTTTAACCTTTTCTAATTCTTTTAAACCTGTAACCAAATAACCAACCTCACCACTGCTTAAACTTGAAATTGGTTGCATTTCTGGTTTGAAAACCCCAACTTCTAAAACTGTAATTTTAGTGCTAGATTGCAAGAAATAGATACTGTCACCTGCCTTTATTTCCCCATTAAATAAACGAATGAAAGCAATAACCCCACGATGTTTATCGAAAAAAGAATCAAAAATTAAAGCCTTCAGCATAGTTAATTTAAATATTGCAATCTTAATTAATTTTAGGCAAATAAAAAGGCCTAGGGTTAGCTAGGCGATTATTTTTTATGAGCATACTTCAGCCCACTTTAGTTTGTGATGTTCAAACTCATTATACTCTAACGAATCCATATATTCACAGAACATGTCGAAAATGTCGAAGATAGTTCTAAAAACATAAGGATCAGTTATGTCCAATATATTGCTACCCATTTTTGAGTAAAGAAACAATGAATTAATCATTGTAACTAAAACATCTAGCTTTAAATCACTAGGTGTTTGATAAACTTCCAGATAACTTTCCTCTGCTAAGTTAATTAAACCATCAACTTTGCAGGCTTTTTCTATTGAAATTACTAGCCTTAAGTTGCTAGATTTGTGATATACGGTTGTTGGAGGCACTGTAATATCGGACATTAAATCTATCATGTTAATGCCCATAACTTGTTTTTCATCGCGAACATCACAAAAAAATAGTAATGCAATCAGGGTATCTGATAAATCTATATCCATTGAGTTTTAAACCATGATAATATAAACTAAAATAATTTTTTCATAAATATTTGTTGAAGTCAAATATCTGCTTTTAAAGTTCTCAGATTTATTTTGTTCTAGAGGCTTATACCCTGAAAACTGTTTCACGATGACTTAGCTCACAAAATCTGGTTAATTGTAATCACTCACCGCAATTAACTTGGATAAACTGTCTAATTATTTGATTCTTTTGACAAAGCCTGAACTTGCAGATTTGATTGTTTTATGAAACGAATACCTACCATTGCTTTAATTGGTTTGCCTAATTCTGGTAAAAGTACCCTGCTTAATAGAATTTGCGGTACTAAAAAAGCTATTACTGCCAAAGAAGAACACACAACCCGAGATTTAAACTGGTCGGAAACCGAGTGGGACAACATGTACATGCAATTTGTTGATACTGGTGGTTTGGTTCCAGATCCTGAAGATAAAATTCAGAAGGAAATTCAAGTTCGCTCTTTCGGAGCAATTGCCATGGCCGATATTCTGGTTTGGGTTATTGATAGAAGACAGAATCCTGAAAATATTTCCCAGAAAGTTTTATCTAAAATTTGGAAGGCCGGAAAACCCTTCATGATAGTAATTAACAAGGTTGATGATCCAAACCTGGAAAAAAGTATTTCCGATTACGCAAGGCTGGGTGGTTTTGCTTTTGTTAATGTAAGTTCAACCAACAGTTACGGCGTAAACGATTTGCTTGATGCTTTGGTAGAAAAGTGTTTGGCTATGGGTTTTGAAAAATCTCCTGAAGAGCCGATGAGAATTATTGATACAAAAAAGAAGAAAAGGGCTAAGGCTGGAATTGTTAAAAAGCTAAACGACGGATCTTATTATGTAACCCGTGAAAATGATGCTAATGGTCCTGGTTTGTATGAAGTTGTGATGGAAGAAACCCCGATTGATCCAGATAACTTGGAATTTGAAGAGCAGGAAAAAAGAAGCCCTAAAATTTTGTTGATTGGAAAACCGAATGTTGGAAAAAGTTCTTTGTTCAATGCTATGATAGGGCAAGAAGTTCAAATTGTTACTGATATTCCTGGAACTACTTTAAGTGTAAATGACATGGTTTTGAAAAGAATGGTGAAGACTGAAATTGTGGAACCTGTGGAAAATTTGGATTTAGATGACGAAGAGTTGCTCGATAAATCAGAATTAGACTTGGAAGACTTGGAAGATGACTTACTCGATAATGATGAAACTACTGAAATTGATAATGTTTCTGAAGAATTGTTGGAAGAGTTGGAAGATGAAAATGATGATGTAGTAGAATTACCAGAGGAAGTAATCGCCAGTGGAAAAAAGAGTTCGAAGCAAAATAAAGTAGAAGTCGAAACCACAAAGCCAAAATACGAATGGATTGAAAAGGAATATATTTTACTAGATTCCACCGGAATAAGAAAGCCAGGACAAAGAACCACTGGGGCTGAAACTTTTGCTACTTTTAGAACTGTAGAAGCTGCCTACCAAGCCGATGTAATTTGTTTAATTGTAGATGCATCCTTGCCGGTAAGCCATCAAGATCAAGTTGTGGCTGGAATTTGCAGAGAGGCCAAAAAGGGTATTGTGGTAATAGCCAACAAAGCCGACTTAATTGATGAAGAGCAGAAGAAGAAATTCATCCGTGATTTCCTACATAAATTTGTGTTCTTAAAACTAGACGATTTCGTTTGGGTTTCGGCTAAAGAAGGAACAAATTTGTGGCAAATATGGAATAAAATAGATGAATCTATCGCCAACCGTGAAAAGCAAATTGATAAAGCCGATGTTAGAAAGTTATTTAACTTCTTAATGAAGAAAAAACCACCAAATAAAGTGGCCAATAAGAAAAAAGCGGTAATTTACGACTTGGTTTATTCAAAATCTAAACCACCAACTTTTGAACTTTTAATTAAAGATAAAACTACAGTGCATTGGTCTTATGTAAGGTTTTTGGAAAATGTAGTTCGTAAGCAGTTTAATTTTCAAGGAACGCCTGTTACAATTAAACTTACCGAAGTAGATAGAAAAAATGTTGATGGTGGTTAGTAGTGCGGTTTTGGAATTGCTGAAAGGTATTTTCTATATGCGGAGCGTGTTTATGTTTTATGCTAAATCTTGTTAACTTGTAATTACCAAACTTGACTTCAAATAATAAGTGATTTTGACAGCTTGTATGAAAAATTTAAGTGTAAAATTATTTTCTGCTTTATTTATAGCAACAACCTTCGTAATCCCAAATGTTCAATTAAAAGCTGCTGCTTACAATTCTTGTGTTTCAGTAGGGCAGTGGTTTTCCAGTACTGCCACAATTAGCTCTCCTGTTGCATTCTCAGTTCTTCCAGATGTCGTGGACCCACAATCACTATTGCAGGCTATAAGAGGGACAGATAACAGATTGTACACAAGAATTACAACCAGTCCGAATATTTTATCTGAGAGCGATTTTACAGCATGGCAGGAAGGGGCTGGAATTACAGTTAAAGAAGAGCCAGAAATATTTGTTTTATCCAGCACTTCTGGGTTGATTTTTGTAATGTCGGCCTTTGGAACTGATAATGGACTGTACACAAGAACATCATCAAACGGTTTAACATGGACACCTTGGATTAGAGGAGGTTCGATTACAATTAAAGAGAAGCCTTCTTTTAATGAAATACAAGTTTTTAATTCGGATACTTCAGTTTTTGAACAAAGATTAGTACAAACTGCATACGGCACTGATAATGGTTTATATACACGAAGAACCTTAGATGGTATAACTTGGACACCTTGGGAAAGAGCAGGAACAATCACTATCGCTTCTTCGACTGAAGAATATTTGGCAGGCAGCAGTATCGATGGTTATACATTAGTGCAATTCGCCAGAGGAACAGATAATGGCTTATATAGTAGAAATACTACTGATGCCATAAATTGGTCTGCTTGGGTTAGAAATAGTGGTGGTATAACTGTTTTAGATCAGCCTGTTACTTATCTTGCTACAGATTCAAACAACTTGGGTCAGCCCATTCAAGGAAAAATTCTCCAGTTCGTTAGAGGTACAGACAAAGGAATATATTTTCGTAGCTCGGTGGATGCTTTGAATTGGTCAAATTGGTTTAGACTTGGTAATTTACTCGCCGATGCAAGACCCGAGGCTGTAAGTACAATAAATCGGAATTGTGGATCTGCCTATGCCAATAGAGTTTATGTTAAAGGTATAGACAAAAAACTATATGCTGTTGAAAATACCAGCTCTCAGTCAAGTAGTTTTGGGTTTAGTGATGGTTTAGATTGGGAGGTTGATACTAATATTAGCCTAGGTAATAATATCTCAGTGGTAGATTATATTACATTCTTTTCTGTAATAGGTAACGATCAATCTCAAAATGTGCAGTCTGCTCGTGGTACTGATAACAAATTGTATACCAGAATAATTACTTCGAATGTTGTTGGATAATTAAATATTATTAATTTTTTCAAACTAATAGCCCCTTCGGGGGTTTTATCTGTATTTACAATCTATTTTTATGATTCTGAATGTTTTGACAGAAGCATAAATCCATGCTCTTATCACAAGTACATGAAAAATGTTACAAAATTGTTTAGTACACTTTTATTAATAAGTGCAACATTAATATCCCCAAATATTCAAGCCAATGCAGCGGCTTTTAACACCTGCACCTATGTTGGTCCTTGGCAGGCTAATTCGGCAACAATAAGTTCACCAGCTTCTTTTGCAACCCTTCCTGGCTCATCATCAACTCCTCAAATTTTAATTCAAGCTATTAGAGGAACAGACAATAGACTTTATACAAGAATAGCAAGTCAACTTACAGTTTCTGAAAGTAATTGGTCTAACTGGCAAGAAGGAAATGGAATTACAATTAAAACAGAACCAGAAGTAATTGGTTTCCAAACAACTAGTGGTTCTACTAAGATTTTTGTTTTAACAGCATATGGAACAGATAATGCTTTGTACACTAGAACATCTACAAACGGAACAACCTGGACAAACTGGGTAAGAGGCGGAGCTATAACTTTGAAATCAAAACCAACTGTTTCACATTTCCAAGTTTACAACTCTTCAACCATGACATTTGATCAAAAATTAGTTCAAACAGGTCACGGAACAGACAATGGACTTTATACCAGAGTAAGTACTGACGGAACAAGCTGGACTAATTGGGTAAGAGGGGGTTCAATTACTTTAGCATCAAGAACCGAGCAATTCGAGCGTAACGGCACATTAATTCAGTTCGCTAGAGGAACAGACAACGGATTGTATAGTAGATATACAACAGACGCAACTACCTGGTCTACTTGGGCAAGAAATAGTGGAGGAATTACTATTTTAGACGAACCAAGCACTTTCCCAGGAATTGATACTGATAATGTGGGTACTTCTATAAGTGGCAAAGTTATGCAATTTGTAAGGGGTACAGATTTAGGTATTTACTTTAGAAATTCTGATGACGGCCTTACTTGGACCAACTGGGTAAGATTAGGCAGTTTAAAAGCTGCAGATAAACCATCTACTGCACTTTCTATAAACCTGGGTTGCGGAACAAATTATGCAATGCGTGCTTATGTAATGGGTGTTGATAAAAAGCTATACGCTGTAGAAAATCCAAATTCAACTTCTACAAGTTTTGGTTTTGCAACTGGTTTAAACTGGGTACAAGACACTGGAATTACTCTAAATAATAACATATCTGTTGAAGAACATACTCCTGAATATAATCCAGGAATTTTAAGCGGAAGCGTTCAATCTGCAAGAGGTTCTGATAATAGGCTTTATACAAGAATTATTACTTCAACAATCGGAGGCTAATTTAAAACTTAAACCCCAACACAGGAAAAATGTTGAAGGCGGGTAAGCTTAATTTGGGTGTAACTTTGCTTAGATTGTATTATTCTTAATACTGCTGGAAAAATTGCCAGATTAGTTCTTCGGCTTTAACATCACCATTCACATTTCCAATAATAATTTTGGGTAAATACTGAATTAAACCAGGCACGCTGTGGCCTCCGCCGTTTACTTTGTAAAATTCAATAGGAGCATTTCTACTGGAGGAATATGAAAAGTGTGTAATATCGCTAGAGTCATTTTTATCTAGGTCAGTTAATTGTGTTATAACTGGGCTTCCAGAGACACCATTATTATCCATCCAGAATTTTAAAGAATCTTGGGAAGAAAGAACAGTACCTTTTCTAGTCGAATTTCCAAATAAGCTTTTAGTAACTAAATCGCCACCATTAAAAGGAATTAATGGGTCGGTTGTACCTTGAAACCAAATTATAGGAATAGGTTTTGCAGGCTTACAATCTGTAACATAGTTGGTTGGTACTGCGGTTGCAATTGGGCCGATAGCTGTCAGTTTATTACCAATATCGCAAGCTAATTTTTGGGTCATGAAACCTCCATTAGAAATACCAGTTGCATAAACTTTATCAGGGTCTATTTTAGCATTTTGAACCAAAGAATCAATTAGACTGGAAATAAAACCAACATCGTCGCCCAATTTGTTCTTAATATCAGCTTGATTCAAACGACCGTCGTTCCAGTTTCCATCTAGCGAATTTGGGTAAACTACTGCAAAACCATGTTTAGAGGCGATGTCGTTAAAGTTAGAATAATTTTGCATTTTATTCATATCTCCTTCTCCACCGTGAAGTTCAAACACTAGCGGCAGCTTCTCCAGTTTATTAAAATTTGGTGGTAGATATAAAATGTAATCGCGGATTGTTCCTGAAACATCAATTTTCAAGGCAGTACCCTTTCCTGTGGTCGATCCACCAGTTTTAACTTGGTCAATTAGTTTTTGGGTGTAAGTATCGTTTTGCACTGCATTATTTGTACCAGAAGTGCCTGAGTTATTTAAAGTAGTGTTGGAAAAGTTTCGCGAGTTGGTTTCCTCTTTATTTTTAAATCTATAAAGGGCAATTATGGATATTGCAACTATAATTATAATCAAAAGGAAGATAAGTACTTTTTTCATAATATCTTGTTGAATTTACTTACTTGGTTTGTAAAGTAACTTTACCAAAATTCTTGAGTTGAGTACAATTTGTCTATGATTTTTCCTGCGGCTAAAAAAACTTTGTGGCAACTACTTGGTCCTTCTATTATTTTTGTGGCTTTAAGCCTTAATGGTGGTGAAATGCTTTTATGGCCAGATTTAGTTGGTAGATATTCTTTAACCATTTTGTGGGCAGTTCCATTAATTTTGTTCTTGCAGTTCATGGTAAATTTGGAAATTGAAAGATACTCTATTGTAACTGGAAAAAATACCTTAAAAGGCATGATTGACAGACATTCTTGGCTGGGGCCATTGTTCATTTTTGGAATTATTATTAGTCTTGCCTGGCCAGCTTGGATTTCTATTGCTGGAAATATTTTTGCCTATACAATTGGCTTTGGCAGTTACGGAGCTTGGTTTGCTTTGGTTTTACTTGGGTTTCAGATCTTAATTTGGCAGAGTAAAAAAAGTTACCAAATTTTGGAAAATATTGCTAGGTTCGGGCTGTTAATTATTTTAACTATAGGTATATACACCTTAATTCGGCTTTCCCCAGATTTAGCAAATATTAAATTTAACTTTGAAAGTGGTTGGTGGCCTAAAAATAATGATAGGATTACTTTTGTCTCGGCGTTGGCCTTTGGTGGAGTGGCTGGTGTTTTGAATTTAGTGCAAAGCGACTGGGTTTCAAAGAAAGGTTACGGAATCAATCAGCAATTAGAAATTAATAATGAAGAATTAATAATGAAGAATGAACAATCTCTTGTTGGTAATTCTTTATCTACAAAACAGAGTAACATTGTAAATCGGGAAACTTCAGCTGATTTGAATATAGTTTGGAATGAAGAAAGTGTTAATAACTTTAAAAATTGGTGGAGTTTAATTTGGAAGGAACACTTCATTTTATTTTATCTGGGAAATTTTGTAGGAATATTTCTAATCGCCATTATTTCAGCAGTTTTACTTCCTGGTTCAAATAAAGTTGGTTTTGGCATTTTAACTTTTCAAGTAGATAAATTAAATCAATTAACTTTTGGAGCAGGCTTTGCTTGGGCTTTGGGAATTTTTCTTCTGTTCTTCATGGCACAGATGACTATTTTAGATGCCACCGGCAGGCTTCTTAAAAATACCGGCTCAAAGGTTTTTTCTAAATTCAAATCTGAAAGATTAAGTCAGTTATCTGCGGTTATAGGAATGGTTATTTTGCTGTTTACTGCTATTATTCCTGGGTTTAATCAACCAGCAGGTTTATTACAAATTTCTGCTACCACATCTGCTTTTATTATGGCTTTATATCCAATATTTTTGCTGAAATTAAACTTAAGCTTACCCAATGAAACTAAGCCTAGAATGTTTAATATATTGTCTGTTTTAGCTTGTGTTATATTTTATGGCGTAATGGTTGTACTAGCATTTATTTGACGAAAAGTTAGGTTATAACCAAGGGTAAAAGCGCACATGCAATAAGAGAGATTTTCATGAAAAATCCATGTAATGGCCGTACATTCTTCTTACTAAGTGCTATATTAGCATCGTTGACAGGCGCTGTCGCTTGGATTTCAGCTTTTACAACTCAAGACATCAACCTAAAATTTGCATTTTGCTGCTTCTCGGCGTTTACCTTGCTGCCCGGCGTTTTAGCGTTCACAATCTTACTTTCTGAAAATAAGACAAGGTGGAATATAAACTAGGCTTTAACAAGCATCACTATCTATGGTCTCACAAGAGACCTTTTTCGTTGCTAAATTTAGACATTACTCAACAAATCAAGGTTGTTTGAAACTTATGAAATAATGATTATTCAGGCTTTTTTATAATCTATTTTAAATCAACATAGAGAAGGGATAATTTGACTATGATATATTTTAGAGATTATTAAATAATAAGATCATTTTGGAGGAATAAATGCAAATTAGTTATCGCGATATTTTGTATATAATTGCCTTTGGATTTCTTGGATTCTCGATTGCTCTTTTGGCAAAAGGGCTAAGTGGATATTCCACCGCAATATCGATTTCAGAAGCCATTAAAATATTTGAAATACAACAGGGGCTTGGATCTCTAATTTGTTTCTTTATTGTCTTTGGTATTTGTTGGTTTGTAGAATAGTCTGCTAATTTTGATCCGACAGATTGTTTGTCGGATTTTTTATTTGAAAGATTAAATTGACAAGGAACACCCTTTACCCCAATTTTGTAGAATATTCAATACTTATGAACTTTAAGGAACAGCTGATTGATTTTAAAACCAATTTCGACAATCAACTAAGCATATTTTTGCTTAACAAAATTCAGCAAGCATCACATATAAACCCAACTGCAGAAATAAATCTTAAAGAAATTTACCGGGTTATTTTAGAAGTTAAATCCGCTGGAAAAAGAATTAGACCTGCACTAACTTATTTTGGTTTTCTTGCCTCAGGAAAAGCCCCAAACAAGCAAGAAATGGAAACAATAATTCAAGTTGGAATTGCATTGGAATTGTTTCACACCTTCGCCCTAATTCACGACGATATTATTGATGAATCTTTAACCCGCAGAGGTTCGCCAACGGTTCAAAGTTTTTACCAAGATTATTTTAAGCAAGATTTGTTAGATAATCATCCTGGTCTCCATAAGAATCTAGAAAATAGAGCAAATCATTTTGCTTTGGGGGCAACAATTCTAGCCGGAGATTTCGCCTACATGCTTTCACAGGAAGTAATTGGTAAATTGCCCTCTTCCCCAGCCGTAGATGCTATGAAAACCCTGTTTTATCAAATGCAATTTGAACTTATCTCAGGCCAGCTAGACGATTGTTATGGGGTTGGAATGGCCGATTTTGATACTTTAGATCCTGCCAACATTGAACATATGTTAATCTTGAAGTCTGGAAATTATTCAATTCAGAAGCCACTTTTACTTGGGGCAACTTTGGCTGGCGCTTCAGATTCCCAAATTGCCTCTTTTAACATTGCTGGTGAAAAAATTGGTTTAGTTTATCAGCTTACTGATGATATAATTAGTTTGTTTGGTGATGAAAATAAAACAGGTAAGCCAAGCAAAGCTGATATTGTTGAAGGAAAAAGAACTTTAATGATGTCCACTTATTATAATCAGTTAAATGATGAGGAAAGACTAATACTTAAAGAACAACTTGGTAATGCAAATATTTCCAATTCAGAAATTGATCAGCTTAAACAAAAAATGATTGAAAGTGGAGTGGTCGATCAAATAAAAGATAGGTGTCAAAAAGAAAACGCAGAAGCTTTGGATATAATTTATTCTTCCTTTGATAAAGATAATAATGGAATAACATTTATCAGAGATATGTCTGCTTACCTTATTGCAAGAGATAGCTAAAAAAGTTTGACATTTATACGAAGTCATTTTAGTTAATCATTATTATGTCGTTCAAAAGAGATATGGAGGATTTTTTGCTTTATTGCGAACTAACCAAGCAGTATTCACTTAATACTGTAAGAAATTACAGGGCTACTATGGAGAGATTTGAAAAGTTTTTAGATAAAACTGGAATTGTTAGAACAAATCAGATTGATATGGATACTGTAAATAGGTATAGGGTATTTTTGAACAAGCAAGAATCTATTCGAGGGGACAAAATTAGTTTGAAAACCCAGGCCTATCAGATTGTGGTTTTGCGTTCTTTTCTAAAATTTTTAATTAAAAATGGGGCTTTGGTGCTTTCTCCAGACCGGCTTGAATTACCTAAAACTAGAATGAGAAAAATTGAATTTTTAAGCGACGCTGAAGTTCAAAAACTGGTTCAAGTAATTATTCAAGATTCACACAAGGTGGCTGATGTTCAGAAAAAAAGAAACCAAGCTATTGTGCTAACACTATTTGGCTCTGGACTGCGTTTGTCGGAACTGCTTAGTTTAAAAAAGGCACAAATTCCAACAGATTATTCTAAAAGGACAGAAGATAGTCTAGCCATTGAATCTAGCGATTTGCAAGACCAGAATAATTTAGAGAATGAAGAAATTATTCCAGAAGAAAACTTGTCTAAAAATGATAGAATTTCCGAGAATCAGCTTTTAATTCAGGGTAAAGGTGGTAAAGTTCGTTCGGCTTTTTTGGCCCCTGTGGCAGTGGAAGCAATCCACGAATACCTGCATTTAAGAGGAAACGACGAAAACCCATGGTTGTTTATTTCATTCAGTAAAAATAGGACCAAAGATTTGAAGAAACAAAAGCCTTTAACTTCCAGAATGGTGCAAATGATGTTACAAAGTTATGCTAACCGTTTAGGAATTTACAAACACATAACACCTCACACACTTCGTCACAGTTTTGCCACTAAAATTTTAACCGAAGGAGGAGATTTACGCTCAGTTCAGACACTTTTAGGACACTCCAACATTTCCACCACTCAAATTTACACCCATGTAAGCGACTGGCAAATAAGAGATTTACACCAAAAAGTATTTTCTAAGAAGGAAGAGGGGAAAGGGTAAGGGCGACTTATTTTGGGCTTAATTCTGTATAATATATTAGATCTTGCGCTTATTCAAAAAGTGTGCCATAAGTTGTAGTGCAATTAAGTTGGAGATTTTGGATTTATGCCATCTAGTATACATGATTTAAAAAAAGTCCACTCAGTAAATGGTGGACATACCGTAATAGATTTAAACAATCCAGTTACTGGATATTTCAGAGTTCCAGCACAGGAAGCCTCCTCCATAGATGAAGAATTTGTGCGAACACCTGTACCATTTAATGAATCGATTGTCTTGCCATTTGTCTTTACAAGACATTTGCCTACAGCCAATTCCGACATTTATATGTTCAAGACAGGCGATACAATCTCAAACGTTTGTTGTTTGCCTGATGGAGAAGTACTTTCAACTATCTATGAAGGCCAAGAAATCCAGCTTAACCTCTTTGAAGTTGTTTTTAACTAATTACTTTCAAATGAAAAAACTAGAACTTAGCTTAAATTATTAAGCTATTTTTTTTAGGCGAATCCCCCTTTTTTCTTAAATGGTTGACTAAACAAGGGTTTTTTTCTATCCCTCTACTTAATAGATTATGTTAACAATTATTACGAATACTACACCACAAGAAAATACAACTTGGAACATTAAATTTTTAACATCAGCTGAACTTGAAAATTTGGATACCGGAATTCAACAAACTTTTAAAAACATTAAATTTACAGGAAAATATGCAGAAATAGCAGTTTTTCCAGAAAGCAGTACCTTATTTGTAGGTTTAACTTTCGAAGCCAAGCAAAAAACCATTGATCCGTTTTATAAAATTAATTTATACAATTTAGGAGCAAAAATATATAATAAAATTGCAGGTTACAGCCTCACAGCTTTGGTTTTAAATAATCACAGCATTTTTGCTGAACAAACACCTAATTCCTTTGGTAAGTTTTCCAAAAATTTGTTCGATTTAGTGTTGGGAATTTCTCAGGCTAGCTGGAATTTAGATACTTATTTACCTGAAAAGGAAGCTAAGAACAAGCAAATTTCGGTTTACTTTGATTCTGAATTAAACACTTTGGTTACTGATGAATTCATCTCCAATTTTAAGGCTCTTAATGACGGTATTACTTTAACCAGAAGTTTGGTAGATGATATTCCTGAAAATATTAACCCTACAACTTTGCCACCGCTTGTTAAAAAAGAATTGGGAGACAACGCCTCTGTGGAAATTAAACATATTGATTACGACAAAATGCAAGAACTAGGGATGGAAGGAATTACATTTGTAGGCAGATCTAGCAGGCACAACCCAACTATGGTCCATGTAATAATTAAACCAAAAGGTGAAGTGAAAAACAAGGTATGTTTGGTTGGAAAAGGCGTAACCTATGATTCCGGAGGTTTGGATATTAAAGTGGGTGGGTTTATGAAGACTATGAAAGTAGATATGGGTGGAAGTGCCACAATGTTTGGTGTTATGAAAACTTTGTCTGATATGGATTTGCAAAATACTGAAGTCCACTGGATTTCAGCCTGGGTTGAGAATATGGTAGATGGTGCAAGCTATAAAAGCGACGATGTTTTAACCACATATTCTGGTCAGACTGTAGAAATTTGGAACACAGACGCTGAAGGAAGATTAACTTTGGCTGATGCTTTAACCTTAGCAACGCTGCAAGATCCAGATTACATTATTGACACCGCAACTTTAACCGGTGCCGCAGTAAGATCAGTTTCTGAACATTACACAGCTATGATGGGAAATGATTACAGATTGATTAGTACATTGGAGGCAACTTTTATTCAAGAAGGAGAAAAAACAGTGCACACACCTTTGCCAGAAGTTTTAAGAAAAGAAGTAAAGGGAAAAGTTGGGCAGTTTGTTAATACCAGTAAAATTGGTCCTATGGCTGGGCATTTAACTGCAGGTTTGTTCTTAAGTCATTTCGTGGATCAAAGAAATTTTAGAAATTCAAAGCTGAATATTAAAGAACCTAAAGCCTATGCTTGGGCTCACTTAGATATTGCCGGAAGCGTTTGGAATAAGAACCACAACAATCTTGAAGTAGATGGAGCAACAGGGCAAAGCGTAAGAAGCTTAGCAGCCTGGATTTTGGATTTGGATAAGTAAATCAAATCTGAATCATTTTCACCGGCTTGACTTTCCAAGCATCTTGAATCAAAAATTTGTCATGCCAATTCCTTTGCTTATGGGGGTAAAACTTCCACAAATAAGTAAAATTTCCTTAAAAAACGAAATTAAAAATTTAAAAGAAGGTAGTAAAACCAGTTTGTATTTTTTCTATAGTGAATTTTTGCTTCGGGCTAACCGAAACCCTTCTTACAAAGAGGTTTTAAACCGAGCTAATATTACTGCTATTGATGGAAAAGGTTTACACTGGGCCATGTGGAGAACAATGAAGATTAGTACTTTACCAACAGTTTACTCGCAATTTATTATAAATTGGCCAATAATTTTTAGGTTACCAATTTTTCTTATTTTCTTTGTTTTAGAGTTGGTCATTAACCTTTTTTCAGGTTTATTCAGTTTAATTTTAAAAATTAATTTTACTGCAAGAACCAGGAATCAAACAATTTTAGGTCGTGATTTGGTTTATGATTTGTTTAAAATTGCAGAAGAAAAGAAATGGAAGACGGTTATTTTGGGAGGCAATTCAAACAGCGACGAGGTAACCAAAAATTTAGTTTCCAAACTATTTCCAGATATTAATCTGGTCACTTGGACCAAAGATACAAAATCTAACTTGATGAGGGATATTCAGCCAGTTGTGACCAAAAGACCAGCAAGTAATTTAGTAGATAAGGTACTTAGTTTAATTTCTAACCAGAAAGTGTTGGTAACAAGTAATAATTTGTTCCAAGTATTTCCAGATTTGTTTGAAGCCAAGGAATTTATTCGCAAAGAAAAGCCAGATTTAATTCTAACCTGTTTTGGAGGTGGAAGTGGTAAACAAGAATTTTTTATAGATAATTTGTGCAATGATAAAGAGATCAGTTTTACATTAGCTACAGGAATTGGGGCTGCTGTTGATCATTTAGGTGGTGGGGCTAAACAAACTGAGGCGCCAAAGTTTTTGCAATCTATTGGTTTGGAATGGCTTTTCCGGTTTTATAATCAGCCATACAGAAGAGTTAGAATTATAGATTCAATTGTAACCTTGTGGTTTTGGACAACTTTGCAGGAATTTATGCAAAAGGGGGAAGCCAGAGAAACTGTGCATGCAGCTATACATCGTTCATTTTCGATTCAAAACCAAGTAAATATTTCAGCCACAAGTCCTTTCTTGCTTGTCGAGCGTTACAATATCTTACCTTCAGACACAGGCTGGAGCATGGTTCAAGGCGAAATTGAAAAAGGTGAAGAGTTAGCTTTCGCAGCCCTTAGAGAAGCTACTGAAGAAACAAATTTGGCTTATTCCGATTTAATTCCAATTGGTAAGCCGGTTGAAGTGGGGGTTGAAATGTCTTCACTCTCTTTAATAAGATACATTTTATGGGGAGCTAAATATAATAGAACTATCAATTATGTTCAATTAATTCAGTATATTGGTTCAGATCTTCACCCTAAAACCAACTGGGAAAACCAGAGAGCGAAATGGTGGCCAGTTAGCGATATAAGTTCAGTGTTAAGTGCTGATAAAAGAATTTTATGGGAAAAGTTTATTTGGCAAAAAATGCACGAGGATAGATAGAAATCGTCAGTAGCGGAGACTCCCAGTCTTCAAGTTTAGTATGATAGTGTTGACATTATCGTGTCTGAATATCTCTCATTCTAATTTAAAATAATCTTTAGACAAAATTTAATATACGAACTAAAATAACATATATATGTCCATTTTACCAACTAGCGTTGCTTATTTATGCCTTGAATTTGGGATTAAAAGTGAAATGAAAACCTATTGCGGGGGTTTGGGCATTTTAGCTGGTGATACTATTAAATCGGCAGCAGATCTTGGTGTAAATATGTTTGGGGTTTCAATTTTGTATAAAAATGGTTGGTTTAAACAGGAAATTTCTGAAACAGGTGAACAAATTGAATCTGATGATGTTTGGAAATATGAAGATTATTTAATGCCAACAAACATTCAACATTCACTGTTAATAAGTGGTCAAAAAGTTACCTTTAAAGTATGGAAATATGAAGTAATTGGGGTTGGTGGCCACGAAGTTCCAATATATTTTTTGGATGCAGATCTTCCCGAAAACTCAACAGAAATGAGAGAGATATCAAGCCATGTTTATCCAGCCAATAAGTCGGTTAGAATCGCACAAGAAATGTTGCTTGGAGTTGGTGGGGTGCAAGTTTTAGAACTTCTTGGTCATAAAAATATTCAAAATTACCACTGCAACGAAAGCCACTCTATATTTGCTGCTTTAGAATTAAAGAAACAATTAGCAATGTGGAGTGAAGTTAAGAAAAGAGTGGTGTTTACAACTCATACACCGTTGGCAACTGCTCACACCCATTATTCTAAAGAAGTTTTGCAATCTACGCTTGGGGAATATTTTTCCTATCTTCCAGATAATTTATGGCAAGAAGGTTCTATGAACATGACTGATTTAGCATTGTTCAGTGCAAAATTTAGTAATGGAGTTTCCAAAAGGCATAATCTAGTAACAAGCCAAATGTATCCAGAATACAAAATTGATGCTATAACAAACGGTATTCATGTTAATACTTGGGTTTCCAAACCTTTTGAAAGTTTATTTTCAAGATATGTTTTGAACTGGAAAAGTTCACCAGAAAACCTTAAGCTTTGTGCTGTTGTTTCGCCGCAGGAAATTGCCTGGGCTCACGCCGAAGCTAAGGAAAACTTATTGGACTATGTTCAGAACACTGTAAATATAAAATTAGATAAAAAAATATTTACCATAGGTTTCGCCAGAAGAATGGTAGGTTATAAAAGGGCAGATTTCATCCTAACTGACATAGATAAACTGGAAAAAATAGCCAAAAAGTTTGGTGGGTTACAAATTATTTTTTCAGGAAAAGCTTATCCAAATGAACCTGAGGGTGAAAACTTCATTAAAAAGATTTATCAGGCAAGTAAAAAGGAAGAGTCGTTTTTGAAAATTGTTTACCTTCCTAACTATAATATTGAAATTGGAAGTTTGATGACTGCTGGCGTTGATATTTGGCTAAACAACCCTGTTGTTCCAATTGAAGCTTCTGGAACTAGTGGTATGAAAGCATCTTTAAACGGCGTGCCAAACATTTCAACTTTAGATGGCTGGTGGGTTGAAGGCTGGACTGAGGGTGTTACTGGCTGGGCTTTGGGTGAAAATGAAATGGATGAAGGAAAATTGGCGGATGCACAATTACATGATTTATATTTCAAACTTGAAGAAATAATTCTGCCTATGTATAAAAATGATTTTGAAAGTTGGCTAAAAATTCAAAAAAATTGCATTGCTATTAACGCCAGTCATTTCAACACAAACAGAATGTTAAATGAATATTTAATAAAAGCCTATCTAATATAATATGAGCCAACTTGATACATTACAATATCGTGTAGAAAATCTCTCAATTGCTTTTCAAGGAGGGGTGCGAAGAGGGATAATAATTTTTGCCGGAATATGTTTGGTTTTACTTGCTCCTGTCTATTTTGGCGGCTCTGCCTCGGCTAATTTATTTAGAAATACTTGGTTTGATTCCAAAAATGAAGTTATCCCAAAAGACCTTAACCAGGCTAATTATCAGGTAAGCGAAACTGAAATTGTTCCATTGGCTTCTGGTGAAAAAGCCTTGTATATTTCGGTAAATAACAAAGAAAATTCAACTACAGGTTATTTTCCTTGGGTTTATACTTTGCAAATTACATCGAAAGACGGAACTTTATTAGATCAACAAAAGTTTTCCAGCTATTTATTGCCTGAAGAAGTAAAGTATCTAACTTTAAATTCCGCCGACCCAAGTGCTGTTAAGCTTACTTTAATTGAAGAACCAACCACTCAGAAAGTTTTCTATAATCCTAACGCAAACAATAATCAAAAAAAGCCAGATATTCAAATCAGGAATGACCAGATTATTCAGCAACCAGGTACCAATAAAATTAAAATTTCAGCTATCTTTAAAAACAACACAGAATTCTTTATTGAAAAAGTAGATATCCTATTTTTGGTCCGTGATTCCAGGCAAAGTGTGGTTGGAATTGGGGTATTCAATTTCAGTGGTTTTGTGGCTGGTTCTGAAAGAATTATAGATTTAGATTACCCTAAACCCTTAGATAGAGAAGCCAGATTCCTAGATTTACGCTGGGCAGTAAATTATTTAGACAAGAATTCTATAGTTTTAAGGTAGAAATTTGCTTGATGGAATAATTTAAAATTGCTGTTTACAGAGTGTGAAAATTCTGTATTAATTGATTTCAGTAGCGATTGAGTATAGGTTGAGTATGGTTTTTCAGATTAATGCATATACTGGGGATTCTTTAGAAGTTCCTGAATCACTTACATTTGATAGCATTGTTGACCTAAGTGACGTTGAAGTTGCAGAATTGGAAGGCCTCAATAGAGGTGATATGTACCAACTTAAGACTTGTATATACGAGTACTGGTATAAATTCGTAAATTCGGACGAAAAAATCACTAAGTTTTATATGAGAATCACTCTGCTATAGGAACAGGTTGCTGTATCGGTCATGCATTTTGACCGATATTTTTTTGGTAGAAAGAATAAAACCCATTGTAAAAAATTAGGCTATATCCTCAACCCCTCCTACCACCAAGACAAACTCACCTTTTAGTTTAACCCTATCTATACTCAAATCCTCAATCTTGCCGCGCCAATAGGTTTCGTGTAATTTGGAAATTTCCCTTGCAAAAAAAACAAGACGGTTAGGGGGAAGATACTCTTTCATCTCCAAAATAGTTTTTTCCATACGATGAACAGATTCGAAAATTACACTGGCCACCTGGCTTTGGGTTATTTCCTTCCACATTGTTTGCCTACCTTTTTTTATTGGAAGGAAACCTTTAAAACACCAATCTTTGGTTAGCATACCTGAAGCTACAACTGCCGGAATAAGGCTGGTTGCCCCTGGAAGTACAGTAAATTCTAAATTATTTTCCCAAAGTTTTTGAATTACAACTTTTCCAGGATCTGAAATTCCTGGTGTACCAGCATCGCAAACAAGGCCAATAATGTAATCTTTTTCATCAGCAACATGCTTTTTTAACTCGGATATCACTTCCTCAATACCCTTAAAGTTAATTTCTTGTTTTTTACTTAGTTGAATTAATCTTTGATCACTTTTTACATCTAGCAATTTTAAAAGGATAGCAGTTGAACGAGGGTCTTCGCAAAGTAAGATTTTTGCTTCACTTAGAATTCGTTTAGCACGGATTGTAATATCTTCTAAATTACCAACTGGGGTGGGAATAACATATAACATAGGTTAGGTAATTTGAATTTTAGTGTTAATTGTAAATGTGGCAAGTTTGCTGGCGCTTTGGCCTTGGCGATTGTGAAAAACACCTCTACTTTGACCTTTACTTTTTAATGGGGTACAATAGGAAGGAATTGAAAAAAATATGACAAAAATTTTATGTGTTTTAGATGGATTTGGTTTGGCGGAAACTTCCCAGAATAATGTTGTAAGTATGGCAAAAATGCCCAATATTAGGTATTTGCTTAAAAATTATTGGTGGACAACTTTAAACTCGGATGGAGATTGTGTTGGGCAAGAAAGTGGTTTGGTTGGAAATAGTGAAGTGGGGCATATGAATTTAGGTGGATTAGGTTTAATAAAGCAATTAAGTTATCAAATAACCAAAAGCTCGGAGGAAAATTTTACCTTAAATAAAGCTTGGCCTGATCAAATTTTCGACCCAAAATTGTTTTTAAAAATGAAACTTTCTAAAAGCCAAAGCAAAACTGTGCACCTGGTCGGTTTGTTTTCAACTGGTACAATCCATTCTGATTTAAGGCATTGGGCTGCCTCTATTGCTAGTGCAGGGCTTTCTGGAGCAGAAAAAATTGTTCTACATATTATAACTGATGGGCGTGATTCTGATAGAACAAGCTTAGTTTCAACTTGGAATTATTTTACTAATACTTTTGAAAATCAATTAAAGCCTTATCAGGACAAAATATTTTTGGGTTCGGTTGGCGGTCGTTTTTATACCATGGATAGAGATAATAACTGGGGCAGGGTAATTGAAGGTATGGCTGCAATGTTTGATTTTTCCAAATTGGAAAATGTAAATGAATATCTGCTTTCTGAATATAAAATACAAAATGAAATTCATCCAACAGAAAAGTTAAAATCTGAACTTATAGATTTAAAATCCATTGACTTGGAATTAAAGCAAGTATGCAGTCTAAATTATAATGATAACAAATTTGATGAAATGATTTCTGCGGTTGGTTATTTTTATATACAAAAGACTGACACAGTTTGGTTAATGAACTTTAGAACCGATAGAATGAAGGAGTTTTCAACGGTTTTATGCCATTTAAACCAGGAATTTAATTTAAATTTAACAATTTTAGCTAATAATAGTTACGGAATTGAACAAGAAATATTCTTAAAGTCCAACTTGGATATTTCATCAAAGATTATTCCGAAAAACTTTAATCCAGAAACTTTTAAAGAAGGGCAATATTATCCAATTTTTAAAAATCAGGCAGTTTCAAACCCAATGTCTAGTGTGCTAAGTAGCGAAGGAAAAACTCAGTTACATATTGCAGAAACTGAAAAGTACAACCATGTAACTTATTTCTTTAACGGTGGGCAAAACAAAAAGTGGGAAGGTGAAACTTGGCATGTAATTAATTCAAATAAAGTTCATAGTCACGCGGAAAAACCAGAGATGAAAGCCAAGGAAATCACAGACTATATTCTTGAAAATGGCCTTGGAAAATATGATTATATTATCGTAAATTACGCCAATCCGGATATGCTTGGCCACACCGGGAATATTCCAGCTTCAATAGAAAGTATGGAAGCTTTGGATGTTGAAATCGGCCGATTGGTTAAAGCTGTAGAAAAGGGAAATCATAAAATGCTTATTACGGCCGATCATGGAAATATTGAAATGGTAGGGCTTACTAGCGGTGGTAAAACCACAGACACCGAACATAACGCAAACCCAGTGCCTTGTATTCTTGTTGATGGATCTTTTGACGCTAAAAAATTAATTCAAAATATCTTAGAACTTAGTAACCAGTTTAATTTAAAACCTAATCAGGAAATAATTCAGAAAGTTTTGGAAGGGGAAGATAATAGAATAAATTTAGAAAACCCACAAACCTGGCTAGAAAAAAACAATATCCCAAAACCCCAATGGCCTTTGTGGTACGCAGGGTTGGTTTTGCTTGGGATGTAGTTAAGCTGTTTAAGTGGCAATAAATAAACTAGCTTAAAGCTAGTTAGTGCGTGTTAATCGTCATCATATACTATAGAATCAACTACCAAGTAGTCAAGCTCTGTGCAGTCGATGTGATGCAAATTTTGTTGGCAATTGTTAGCCATTTCCTTCAAGTCACCTCGACCCAAATGGATAGCTTGTGTATAAGCACAGTTAATTAAAGTTTCCAAAGGATGGTTTCTTTCAACTAATCTATATAAAGGGTTTCCAATCGAACCTTCGATCAATGCAAAAAGTGATAAGGTATTAGCATCGGGTTTACTAGAATCTTGATACACAACTAAGTGACTACTCATTGTTTTTAATCCAATTTATTTACAAATCATTTTATTTTTTTGCATATAAAATAGACTTAGTCAATTACCCTTGCAACTTCTCAATCTGATCTTTTAATTCTAGCCAAACAATTTCAGCATCTGCTAACTTGGCTTTTGTTGAATCGTCGTTTTGTTCGCTTTCTATTAAGCTTTGCAGGTTTTGCATTTTTCTTTCGGCTTTTTTCAGTTCTTTGTTCATTTCAAAAAGTTTTTTGCGAACTTCTTTACTCATATTTCCGCCACCGCTCGACGAAACCTGTCCATTTTCTGTTTTGCCACTTCCACCAGCCCCTGTTACATCAAACTTCGCCGCAGCTTCCTCGGTATCAGCTTTTTTATTTGAGGCATTTTCCAAATCGGCTTGTTGTTCTAAATTCCAAACATAATCTTGGTAGCTTCCTAAAATTCTTTTCAATCCTCCGTCTTTAATTTCAATAATTTCATTGGCAATTAAGCTTACGAAAGTTCGATTATGGGAAATTACAAAAACTGTTCCATTAAAATTACCCAAAGCAGCGCCTAAAGCTTCCACGGTTTCAAAATCTAAATGGTTTGTAGGTTCATCCAATAAATATACATCGGCTTTACCTAAAAATATTCCAGCCAAGCAAAGTCTGGCTTTTTCCCCTCCACTTAAAACCGAAGCAGTTTTTTCATAATCATTCCTTGTAAATAAAAAGTTTCCTAAAATTCTAAAAACTTCGTCCATACTGGAATTTCCTTCAGCTTTCTTGGATGCAAAACCAAAAACAGTTTCATCTGGATTCAAACTGGCACTTAAATGCTGATTATAAAACCCTAATTTCAAACCTTTTTTCCAAGCAACTTCACCTTTCATAGTTGGAATTTCATTCATGATGGTTTTCATGAAAGTACTTTTTCCTTGTCCGTTATCCCCTAAAATAGCCACTTTTTTACCGCGTTCAACCCGAACATCAATACCTTTTACCACCACTTTTCCTGGGTAACCAATATCTATATTTACACATTCCAAAGCGTCGCCTTGTTTGTTTTCAACGGTGGGAATATGCATTCTAACATTAGAAAAAGCTGTGGCTATACCAATTTTTTTAGTATCTAATTTATCAATCTGACGCATTTTAGACTGGGCAGATTTGGCTTTACTGGCTTTAGCACCAAATTTATCAACGAAAGTTTGAAGTTGTTTCTGTTTCTTCTCGATGTTTTCATTAACACTTTTAGCCAATTCTTCTTGTTCTTGCTTGTATTCTAAATATTCTTCCAAACCTTCGTTATGCAAAAAAAGCTGACCATGACCAACATCAAGCGTAGAATTGCAGGTTTTCTTTATAAATTCTCTGTCGTGGGTAATTACCATTACAGTTCCCTTAAAATCTAATAAAAATTTCTCTAGCAAAATTAAAGTTGATAAATCTAAATAGTTGGTAGGCTCATCCAATAACAACAAATTTGGTTCGAAAAGTAGGGTGGCAGTTAGTTTTACCCTCATTTGGAAACCTCCAGATAAATCGGTTACTGGTTTTTCTAATCTATCTTTTTTAAGTTGGAAACGGCTGGCAACTTTGGCACATTCCCAAGTGGGTTTTTTGGTATATCTTTCAAGGAAATCTATAACAGTTTCACCAGGTAAAAACGGATCGTTTTGCTCGATATATCCTAAACGCATGTATGGATAATGTTGAATTTCACCTAAGTCTGGCTCATCAAGGCCCATAATCATTTTAAAAAGTGTGGTTTTTCCAGCCCCATTTCTGCCAATTACTCCAATCTTTTGGTTTTCGGTAATAACTAAATTGGCGTCGGTAAATATTTTCTTCAGTCCGAAGGATTTGTGTAAGTCTTTAATTTGCAACAAGGGCCTATTGATCATAATTTAAATTTATTTAGCAGTTCAGTTTTAGTCAAAAATAAAGAATTTGGACAAGAAAAAAGAGATGACTAGCACCTCTTTGAATCCACTCCTCAAAAGGGGAATTTTAGTAATCCGTTTCTAGGGTTTTTTCTTCTGCGATGAAATTGGTGTAAAGTTCTTCAATTTTAATCGCTAAATCGAAATCTTTATCTGATAAACCTTGAACATCGTGGGTCCATAATTCAAAAACTACTTGGTTGTAATAAACGTGAATATCTGGGTGATGTTTGGCGGTTTCGGCCAGGCTTCCAACTTGGTTGATAAAAGATAGGGCTTCAACAAAATTGGTAAATTTAAAGGTTTTGTTAATTTTAAGCTCGTCGATATCGGCCCAGTCTGGCAGAAGTTTAAGCTGGGAGTGGATTTGTTCTGAAGTTAGTTTTAAGTTTTCCATAAGAATGGTTTGATTGAATCAGGGTTGCTTGTCAATCTTGGTTTGCATGACCGTAACTCTTGGTTTGTATGCCCGTAGCGGAGACTCCTAGTCTCCAAAAAGTATCGCCTTAGATTTTCTGGTAATGTAAAAGAATTAGGCTGGGGCTGATAATTTCATTCGAGATTAATTCAAATTTATTAAATAGTTGGTTTTCGCCGTAACCTCTCACGCCTGTGCCAAAAAGTACCGGAGCTAGGCTTATGTAAATTTCATCAACTAAATTTTCCTGTAAAAAAGCATTGTTCAATTTACCACCACCAACAAGAGCAGCTTCAGCAATACCCTCATCAGAAAGTTTGGCTTTTAATTCTGCCGGTGAGCCGGTAAAAAATTCTACATTTTCAACCTGTTTATCTATTTCCTCTGGTCTTGAAGTTACCACAATGGTTTTTCTATCTTCAAAACTTTCCGGACTCATTTTAAGGTAAGTGTTACTTCCACAAATCATTAAGCCAATTTTCTTGGTTCTTTCAGCAAAAAGCTTTTTATCTTCGCTGCTGCCCCAGTCTAAATTGTCGTTTTGGTTTTTAGCTATGAAACCGTCTAGGGTTTGAAGTAGTATAAGGGTAATTTTAGTTTGAAAAGGCATATTGTGGTTTTGAATGTGTAGCGGAGACTCCCAGTCTCCATTATGGCAACATCTCCAAGCTCCAGACTACCTTAATTAATTTCAACTAGTTCTGTCCAGTTACTGTAATTATAATATTGAACCTCTTGTTTTTGTTTTTTCCACAATTTTAAAATGTCGGCGTAAGTATCCCAGATGTGGTGAATATTGGCAGGTGTAACAAATTTTGAAAGGTCGTTGTCTAATAGATTCAAAAATAGGTTAGTGTGATCTAAATTGTTATTTCTTTCCAAGTTTAGGGTGAAATTTATTTCTGGACTAATAATTTGTAAGGAAGGATGTGGATAAAAAGTCCAGATTAGTTTAGTTTCATCTTCAAAATTAATTTCAATAATGGTTTCTTTCTTCCCAAGTTTTTTCCCACAAACAATATCTATGGGTATAGCACGGCGATTATATTTTACATTTCCTTTTAGGCTGAAGAAAGTTTCAGTGTTAGAATTTTCCAAATTAACATCTATGGTATAGTTATCGTATTGGGCAAATAAAACTTTGCTCCATTCATAGTTACAAGGCTTTACACTTGGCTTAATGGGAAGGCTGGTGAAAATTAATTTAGATAAATTGTGAATGTGAGGCCACATGTCTTTTAAAGCCCCAATAGAGTTGTAATAACCGCCACGGTTTAGAACCCCTTCTTCTTCAATAACTTTGATTGTAATTGCAGAGGGCCATTTGTCTTTTAAAAAGCTTAAATTAGTTTTGTCCGCCTTACTAAGCATGGCAGGGTTTTTGAACAAATAATGATCAAAGAAATGAACCTGGTTTTCTAAACCTTGATTATTAATTAAATCTAGCAATTGCTCAGCTTCTTGTTTGTTTTGGCCAAAAGGTTTTTCAATAATTATATCGGCTTGTTTGTGTTGGATTGAAGATGAATTTCCGATAATATCCAAGTAAGTTAATGGTGGAACAGCAAGATAAATTACCAATCTTTGATTTTCATTTAGCTGATTTGTGAAATTGGTGACTAAATTAGGATCGGTGTATTCACCTTGAATGTATTCAATTTTGCTTAATTTGTGTTCGCCGACACTGGCTTGGTTTAGTATAAGATTAATTTCAGCTTGGTCAGGTAAGCTTCGGGAATAACCAATTAATTCAATTTGAACTTCGGTTTGATTATTTATAGCGAATTGGGCTAGGGCAGGTAAAATCTTTTTCTTGGCCAAATCTCCTGTTATTCCGGCTAGAACAAATTTCCAAAGTTGCATATGTGCTTTACTCTTTCTAAGAATTTTAGCTTTGGCAAGTAAAATAAATGTTCTGAAATTGGGCATGATAAAACCCTGTGTTGTACAGGGGTTGTAATTTTGCTCATAATTAAAACTAATTTGGGCAAGCAACTGGTTTCGGTTCGTAAATGTAATAGCCATTTTCGTCATATGTCCTTTTTTGCTTCGCACATATTAAAGTTTGAACCGCAAGCAACTCATCTTTGTTTCTATAATATCTGCCAAGTTCAGAGTAAGGTAAAGTTTTTCGTCCGTCTGAAACCCAGCTCGGATCATCGCCTGGCAAGTATTTAATGAATCTCGCTGTTTCTGCTGTTTCTCCAAGATATAGATTCTGGCTTACCTCGATAAATAAAATAGCACCTGGAGTATTTCCATCGCGAATGGGTTTACCTTCGGAATCCAAAATCTTTATAGTTTTTTCCTTATAAATATCGCCTTTTGTTGTAAGGTTTTTACTGGATTCTTTTGTATTCAATCTTTCTTGCTGTGTTTCTATAGCCACGTTCGGCTGTGGTTGTGGTGTAGGTTTAAAAAACAGGGCTGTTGCACATGAGGAAAAAATCAACAAGCACAAGCCAAAGGTAAATAGACTACGTATCCATCCTAAACAATCTAACATTAGCTTCTCCTATATAATACTAACCTAGTTTCTTATTTAATTTCATTTTGATATATGGCAAGGGTAAATTTTTTGGTGTATAATTCAGGATGAAAGCGAGGCTGTAGCGGAGACTCCCAGTCTCCATTGTGATGATGAATTAGTTTACATGTGTAGGGTGGCAGAAATTGGCAAGTTTCCAATGCTACTGTCGTTTACAGTTTTAGATCCTGAAATAAATTCAGGATGACAGTGTAGCTCAAGTTCACGATAAGTAGCCCAGCCTCCTAGTATACTCAAAGGGATTAGCTTGACAAAAAGCCTGCTAACTTCTTTTTTTAATGAAACAGACGCCAACATAGCTCAGTCGGTAGAGCATTTCCATGGTAAGGAAAAGGTCATCGGTTCGAATCCGATTGTTGGCTCCAGAAATTTTAATTCCCCGCAAGGGGAGTTTTTTTAACCCCCGTCAACCTGCGGTTGCCACCCCCTTCTCAAGGGGGAATTGGTGTCAGTTTTGCCAATAACCCTCCAACTTCCCTTTGCCTACGCTTCTAACCCTCCGCCCGTTGGGCACCTCCCTTTACAAGGGAGAATGGGCCTCGTTTTTTTTCATGTCGATCCATGTCGATCCGCGTTCGACGCTACGGCCCTCAACGGGAATGGCAAGCATTCCCCTGCATTTGGGTTAAACTTTTTCTTCTACCGTTTTTCTCTTGGAATTTGGTTGGAAGCTTAGTAGATATACTCCGCTTACTAGGGCTAGAATAAGCATTGTTAGGCCTGAGTAAAATTCTCCTCCGGTACGGACAACATATTTGTTGTAATTTGGTCCTTGCCCTGGAATTATTACCTCAACAAAAGCTGAACTTCTGTTGTTGGAAACTTCAGGATCTACTTCGCGTGATTGAATAGTCACCTGATTTTCAATTTGGCCAGCACTTGGGTTAATAATTTTGGTTCGAACTGAAAGTGTTCCTTCAAAGCCAGGTTGCAGTGCACCTAATTGGTACTGAATTAAGGTTCTGCCGTTTCCACCATCTGAAAGTTGAACGGTGATTGGCAAATTGTTCTGGCTGGCACTTATGAACTGGAAGCCTGCAGGAAGTAAATCTGACATTACAACATTTGTAGCAATATCAGGGCCTAAGTTTCTGTAAATAAAGTTGTAGGTTAGTTCTTCTTGTAAACTAACTGAGGTTTTATCAACAGTTTTTATAATTTCCAAATCAACCTTAGGAATTGGGGTAGTCAGTGAAGAGAAGTTATTAGCCAAAATTGGTTCATTTCCGTTGTTTCCATCGTCAGCAATTTCAACTTCGTTAATTAACTCGGTAATACCAGTTGGAACTGTGCTATTAAGCCTTACTGCGAAGGTTATTAAACCGGTTTCGGTAGCTGCCAAGCCTCCAACATTATAAGTACAAGTTGTGCCTGCAATATCGCCGTTATTACAGCTCCAACCTGAGGAAGATCCTGTCGTGCTAAATGTAGAATAATTTGGAACAGTTTCGGTTATTACAACCCCAGTGCTGCCTTGGTCGCCTATGTTAGCATAATTTAGTTGGTAAATGTATATTTCATTAGGGAAGGCTGAAGCTTGGTTACTGGTTTTTATAATTTCTAACTCTGGCCTTGCTTGCAAAAAGTCAATATCTTCGGCGTTATTATTACTTAAATCTAAATCAACACCATGGGTTCCATCATCGATTACAGCAACAGTGTTGGAAAGATTATCAATTCCAGCCGGTATTAAACTATTTACTTGGATGTTGGTTGTGAAAATTACACTTTGACCTGGGGTTAAAGTTGGTATGTTCCAAGAAACTGTTCTTCCAGTTGGGTTGTAAGTTCCTGAATTTGAAGCACTTACAAAGTTAGTTTGTACTGGAATTGTGTCTATCACGGAAATACCTGTGGAAATAACATTTCCTAAATTGGTAACAGTTATGCTGTAAGGTAAAATTTGTCCTGGGTTTGCTATAGTCAAAAGGTCGTCTTTAGTTACAGATATATCAGGATTACCAAGGAAATTATCTGTATCAGTTGATGTATTGTTCAATGGGGTTGCATCAATTCCGCCTAAACCGTCATCGGCTACTGTGGTTGTGTTAATTAAACTTGGAACGCTAATTGTTGTATCTGTTTGCACGGCAAAATCTAGTGGCGCAGAGCTTCCTCCGTTTAAACCACCAAGGCTAAATGTACAAGTGCTTCCTGCAATTCCTCCGCCAGCACAAACCCAGCCTGGAGTGCTTGATGAAGCCACAAAAGTACTTCCAGCAGGAACAGTTTCAGTTACAATAACCCCCGAAGCATTTTGATTACCTGTGTTTTGAACATTAAGATTGTAAATAACCAGCTGATTTGGTGTAGCAGTAGTTTGGTTATCTGTTTTGGTAATTCTTAAGTCTGGTAAACCAGTTATGGTGTCAATATCCTCGGTTATGTTATTGGCTGGAATAGGGTCGGCTCCGTTTGTTCCATCATCATTAGCTGAAGCTTCGTTTCTTATAGTTTCAAGACCGGCAGGAATTGGGGCAGAATCTGCAACCACAACATCCACTGTTCTTGTTACTGTTTGGCCTGCTGCCAAGGTTATAGTTGGCCAAGTTATTGTAGGGCTTGCAAATACACCTGAATCGCTTGAAGTTAGATAGCCAAGTGAAAGAGGCAATGTGTCGGTAATAACCACTCCGGTAGCATCTTGATTACCATTGTTGGTGATGGTTAAAGTGTAAGTATTTAATTCGTCAGGATCCAAATTGGTTTTACCATCGGTTTTGGTTATGGAAATTTCTGGGGCGGCAATAACTGGGGTTGTTTCGGTTGCTTGGTTATCGGCTAAATTCTGATCCACACCATTAGTACCATCATCAGCAATAGAAACAGTATTGGTAATTGTATCAACACCACTAGGCAAAGGATTATCTACTAAAACAGCAAATGTAATACTTCCAGTAGCTCCAACATTAAAGTTTCCAACATTAAACGAACAAGTTGTTCCAGCCACAGCACCATTAGCACAGCTCCAACCAACACTAGATCCTGTTGTACTGAAAGTAGTATCATTAGGAACAGTCTCGGTTATAACTACACCGGTGGCGTTTTGGTTGCCGATATTATCGTAATTTAAAGTATAAATAAGGTTATTGCCTGGAACAGGGGTTGCGCCGCCATCAGTTTTGGTAATTCTTAAATCTGGGGCTGCATTTAAAGTATCAACATCAGTAGTTGCATTATTCAATGGGGTAGGATCAGCTCCGTTTGTTCCATCATCATTAGCAGCGGCGTTGTTGGTTAAACTATTTACTCCAGAAGGGAAATTACTGTTTAATGTAACTGTAACAGTTCTAGTTATAACAGCACCAGCAGCCAGTGAAATTGTTGGCCATGTAATTGTTTGTCCGCTTGGAACACCAGCATTTGAAGAAGAATTATAGTTCATTCCAGCAGGCAAAGTATCTGATATTACCACTCCTGATGCCCCTTGGTTACCAACATTTGAAATTGTTAAAGTATAAGTTAAAGTTTGGCTTGGTAGAACAGTAGTTTGGCCATCAGTTTTGGTAATTACAATATCTGGGGTGGCGGTAATTGGGGTAGGTTCAGTGGCTTGGTTGTTTACGGGGGTAGGGTCAATTCCATTAGTTCCATCATCGGTAATTGTGGCAGTGTTGGTTATATTATTTACGCCAGCAGGTATTGTAGCATTGGTGGTTACGGCGAAGTTTACAGAACCGCTTGTACCTACCGAAAGGTTTCCTATGGTAAAGTTACAAACACTTCCAGCGATTGCCCCATTAGTACAACTCCAGCCCGATGTTGAGCCGGCAGAATTGAAGGTGGTATTGGCAGGAACGGTTTCAGAAATTACCACACCAGTGGCATTTTGATTGCCCGCATTATTGTATCCCAAAGTATAGGTAATCAAGTCTCCAGTAGTTACAGTTACATTTCCGTCGGTTTTGGTTATGGTTAAATCTGGGGTGGCATTTAAAACATCAACATCCGTAGCTTGGTTATTTAGAGGGGTTAAATCTGCCCCATGGGTTCCATCATCAACTACGCTGGCATTGTTGGTAAGGCTGGTTACTCCGCTTGGTACTGAAGCATTTACTTGAACTGCAAATCTTACAATTCTGGTCTGTCCTGGGTTTAAAGTTCCAATATTTATGGTGTATGGTCCTGTTCCGCTCCAGACATCTGGTAAACTGTTTGTGGCGCTAAAAGTTGTATTGGCAGGAAGGTTTTCAGTAATTGTAACATTATCTGCCCTGTATGTTCCGCTATTGGTAACAGTAAGGTTATAAACTAGGTTTTGACCTGGAATTACTGTAGTTTGAGCATCAGTTTTGGTTAAAACTAAATCTGGAACTTGAATAACTAAGTTGGCATTTCCACTAACAACTGGTTCTAATCTTTCAAAAGCTGAAACACCGGAAAGAGTAGTAGATTGGGTTATAGAAGCCGAGTTATTAATTGTTTGCCCTCCCGCTAATGTGCTTTGAACTTGAGCTGAAAATACAAACACTCTGTTCTGACCGGCAGGAATATTTCCACCTGTGTAAGTTACCATTGTATTGCCGCCACTAGGAGCAGTTGAGTATGTAAATCCTACTGGGGTGGTAATTGGGGTGACATTTGTAAAGTGGGAACTTGTGTTAACTAAATCTTGAATATTAGTTTCGAAAGAAGTAGATCCCCCGCTATTTGTGGCAGTTAATGTAATATTTACGACATCGTTTGGTGCAGCGCTGGATGGGCTGAACACCTTGGTAATACTCATCACTGGTTCTAAAACTGTAATACTTACAGGGGTAGGATCAACTACGGTAACATCAAGCAAGGTGGTAGGGTTTTGATAAATTACACTGGAATTATTAACCAGCACAAAATTATTAATGTTGGAAGGTAAATTGTTAACTCTGGTGGTAACTCTAATTATAAATGTATTGTTTGTATTAATATTATCCGAGGTTACATTAACATTACCAAAATTCCAAGTAGCATTTTGACCTGATACTGATAAAGTTTCTGGGTTTAAAGTTCCTGCAAAATCTTGGCTTAAAGCCCCTGAACTTGCAGCCGCGGTTGTAATTACCTGATAACTAACCAAATCCAAACCAACCGGTAGGGTGTCTCTCACCCTCACACTGTTTATAACACCTTCTTGCAGGTTAACTCTAATGTCGAAAACTGGCTGTTCACCAATGGTATAACTGGTGATTGCAGGTGTAATTTTATCGACACCAATATTTGTACCTGTTGGAATATTAAAGGAAGCAAAAGTCTGATAATCGTTTTGAGCTGGCAAGGTTGTTCCAGTTCTTTCAGTTGAAGTTGCAGGGCTAATTGGGGTAACAGAACCAGTTGGGTTAGAAGCAGTTCCAGTTCCAGGTAGGGAAGTGTATCTTAAACTTGGATTGCTTTGTAAATTACCACCAAGGTTAAAGGCACTTATAACTTGTCCGGTTATTCTTACTGTAATTGAATCACCTGGGTTTAATCTATCAAAAACTAAGCTTGCAAGTCCAGTTGGGGTAACAGAATTGTCGGTTACATTGGTGTATCCAGGTTTAGAAGTTACGGTAACAGTTAACAAATCAAAGTTAGAACTTAGTTGGTCAACCAAAGTTAAATCAAAAGCTGGGGATGCATTATTTCCAGTGGCAGTGTTACTGAAAGTAATATTATATTCAATCGGATCACCAGCATCGGTAGGAACAACTACTAAAGATTCAGCCAAATTATTAATCAATGGTTCTGCCACTTGAATGTTAAGGGCTGTTGAAGTTCCAACCAGAGTAGATGTATTAATAAAGCTTTGGAAAGTGTTAGCTAAAGTTGTATTTGTAACTGCCGAAGTAGTTTGGTTGAAGGCTTGGTTACCAGCCACATTGGAAACTAAAGCATTAAATTCCACAATAACGAATTCTTCATTAACATCATTATCGGTATTAGTAATGCTTCCAAGCACAAAACTTGGGTCAGTTCCATCGTTAAATGGGCTTCCAGTAATATTTCCACCCGGAATAGCACAAGTGGCAGTAATTGCATTGCTAGAACCTACTTGATCACAACCAACAGCCAAAGCACCTACGCTTGAAACCACACCTCCGTTTGAACTTGTGGCATAAAGTGCAGTTCCATCATTAATAAAGGTAAGCCCAGCTGGCAGGTTATCGGTTAAAACAAGAGCCGGGGTAATTCCTTCAGGTACACGAATGGCCATTCTGTATCTTACAATTTCACCAACTGCTAATCTTTCCACACCAGCTACATTTCCAGTGAAGCTTTCGGAAGTGGTAACAATAGTTTTTAAAGGAATAGTTCCAAGTACAGTAAAGTTGGCAGTTCCTGCAGCCCTGTAATTGTTTGCAGCACCTCCAACATCACCTACATTTCCTGTTCTTTCTGTGGCTAAGGTGTTGAAAGTGGATTGAGTGGTGGAAATTATTCCTGGTAAAGAAGTCCACTGGGTGTTGGCCACATTGGCAATAAGTTGTGAAGGATTTACATTGGTATTTACTATAGCTTGGAATCTAAACACAGAAGTTGTTGCAAGCGGGAATGTTGTCCAGGTGGCCGTAATAGTTCCGCTAGCTTCGGTTAAAGTAGTTGGAACAGCACCTGAAAAATAGGCTAAAGTTCCAGTTTGGTAAGTAATTCCAGCAGGAATAATATCGCTTAAGCTGACCTCTGATGCTGCTAAGTTTGAAGCTCCGGAATGGTTTACTGTAACGGTGTAAGTAATAATATCATTGGCGTCTCCAGTGGCCACGCTGGCAGTTTTGCTGGTTAATAAAGTTGGCTCTACAACTACAACATTGGTTGCTGAAACGGTCGCTAAACTTTGGGCAGAACCATTATTCCAGTTATAAACAACAGAGTTATTTAAGTTAGTTCCACGAACGGCTCCTGCGGTATTTATAACCACAACTGTATAATCAATGGTAATGGTTTCTGCTACGGCATTATTGGTGTTCACATTGGTTAAAGTACCAAAGTTTAAAGTTAGAACTCTTCCAGCATTGGTCGCGCCAGCCCCGCTACTTGAAACAACCCGGTTAGCTAAAACTGTTGGATAACCACCAACTATACTGGTTGTTAAATCGGTTGAACTGGAAGTAATTGAATCTACAGAAACAAAAGCAAGCCCAGAATCCAATGTGTCCACAATAGTTGAACTTGCCGAGGTTCCTTCTGGAACAGTAACCACCACCCTATATTGAACTTGTTCACCAATGGCTACATTTAAACCAGCAGTACTAGCTTGGTTAGTGCCAAGAATTGATTTGGCAGTTGTTCCAGCCCTTAAAGTTACACTAGCTGAATCGGTTAAGGAAGAAGAAAGAAAGTTTGGCCCAGCAGCAGAAGCAGTATAATTAGAAAGAATGCTTTGGTTCGTTAATACCTGCCTAGGTGAAGCGGAAGTTGCAACAGCTAAGTCATAACTTATAACCACAATATTTGTTCCACTTGTGGCATCAAAAGCTGAAATTGCGCCTTGAATTCCACTTGGGTCGGTCAACCTAATTCCACTTTGTACCCATGGGTTTGTATCTAATGGGTTTACAGGGGTAAAGGCTAATGGAGTTCCGGCCCCGTTGGTAACACATAAATTTAATCCTCCTGTTGGAATTGTAAGCCCTGCTGGTAAAACATCGTTTAAAGTAACATTAAAGGCTCCTTTTGGCCCAAGACCAGTATTTTCAACAGTAGTTACCATGGTTACTAAATCGCCTGCGTCTAAACCGCTTATGTTACTTGTGATTGGTGTTGCGGTTCTGTTAGTTGAATTAATTGTTCCAGTAAATCTGTGATTGGCTAAAGTACAACTTGCACCACCTGGGTTGTTGAAAGTAACAGGCCCTCTGGTTACCGGTGTATAAACTGCTGCAGGAACATCGCTGGAAACTATGCCTTTGGTAGTGTTTAATCCAGGCAATGAAAGAATAACAGGAACTATAGCATCGGCTACTTGGCCTACCGAATTGGTGGTTCCAACATTGGAACGAACCTGGTTAACTAAATTAACTCCATCGGCAAATGGTGTGTCGGTAACTGTTAGGGTGAATAAAATATCGGCTGTACTTGGCCTGTTCAAGGGGTCGTCAAAATTTCCGTAACTAAACCGTACCGAGTTGCTTGGTACATCTATTGTAACAACTGGAGTGTCATTGGAAATTCCAAAAAATGTATCGGAAGGACCAAATTTGGCCGTATTTGTTGGAGGTGGGGTGGCACTAACTGTTGTGTCAAAGGTTGTGTTAATTCCAGCAGTAGAAAGAGCAGGTAATGGAACGAAATCTTCTAAGTAAAAATTTTCTTCATCAGAAACTGGGAAATTATATCTAAGTCTATAGGTTATTTCATCACCTGGGCTTATTCTAAGTGGGCTTGGCAGGGTTGTGTTACCGTTAATTGCATAAACATCTTTTTGGGTTGTACCAAGACCAATGGTTACGGTTGCACCGCTAGTGTCGGCTTCGGTTTGCCCGTTTAGGGTTAAGTTGGAATTATTAAGCAGACTTCCATTAATTGTTACCCCACCTGTAAGAATATCTCCAATATCCACACTTTGATCGCCTGAAGGAAAATCGTTATTGAAATCATCTTGAACAATCATTCTAAACACAATCTGCCCTGTGGTTGCCCCTAAATTGGTTGTAGTACAATTGGCTGCGCCTCCTAATGTAGGAATACAGCCTCCTAAAACTTGAGTGTTTAAACCTCTGGCAGCTAATTCAGCATTTAAATCAAAATCAATGGTCGATTGGCCAGTCACCAGCATGTCCCTAGTTACTGTATAGCTAGAAGGGCTGAATCCACCTGAAGTATTGCTTCCTTGCTCGGTTAAACTTAGGGTTGGGGTAAAAGAAGTGTCGAAAGTTTGGCCATCTGAAATAATGTCGGTTAAATTTAGGTTTTGGAAGGCAAAATAATCTGAAATCTGGAAGTTTAAGGTGTATTGAAGAACGCTGCCAGATCTAGCACCGCCTCCACCAACAACTGCCACCCCTTTTTGTACAGCTATAGATCGTAAATTCAAAGTATGATCAACTAAAGTAGCGTCACTAGTAACTGTTGTTGGTAAGTCCCTAGAATCAACCGGGGCCCAAGTTCCATTTCCCTTAGCATCATTTATTGCAGTTACATCATCTCCTGTTAAATGGCTTATAACTGGGGTACTGTTGGCATTATTATCTGTTCCGAATACTGAAAAAGTCAGCGTTGCATCTGCGGCTGAAGTTGTTCCAGTTACCGAGGGCCAAGTTACCCTTAATTCGTTATTGGGGGAATTAGCTGGTGAACCCACCGTTGGGGTTAAATTCACCACTGCCCCAGCAGGGGAAGTAGCATTTACAGAAACAAAAGCCAGATTGTTAGGAAGAAAATCTTGTAAACGAAGGGCGGTAATGGTTTGTCCATCAGCAATGTTGGCGGTTACAGTATATTGTCTTACAAAATTTGGTCCTGTGGTTGTTTCATCTTCAGGCCCAATATAGGCTTTGGAAATACTAAAAATTACAGGAGTGGTGCTACTGTTACTAAAAGCGCTTAAAATACTAGGATCAGTGGTAAAATCGTTCAAAGGAGTATTCCCAAATCTGAACCCAGCTCTGCTTTGAATGGTCAGCGGAGTACCTACATCGGCTAGGGCGCTTAAACTTGCAGTTACAGAAATTGGTGCAGCAGGTTGAGTTGGTACAAAAGAGCCGAAGGGTAGGGCTAGAACAACCAATTTATCTCCAGGAGTTCCACAAACTGTGGTCGGCACCCCGGCATTAGTAACAGCCAGTGGGTGATTTACAGGGGTTTGACCAACGCTACAACCAGCCCCAGAAACCGGGAAAGTAAGCTGGTAATTGGTAACTGGAACCCCTAAATAGGTAGCAGAAACAAAATCTATACCGTCATCAATAGCAACACCGGCCCCATCTACCCCTGTTACAGGTAAAATAAGATCAACGAAAGGTGAATAACCAACGGTGGTACCAGCATTATTAAAGCTTGTAGTAAAGGTAAAATTCTGCCCAACCATGTTGGTTGCAGGAAGTGCGGTGGTGGCATTAGCAACGGCTAAAGCAGAGGCTGGAACTGGGTTTGAAAGGTTCTGGAAACTGTTAAAAAGATAGGAAATAAGAAGTAAAAGCAGCAAAACAACCCAAATTCCGTTTTTAAACATCCAATACAAAAAAAGCCAAAGTAAATTTTTAGGTTTATCATGGTTTTCAAGTAAATCTTTCTTTCCAAGCTCATTATTCTTAATATTCGATTCAATTTTTTCTAATTCCTTCTGCCTCTTGGCACTCATCCACTCTTCAAATTTCAATTCTCCTTCAGTTTTGTACTTTCTTAAACTAATAATTCTATACTTATTCAAAATTACTTCGATAGTATGTAAATTCATCCAAGCAACTAATCCAATCAACACAAAAATGCTTATTAATGGCTGAAATCTAAACAAAGTGGCAGGGAATAAAACTGCAAAAAGTAATGCTGCGGTGCCAAATATTTCTACACACAAATTTAATATCCAATTTTCCTTAGGAAATAACTTTAAAATTAAACTGGTTCCTATTACAAAGCAACTTCCGCCAAGCCAAATTTGCCAATTGGCAGTGTCCCAAAAAAGGCTAAAAACCGCAAATACAAGAAGAAAATCAGAACCTAGCTTAGCACCGGTCCAAAAATTTTTCTTCAACAACCTAATATCCATATTAATTTTGGTTTTTGTATTTATTTTTATTTCGATGGATTATACCGGACAAATTCAATATTTGCAATATTAATAACGCAAGGTCACGCCTTGACGACTCATTTTTACCTCTTTCTGGTGGTGTGGGTATCTAAAAATGGCCTGAAAATGCGGGAAACTGGGTTGGCTTTTATTTGCCCGAATTGAATTCTGCTTTCACTGCTAATTAAATGCAGGTATTTTTTAGCTCTGGTTACGCCAACATAGGCCAGGCGAACCTCTTCCTCCATTCCACCAACTTCGTTAAAGCTGTTAATATGGGGCAAAAGTCCGTCTTCTACACCAACTAAAAATACTGTTTCATACTCTAACCCTTTGCTTTGGTGCAAACTCATCAAGCTAATTTTAGGCGAATTTTCGTCTGTATCATTATCAACTGCGCCCATTAGGGCAATTTGGGCTAGGAAGTTGGTTAATCTTTCCTGCATGCTAACGGTAGTATCTTCATCAAAAACAAACATTAAGGAATATAATTCACCAATATTTTCAATTCTAGCCTCATATTCTTCTTTAATTGGGTATTGACCTTTCAAATATCTGCCATAACCAGTTACAACCAGCAATTGTTTGGTTAAATCTATTAAAGATGTACTAGCTGTCCAGCAACTTTGAATTTTTTGCAGAATATCGAACAGAATGTCTTGAAATTTAGGGGCAAGTGGGTAATTAAAATCTTCTAAATAGGCCAGTATTTTCTCTAAAGTTTTAGGACCAACACCCTCAATAATCAACGGTAAAAACCTACTTAACGAAATTTTATCGTCTCCGTTGGCTAAAAACTTCAAAATTGAAAGAATATCTTTAATTTCTTTTCTATCTAAAAATTTTACACCACTCACCAACCGGTAGGGGAGATGGTACTTAAGGAAAGTTTCCTCTAAAGACCTACTTTGAGCATGGGTTCGGTATAAAACCACACATTTATTCAAGTCTTCCAATTCTGGCCATTTGTATTCAGGTACTCTCCAACTTTCTGGAGTGTAATTTTGCAGGCTGTAACTTGGGGCAAAAGTGGCATCTTCTAAATAAACATCAAACATTCTGGAAATAGGGTCGTTATTACTTAGTTTTGTGGCAGGTGAAAATGAAACTGCATCATCCACACTGGCGTTTGCATCTGGTTGAAAACTAACATCGTCATTCTCTAAAACATCGCTGCTACTAGCATTTTTAGGAAGCACATATTGCTCGTAAAGTTGCCTAATAATGTATTCACCTTCATCTCTTTCATTATTGGCCATATAATAATTTACCTTCAAAGTATCAGGGTTTTCGGTAAATAGTTCCTTCTTTTTTTGTCTTGGGTTATGGGTTAAAATCTTTTCAGCTAAATCTAAAATAGGCTGGGTAGAACGATAATTTTGGTTTAAAACAATTTCCTTGGTATTTGGATATTCATCTTCAAAATTCAAAATAATTTCTATTTTAGAACCTCTAAAGGCGTAAATGCTTTGGGCATCATCACCAACCACAAAAAGCGACCTTTCACAATCTACACCAAATACATCTTTTTCCATTTTTCCAAGCAAGGCATAAGGGCATAACAATTTTACCAAATTAAACTGGGCACTATTAGTATCCTGAAACTCGTCGATCATTATATGCCACCAGCGTTGCCTTAAAATTTCCAAAACATCATTATTATCTCGTAGAATAATATATGGAAGCATTAATAAATCGTCGAAATCTACGCTTTGGCTTTGTTTAAGTTTTTGCTCGTATTTAGCATAAATTTGGTGGAAAATAGGTAAAAAGTCTTTGTTTAACTTTCGGCTATTACTAGAATCCAATAATTCCTGCTTACACTGAGATATAAAGTAAAGCACCAAGCTTGGCTGAACATTTTTTTCGCTAATATCCAATTCCTTCAAAATAGAACGAACAATTTTCTTCTGTTCGTCGGAATCTAAAATGCTAAATTCCTTTTTTAAATCAATTTTACTGCCAAATTCACGCAGAAGCCTAACCCCCAGCGAGTGAAAAGTAGCAAGCAAAGGGTTTTGAAGATAATCTTCCTTCCAAAGTGGAATTTCAGGTAAATTCATTCCCACATCGCCCAACAAAGTATGAACCCTTTTGTTCATTTCCTTGGCAGCCTTATTGGTGAAGGTTAAACACAAAATTCTTCCTGGAACCTGGCCGTTAGCAATTAGAAAAGCCACTCTTCTGGTTAAAACCGCAGTTTTTCCACTTCCAGCCCCAGCAATTACCAAAGTAGAACCAGTAACACTTTGCACCGCTTCAGCTTGATTAGCATTCAGATTATCTAGAATTATACCTTCCTTCATAAATTAAGCATTTAAAGCCTTATTTTGAATAAGTAAATCTTTTTCTTCCCTAATTCTTGAAACTAGTATTTTATACAATGTTTGAATAAGAATCATCAGCACTGGGGCGATTATAAAGCCCATAATTCCAAAAATTACTAAACCGGTGAAAATACTGGTTAAAATAAGTAAAGGGTTTCCGCTTTCTCCGCCTGCTATAACCCTTGGAAGAAGCACATAGTTAGTGTACAAAATTATTAATTCGGCTATAGGAATGAAAATTATGGCCGCAAGTGGGTTTACCTGGAAAAGTAAAATAATTGGAATTGCGTAACCAAGTTCGGAAGGTGATAAGGGTAAAAGACCAATTAAGAACACAGCGATGGCCACTATAGTAACATTGGGTAGGCCAAAGAACAACATTACCAGAACAACAACTATAGTGTGAATACCTCCAGAAAGCAAACTGGCGTAAATAACATTGCGAATACCGACTGTTAGATCTTGTTTAATTTCTTTAATTTCAGAATCTACTAATGGAGTAACTTCAAACAAATCATCAAGCCATTTTTTACCATAAACAAGGCCATTAAACCAAGCCAGATAGAAAATTACTAAATATAATAATTGGGTAAATACATAATTAAAGGCCTGACGGCTTACCCCAAAAGCATTATTTATATTTTCCTGGCTAAATATTTCGCTAATATTTCTATCACTACTATTTTGCCCAGTTAGGTTGGAATTTATAAAAGCCCTGGCTTTAAGAACCTCTACTCCTTCACGCAAATCGTCTTTAGTCAGGCTGAAATTTTTACTAAAATCAATCACCGATTCATTATCTGGCAATTCGTCTAGAAAGTTGATAATGGCAATTCCAAATTTAGGCACTTCTTTTACAAGTTCCCGGGTCATTACATTAATTATTGTAATAAAAGTGGTGGAAAGCACCAAAATTGTAACAATAGCCGCCAAACTTGATTTAATTTTTTCAAACTTAATTTTGTTAAGTAAAAAGTTGTGAATAGGGTGACTTAGCGCTGCAAAAATAAAACCAAGCAGTAGGGGGGTAATATATGGTTGGTTGAATATCCACAAGGCAGCAATAATTATAGCGAAAAGAAAAATGCTAAGCCAATGCGGCCATTGCCTGTTTGAAACGGAAGCAGTTTTATGGGAAGTCATGATAAGTAAAGCCTTATCTGAACAGATTGGTTTGTCAATAGGGAAAGGTGGGGGTTGGATTGGACATGTGGAATTCTTAACATTCTTAATATTTGGGAATATTAAAAGCTTTGGGGAGCCGTAAATCTGGGTGTGTCGTGGGTAATAATCAGAAATTGCTATTTGTAATATTTAAAATTTATCTAATTGAGTTTCAAGATTATCACTATCTCTAGGTCTAAAGGGAAGGTTCTCATTAAATGGTTGAAAATTATAATTTTGTTTCAAGATTATATAATCTAATTCAGCAGTGGTTCTAGAAAGCATGCCATTAATTTCTTTCATATACATAGACTTAGTTAATATTTTTCTGGCAAAAGCTTTAATCTCGCGAGGGCTAGGGGCAAATTCTTGCATATCATCTTTAATTACATCAACAGTCACTAAATAATTATCAAATTCTTTTAGATAAAACTTTATCTTTATTTTATTAATTTGTTCTGACTTATTATGTTTCAACTTTTTTTCTTTAACAATTAACCTTAAAAACTTTTTGCAATTATTGAGTTGATTTTGAAACCGTTCCAAGTTCATTCTATCGATGTAAGCAATAATGTTAAAACTCCAATGGTCTTTGTAAAGATGATTAATTAGGTCATTTACAGCATTATCTAAAGCTGCATTGTGTTCAGAAATAATCTCATTGCTTTCTAATTTAATGTCTGATAGTCTAAACTTATTAAATTTAACCTTTGTATCAAGAATGTTTATACCGTTGCTAACATGTATTTCTTTTGAATATTTGCTATTTTGAATTTTATAGTATCCATTCTCATAAATCAACATTCCTTTACTAACTAGCCAATCAACTCTTTGCCTAAATCCAATAAGCCAAACTTGGATTCGGTAATATTCGTAAATTTGAGGTAAAATGTCTATTAAGCATTGATTGCAATTTCTAAATTCGTAGGAAAAAATAGATTCTAAATCTTCGTAGGAATAATTATCTATTGGGCAAGTATTGTTTACAATTTTTTGTAAGTAATTTTGGTATGCTTCGCCATATTCCTTGGTAATTATAGCGGAAACTTTGTTGTAATCAAATGGTAAAATAAAAATTAAATTAGGAAAATCGGCTACGCTTTTAACTAGTCGCATTACTTCTAAAACCATTTTTGGGTCCTCTCTATCTATATCATCTAGTACAAATACAATTTTTTTGGTTAGTTGTTTTAAATCCTTACAAATTTCTTTTTTAAGTTCAGGCATATTTTTTTGGGGAAAAAGTAACTGAAACGCCGTTTTAAGAAAAGGTTTTTCTTCCAAAGCTGTGCTTGCCAAATTAGCATAATCATTGTATTTCCAACTATTCCAAGGCAAAGTATACAAACCAGCTTCAGCAGTTTTATCTGTAAGTACTTTAAAAAATTCAGTCATCATTTCACTGCTGTTTCCAAAGTTCCAAGGCTGAAAATCATCAACCCAAATAAGTTCGTTTTTATTTATTTTAGAATTAATAGTTATATTATCAGTTGGAATTGGTATGTTTCCCAATTTTTCTTCATTAAAATCTTTTAATATGTTTATATAACTGGTTTTCCCAGAACCCCATTTGCCGTCTATACAAATTGTTCTGGCTGTAGAATTTGAACTTGGCGAAGAAATTATAAGTTTACTGATGGTGTTTAAATCATCCAGTAAGTTTGTAAAACCGCCACTGTCTTTATAAATTTCTGCAAATTCATCAAAATCGATTGGCTTATCGTCATTTTCAGGCGTTAATTCAATTTTCTTTATAATACTTTTTTTCTGATTTAAAAACTTAAAGCCAAATTCTAAAAATTTATAAAACAATATTAAGAATACTATCCATACCCCAATTTTAAGCAGAAAGTTAGTATTAATTAAAAAATTTAACAAACCATCAATTATATAAATAGGAATTGACCAGCTACCAATTAAAAATAGGTTGAATATTATAAAAATATCTAAAATTAAATTCCCTGTACTCATAAAACTAATACAAAATCCTTCAAAATATCCCCGTTATTGTAAAGAATTAATATTAATTATGGGTTAAAAAACCAGCATGAGTGCTGGCGGTTAAATAAACATGTTAATTAGTTTATTGGTTTTTAAAATGTAGTATTAGTTCCGTAATAAATAACAATGCCATGGCAATTACTATCCATACCATCAAATCGCTTGTGAGTGTGTAAACAAATTTAGCAAATTGATTGGGCATGAATTGCTTTGTTATAATACTAATAAATACCGATAGGCTAAATAAAACGCCAAGCCTGCAAAGCCATTTTGTGGCAGGTGGAATATAATATTTTGAATTTAACCCATACCACGAAATAACAAAACAAGCCACTCCTAAAATTTCCATCATCACTTTTTATACTTAATTTTCTTACTAAATCAAGCCTATTTTACATCTTTCGTCAAAGAAGTATTTGTCCATTTGATGCCCCTTTGGCTCGTAAACTTCGCCGCTACCCCAAAGCCTTCAGCTTGACCCCTTACCAGGGGTACTCTAATCTAGCTTAAAAAGGTTTTTTATAATTAGTTCTAGTTCTTCTCTGGAATATTCGGTTAGGCAGTCTAAAATTCCTTTGCCTACCAAGTTTCGACCCATACTTTCTACACCTCCTTTTATAGCCATAATTTGAATTAGGGTTTCGTCGCAGGCGTCGTTTGCTAGTACATCTTTTTTCACAGTCTCTAATTGACCAATAATTTTGTTTATAGAGGATAAAGTATTTTGTTTGTCTTTTTCAGATAATATAAAATGCTTTCCTACTATTGTTTTTGTTTTGTTGAAGATCATAGTAATTTATACAAACCCTGATTATTATAAATGTCAAACCATACCCCCCTAGGGTTGACAGAGATTTTAATTTTACTTTTTCTGCAAAAGAATCTATTTCAATTTCTTATGCAAAAGGCTAACAACACTAATTTAAACAAAACTATTTTAATCTACTTAGGCATCGCTGCAGTAGTATTAATTATTGGAGCAGGGGGATTTATTTTGTATTCTTCTAGTTTAAAAGTAGCTGATCAAAAGAAAAAAGATGAGGAACTGGCAATGGTAAAAAATAATGACATAGATTTAAAAATATCTGGAAATAATCAACCAATTAACAAGAATTCAACCGATGCTGCTATGAATACGCCAGGGTTGTGGAAGCCGTTCAGCAACGAACTTGTAAGTTCAGCGAGTGATGATAAGAAAGTAGTAATATTTTTTAATGCAAGCTGGTGTCCTACTTGCCAATCTACTGTTAAAGACATCAACGCCAATCTTTCCAAGTTAGACCCAAACTTAATATTACTAAGTGCAGATTATGATAAGGAAATAAGTTTAAGACAGAAATATGGTGTAACTTACCAACACACTTTTGTTCAGGTAAATACAAGCGGTGATTTAATTAAAAAGAAAAATGGTTTAGACACTGTAAACCAGATTAACGCTTTCATTAATTAGTAAAATATTGTCATAAATCTATCTGCAAAAAAATGGCTACATTAATTGTTTTATCATACATTTCAGGGGTTCTAACTGTTTTAGCACCTTGCGTACTTCCGCTATTACCAATTATTATTGGAAGCTCGGTTGATAGCAAGAATAAATGGAAACCTTATTTGGTAATTCTTGGTTTGGTACTTTCCTTAACCATTTTTACTATTTTATTGAAGGCCAGCACCACTTTAATAAGTATTGATCCTAATTTTTGGAAATATCTTTCTGGTGGAATAGTTTCGCTATTTGGATTAATCTATATTTTTCCTAATTTGTGGGATAACATCTCGGCAAAACTTAATTTATCTTCAAAAGCCGATAAGCAACTGGAAAAAGCCTCAGAAAATGAAAGTTGGTTTGGCTCTATTTTAGTTGGCGCCGCTTTGGGCCCTGTGTTTGCAAGTTGCAGCCCTACATATGCTTTAATTATTGCCACTGTTTTACCAGTTAATTTCTGGGAAGGTTTGCTTTATATTATAATTTACAGCCTAGGCCTTGCTTCAATAATGCTTGCTATTGCTTTGCTTGGAAGACAGTTTATTTCTAAAGTTAAGGTTCTTGCCAACCCTAATGGCTGGTTTAAAAAAGTTTTAGGTATTATTTTTATAATTGTTGGAGTTAGCGTAATGACTGGTTTTGATAAAGTGGTAGAAACAAATATTTTAAATTCTGGGTTCTTTGATGTAACCAAAATTGAGCGAAATTTACTTGAAAGTACATTAGTTGGTGAGTAATTATTGATTTTTGGTTGTAAACTACCCCCAAGCCTTCGGCTTGACCCCTTACCAGGGGTACTTTTTAGTTTAGCCGTAGATATTGGCTTGATAGTGGCTCGTAAACTTCGCAGCTATGCCTCGTTTTGCCAATGGCGATCCGCGATCGCCGCTACGGTGGCTTGTGTAACCATCGTTTTGTCCAGGGCGATTGTGAAAATTACCTCTATATTTTAATTAACCTTACAAAACTGGCTGTAACATCTGCTTTGCCTAAACTGTTAAATCTGAAATCCATGTTTTCGTCGAAATTTCCTTTAAAAATTATATTTGGCAGATCTACAATCACTGTTTTCCATTGATTGGAATTTGTATATTGAATTGAAACATTCTGAATTTTCTTATCTTTATTATAATATTCCAGCTGCCAATTTTGGTCCGATTTATCTAAGTAGGTAATGGCAATTTTGTATTTTATTCTATCATCAAGGCTATTTTCAGTAAATTTTGGGTTTGCTTTAAAATACATATAGTTGTTTCCGCTAACTAAATCTGTTCTTAAAGCCTCATATGATTCACCATTGTAAAAATAAAAAGGGTGATTGCTGTTATCGCCAATTAAGGTTGTGGCCGTTGTTTCGCCTCCGTTTTTAACTTCCCGCTGGTATAAATCTAATTCCCAGTTTCTAAAGGGTATATCTTGGTTAAAAGGTAACTCGTCTTTCTGGAATTTAGCTACTTCTGAAAATCTTACCAAGCTTAAGTCGTTCCATTGCCGCAATGAAACCCAAGCATCATGCCTTGTTTTTGTGTTTTTACCCATTTCAAGTCTGGTATACTCAAATAATTCAGGGGCTAAATTATATGTTTTTTCTTGAATATTCATCCAGTTTACCCCAACTTGCAGGCTTTTTAAAGTTGCCATTCTGGGAAAATAGTAATCTGAAGTTCCAGGAAACATGTTATCGTCTCCGAAAGCTTCGTTTTCCGTTCCAATCAATCTTTTACTATCAGCAACCAATGGGTGGGTTTCGTCTTTATACTGATAATAGTATTTTCCAATTTGTTTAGCTGGGTAGCCCCAAGAAGGCAGATTGGAATAACTATTGAAATATTCTAAATCGCCTCTTCGTACGCTGAAACCGAGGTTAACTGCAATATCGGTTGGAATATTATTTCCGGTTTTTAAATTATTTATTTTTTTAATCCACTCTAAATTTCCATCGCACCAGTCCATAAATGCATTTCCTGTGTACATAACCTTGTATTCGTATCCAGTAAAAGCGGTTTTATAAATTTCCAAATGTTTTTTATACCAAACAAGAAAACTTTCCGGAGTAAATTTGTATTTACCTTCCAAATTAGAAATAAAAGTCGTTTCCCATTCGTTCCAACGCCAAGCAAAAGGGGCATACATAAAAGCAAAGCTAGGGTCACTGATTATATTCTGCTTAGCCAAATCTTGTAATAAATTATCTATCCTTGTCTCTAATTTTTCATCCCACAACGGATAGAACAAACCTTGGCTATATCCATTAATATTTTCTTGATATGGTTTATAGTCTAATTTTGGTAAATCTGGATATTTATTGGAAAACCAAGCAGGAACATGAACCAAATCTGCCATATAAATTCTTAGCCAAATCTTTCTGTTTTCCGCTTTAGCCTTATTTAATTTTTCTTTCAAAATGCTCCAATTATATTTCCCTTCCTCATTTTCAACTTCATTCCAGCTTAGTTCTACACTTTCTGCCTGAGGTTTTATAGAATTAGTCCAATAATCGTAATAGCCACTATTCTCAGTCACAATAACTTTCTCGGGTAAGAACCAATTGTCTGCCTTAGATAAATTAAAACTTCCAGTGTTAGGGTTTAGATTTATAAACCTAAATATAAGCAAGGTGGAAACGGCTATAATAATTATTACGGCTAGTATTTTTGCAATAAGAAAAGCTTTCTTCATATTGGGGGAGTATCAAAAGTTTTGGGGAGTGGTCAATGTTTGTTTTGGCTTTGCCTTTTGGCGACGCGGTGGTCGCCGCTACGGTGGCCTTTATCCCTCGTGTTGCCTTCGGCTTGACCCCTTACCAGGGGTACTAAACCTACATCTCAAAAAATTAAACTTTTGGAATGTTTTCTGGGTGGGTTCCGTATGGGTTTACATGCAGTGGGGAGGAAAGAACCCTGGTGGTTTTATAGGCTAGGTGAATATCGGCGGCGTTGAATTTGTGTAGAATTTGTCTGGAATATTCTTCTACCGTTTCCCTATATCTTTCCCTTCTGGCTGCGAACCAAATTACAAAATGCACGCCGTCGTCGGCTATGTTTAGGTAAATTTTTGGTCTGTATAAAGTTTTTAGGTTGTAAACATCATCCAATAAACTATCTTTATGATCTAATGCATATTCAAACTGCTTAGTGGCAATTTCGTTTAGAATTAAGCTAGCTTTTTCGTAATCTGATTCAAAGGTAATTGTGGTATTTATTGCATGCCAAAGTAACTTGTTATCAAAAGTGAAATTAACCAATCCCTCTTTTAAAATTAGGTTATTTGGGAAGGAAACTGTTTTTCCGGTGTAAAATTCTTTATCTAATCCGCTTCCACCAACTTTTTCTTTCAAGGTGGTCCTGAATACGCCAATTTCTAATACTTTTCCTGTGAATAATCCTTTACTGCTATTTAGTTCAATAATGTCGTTTACTTTGTACTGGTTTTTTAATTTTATCATCATCCAGGCAAAAAAGGAGGAAACAAAGTCTTGCAGTGCCACCACTAAAGCCGCTGAAAGAACACCGAATGAGGTAATTAGAAAGGTTAAATTACCAACGAAGGCAAAAAGAATGGTTACTAAAGATGAAATGATGAACAACGCACTGGCTGCAAACCTGAAAATTCTATAAAAAGTATCGTTTTTTATAACCTTTTTCCCAATCCACAAAAATAGTCGTAAAGTAAGCCAATACAAAGCTACTATTCCAATATACAAAAGGAATTTACCTCCAAGATTCAAAAGACTGTCCCTTAATTCAAGTTCGTTGTTGAAAACTGCGGTGTTGCTTCCGCCTGTAGAGGGTAGGGTAAGATTAGAAGTTTGGGCCTGAATTGATATTGAAGAAAACAGAAAATTAACCAAACCAAAGGCAAGCAAAATTAATTTTTTTATGTTTATGTTTTTCATCTTCTATTATGTCTATTTAGTATACAATAAGGGCATGAAATTGGCAAAAAAGGTAATCAGCAAACTGGATTGTAGTAAAATACTTTATACGAAGTCATTTATTTTCTATATTTTGAAACAAATCCTTTAATAAAGTGAAGCAGTAGCGAAGACTCCCAGTCGCAAACTTAAGAACCACAAGTTTGACATTAACCCTCCTTTGGTGTTGCATAGAAAGGTGAATATCTGGGAAAATGTTAAAAATAAGCTAACAGTAGATGAGGTAATTTCAAGTTACATTCCCATCCAAAGTAATGGGGCTAATTATCGGTGTGTTTGCCCATTTCATAGGGAAAAAAGCCCATCTTTAATAATTTCTCCGCAGAAAGGAATTTGGCATTGCTTTGGCTGCGGGCAGGGGGGTGATATTTTTAAATTTGTTGAAGAATACGAACATATTACCAAGGCTGAAGCTTTGCAAATTCTGGCTAAAAAAGCAGGCGTAGAGCTTGAAAAAATGGAAAGAAAACCAGTTTCCAAAGAAGAGGTTAGTCAACAAGAACTTGGTTTTAAGTATCTAGATTTTGGGGCGAATACTTTTCATAAAGTACTAATTAAGCTTTTAGAGGACAGAAATAATCGGGTTACCCAATATTGTTTATCCAGGGGGCTTACTTTGGAAACAATTAAATTATTCCAAATCGGCTATGCTCCGACTGGGAATTTTTTGTTGAAATTAGGGGAAAAACATAATTTAGATCAAAATATTTTATACGAAGTCGGTTTGCTTAAAAAAGAAGAAGGCAAAGAAATTAAAGACAAGTTTACAGATAGGTTAATTCTGCCTATTTGGGATAAAACAGGAAAAGTAGTGGGTTTCACGGGCAGATCTATTCCACCAGATAAGGTTGAAAGGCCTAAATATTTAAACTCGCCGCAAACTGAATGGTTTAACAAAAGCCAAATTTGGTACGGTTGGCATTTGGCCAGAACCCATATTCTTCAAGAAAAAAAAGCCATCGTGGTAGAAGGAAACATGGATGTTGTAGCCAGTTTTCAAGCTGGTTTAGAATACACTTTGGCTTCACAGGGAACTTCTTTTACAGAAACTCAGATTAAAACTTTATCGTCGATAACTAAAAATGTATGGCTAGCTTTTGATAACGACGAAGCCGGAAAACTAAGTGGAGACAAATTCTTCAAAATGGCTTGTTTGTACAATTTAAAAGTAGACAAGGTAATAATTCCTGAAACTTTCAAAGATTTGGATGAATACTTAAAGTCTGCGGAAAATGTTGTTTTGGAAACTGAAAACTATTTAGATTACGCCATTAAGCAGAAACAAACTCAGCTTTCAAGCCAAGATTCCGATATTCAAAAACAAGCCGTTTTATATATTCTAGATTTAATATCTTCGCTGGATGAAATCAGCAGGGAACAATATTTATTAAAGTTAAATAAAATAACTAATTTGTCGGTTAACATTTTATCTAATCAATTACACACTGCTCAAAAAGCCGATAATATTGTTGAATTCCAGGAAGTTAATCACATTATTGAAAATAAGGATAAATCTAGCCTGCTTGTGTGGCAAAGTTTAGTAGCTTCTTTAATAAATGAAAACTATGGGAAGGGTTTGGCAAGTTTGTATTTGCTATTAAAACACCTTTTCCCACACGATTTAATTCAGCCAAGCCTTGAAGAATATATACTTCAAAATAAAGACGAATTAGAATTAATCAAGGAAAATGTAATGTCGCAACAGGTTTCAAAAAATACTTTTACAGAATCTTTAACCGCCTTTATAGACAGCAAAACAGTGCAATTATTCCAAAACCAAGACTTAAAAGAACACTATCTAAACTGGAAACAAAAAGGAGTAGGGTAACAGCGTAATTAGTCTCTGCCCATAATCTTAACCTCCTCAACCATAACCAAACCTAACTTTTCCAAGGCCTCGCTTTTAACCTTGTGGATAATCTCTAAGGTTTCCGCCGCTGTTCCACCGCCTAGGTTTACTATAAAATTTCCGTGGGTTTCTGGAATTTGCATGTTCCCAACCCTGTAACCACGCATTCCTAAAAGCTTATCTACAACATAACCAGCACTTGGGGTAGGCAAGTTTAGCTTTGTTTTATCCTCTTCAGTTAGGTTTTTGAAAACTGAACCACAGCTTTTTCTAGGTTGAATTTTCTTTCTGCGAAGCCAGTCCATGGCAACCAATTTAGATCTTTCCACATCGCCTTCAAACAAATTTAAAGTTACCGATAACACAATAATTTCAGGTTTTTCCCTTAACACACTCTGGTCATACCCAAAATTAAAAAATTCAGCACTAACTTGCCTTATTTCCCCGTTTTCATCAATAATCTGGGCCGAAGCAAATCTTTCCGAAAAATGATGGGTTCCACCGTGAATATTGTTAAACAAAGCACCTCCCATTGTGCTTGGAATTCCTGCATACCACTGCAAACCAGACAAATTATTTTTTAAACACCAAGCTATGGCAAAGCCAATATCCACCCCGGAATCGAACTTAACTTGTTTAATTTCGCCAGTTTCAACATAATCTAAATCAGCAAATTTCAAAAAATTCTCATCCCCAGTTTCATTATGCCGATGCGGAACCACCGCCGTAGGGGAGATGCTCGCCGTCTCCTTGTCTTCCAAGTCATCTAAATCGCCAAGATTACCACCCCCCAAAACTTCAATCCCCTTAGTTTTATTAACAATCACGAAGCCCTTCAGCCCTTCATCAGGGACTAAAACATTAGAACCATTCCCTAAAATATAGAATTTAAGGCCATTTTGTTTAGCGACCTTCACAGCCTCGATAATTTCCTCGCTGGTTTTGGCTTCCAAAAAAAATTCAGCTTCTCCACCAATTCCCCAGGTGGTGTAGGGTGCTAAAATTACATGTTGTTGAATTCCTGGAAAGTCCATAGTTATTGAACTAATAAGCCTTAACTAACAAGTTTGTCAATACACAAACAATGTGCTATAATCCAAGTGTAATTAATTAAAAAATAACCATCAATAAAATATGTTAGAAAATCCAAAAATTCATACAACAATTGAAGCTAAAGTTGTACAAGATGTTGAATCATCAGCTACACCAATCAATCCAGATTTAACAGCAAGAATTAATAATGCTATAAGCAATAAGGCCGATAAAGTATTATCTGCTTCAGCTAATACTTCAGATGGCTATAGATTTAATCAATATGAAGAAGCAGAGAAAATTAGGGCGGCAAGATTTAATATTCCAGAAACCAAAGTTCCAAAAACAATATTAGTTCCTCGTATTGAAGAACCTGAAACTAATGATATAAACCTTGCTGCTCCAACCGAACCACCTAATTCTCAACCTACCAAAAAAACAATATTAGGAAAATTAAATGATAAGTTTGGAATGCTAAAAGATAGATTAAATAAAATGGTTGATGGAAACATTGAAAAGAAATTAGCCAATGATAAAGAAGATTCATCCAAAAGAGAAAAATTTAATACACTTTTAGGATTAATCAAAATTACTAAAAATTCTGAACTTCGGTCTGAATTGGGAAAGTTTTTGTTGGCAATAAGAAAACAAGAACACAAAAATTGGAAATTAAAATTAGTTGCCTATGAATTTGATAGTAAATTAGATTCAACCATTCACTCACTTCTCACACAATTAAAAGAAAATTTACCGAAAGATCAAAAAGAAGCAGATTCACTTATAATTTTAGCTTTGGACAAATTAGGTTGGGAAAACCCTTCTAATACTCCTACAAATATTGCAAGATATATAGGTCTTAATGGGAGTAAGTCAATGTTCATTACTAATCCAGAAGAGCATAAAGTTTCTGCTTCTATCCTTTCTGCTAAAATTAAATTATGGAATGAAAAACAAGATTCTGTTACCGAAGATGAATTAGCAATGTTTAAAGCAGCAGCAGCAAAATTACAAGACGAGGGTGTAGGAGAGGCAACAAAACAAGATTATATTGGTAAAAAAATTAATGGTCTTAATGGTCTTTACGCCTTACTAGAAGATAATGCAGGTAACATTCTATGCTTCAACAAAGAAGGGGTTCGCAAAGTTTACAACCTTGCTGAATTAAATTTACAAGATACACCTAAAAATGTAAAACCTCCAGAAATTGAAAAAACAGAACCGACTATATCAGTTGATGGTAAAATCTCAGATTTAGTTGATGTAGATAAAGATAAGAAAGATGAAATAAAACCAGAACCATCCATTTCTTTGGAAGTTGAAGATAGTAAAGAAATTAATATTTCAAAGTTAAATGATAATATTTTAGAATTATTTAAAAACAGAGATGTAAAACCAGGAAGAAATGTAACACTTATAAAATCAATTAAAAAAGCCATAGAAGAAAGTAAATTAGACGCAAATTTTGCTGAAACTTTAGAAGTTACAAAAGATTTAAGCAGTTATTACAAAGAAGCTTTCAACTCTGTTATTTCTGGTGGTATTAGTATAGATTATAGAGACGAAAAAGTATTAAGCTTGCAAGACAAATTAATTCAAAATTATAATGAATATGTAATTAAAGCTGAGAAAGAAAAGCAAGAAAAAATTAAGTCAGATTATACAAAACAATTTAACGAGGTTTTTGGCAAGGTAAATCTAGAATTAAATCCAAAATTTATTGATGAAGGAATTGAAAAGTTAGATAAACCAGAAGCAGCTGAAGCCTTCATATACAAAACCCTAGCAGATCAAATTGTGGCACAGTATGAAAGTTTCAAAGCTAAAAAAGAGAAGGACTATAATCTTAAAGCTTATGAAGAAATAGCTTTAGAAATACAAGTCAAGAAAAATAATGCTTTAGAAGCTTTTAAAGACGAACTTATTGATAAACTTCAGAAACAAAGACCAAATAAAGAACTGGATAGAGAAACAATATTAAACCTAGGCCCTTACAAAGCTCAAATTGAAGCAAAGCAAAGAGAACTAGATACAAATGAAAGGGCTGATTTGTATGATGTAAGAATTGAACCATATTTAAGTAATCCAGAATGGGACTTTGAAGATTATATTGAAAATTTAAACATAAAAGATGAAAAAATTGTGGCTACAATTAATAGAATGTTGTTCCAGATCAATAAAAACAAAGAGCGTAGTATTTATGATTACAATAAAATCACTTTGGGTGCACAACTTCAACAAGCATACCCGCTAGAAACAAAAGAAAAACCTAAGAAGATTGAAGTTGAAGAATTAAAAGAAGTTGGGGACAACGAAATAGAAAAGCCAAAAGGTGGAATTAGCCAAGAATCTATGGAAGCCACAGAAGCAAAGCTAGACGAAATTCTGAATAAAATCGGGTATACTAATATTAAGAATACTCAAAACTGGTTAGCCTCTGAGAATGCCAGCAATGTTAATATTTATGAGTTGGAACCAGAAAAGCAAGAGTCTGCTATTCTAAACAATATTGCAACAAATATTATCTATAAGTATACCCAAAAGCAGCCAGAGAATTTCAGATCAATATTTAGGAATGAAACAGTACATAATAGTTTAATTGCTATTTTAGTTGCATACGATGAAAATAATCTAATTACTATGTCTGGAATAAACGGTGGAGCTGGGCCAAAAACAGAAATAGTTAAAGTTCTGGAAAAATCCTTAAGTGGAAAGTAAATAAAATTGAAATATAAAGCTATATTTACGAAAGTAGAATAAACTTTGACAAATAACACCTAAAAACCAACAATTTGGGTAATGTATCACTATGCTGTATTAACCGAAAAGCTTTTACCAATCAGCTTTTTAACCTATTCTTCAGAAGAAAATCTACCTATAGGTCAACTAGTTGAAGTTCCAATTCGCAATTCTTTAGAAAAAGGTGTAATTTTCCAGCAGAGTAGGGTAGATACTCAAAAAACCGATCAAGCTGCGTCGCCAAACGAAGAAAGTAGCATCGATATTCAGAATCCACAAAATATCGACAACGAAAAATACCCCTATCTAGGGGTCAAGTCTTCAGACTTGGGGGTAGTAGGGCCGAGTTCTAAATCAAACACAAACAATTCTGAACCAGAAATTTCCACTTTACCAAAATACGAAATCAAACCCATTGCAAATATTTTACCTTTTCAATTTCAACATGAAAATTTAAATTTTTGGAAAAGCTTCGCTTTTAATAATTTCAGCAATTTAAACCGGGTTCTAGAAGCAGCTCTTGAAAGTTTAGATTTATTAACCAAAGCAGATTGGAAAATTCTAGCAAAAAAATATAATAGTAGCGGCGACCACCGCGTCGCCAATCATGTGGTCAACCATGATGACAACAAAAACCAAAATAACCAGTTTGTCCCTAAATTACAGTACTTATCAAACAAAAATTCTGAAGTTGAAGGGGATATAGATATTGTACTGCGTATAATGTACCTTATACGAAACGTAGAGTATAAAAATACACTAATTATATTTCCTGAAATTAAACTTTTAAAAAGTTGGCTTCACAGAATCAATTTAAAGCAGTTTTCAGATATAGATGTATATACTTTTACTTCTGGGAAAGATAAACAGTCTAAAATTGCAATTAAAAGCATTTTGCTTGATAATGATGAAAATTCAAAGAAAAAAGTGTATTTTACAACCAGGGCCGGTTTATTTTTACCATATTCGAAAATTTCAGCAATAATTTTAGCAGACGAAAGTAATTCAATGCATATACAAGAACAAGGCGGATTATACTTTGACTCTCGTGAAACAGTGTATCTTTTGGCTTCAGGGTTTCAATCAGATTTATATTACCAAAGCAATTTCCCCTCCGTAAGGTTCGCCGATTTAGCACAAACAACAAATCCATAACAAATTCTCCTAGTAGCAGAGACTCCTAGTCTCCCAACAGATTATTTAGCCAAAACTATCCTTTTATAAACCTTACTATAATTTTCGAACAATTTTTCATCGGCAGTAATAAAATCTAGTTTGTTTGCCTTGGCTGTTAAAATTTCGCAGCAGTCTTCAATATCATCTGGCTTTAAAGCAATTGGCAAAGCTTCCTGAATTAACTTTTTAGTTGTATCTAAAATTTCTAAAAATCTAGTTTCTTCAATAATATCCTTTTTTGATCTATTGGTTTTTCTTAATAAATAGACAATGTTTAAATACGAGTTGGCAGTTATATAAAGCCTATCGTAATTTTGTACAATTTCTAAACATGTTAAATATCTTTCTCTTCTGTTTAGAAAGTCTAAAACAATATTCGCATCAAGTAAGCAACTATTCATATTTAGCAAGCTTTAAATTTCTAATATTAATTTTTTCTTGCGCCGGGTTTTTTTCGTCCAATTCTGGAATATCTAAATTATAGGTTTTTAGTTTTTCGATATACTCTGGGGAATTAAAATATTCCAAAGCCTTCTGACCTTTAGTTTTTTTAGGTTTAGTAACTGGTGAAAGTTTTATTTGTTTTCCTCCGCGATAAGTTAATATCATTTCATCGCCTGTTTTGTTGATTAAATCAATAATTTCTTCCAATTTATTACGAAGTTCAACAGCTGTAATTGTAGTCATATTCAAAGTTGAAGTTGATGTTTATAAGTTGAAGTTTAACTTGGTGTGAATATTTTGTCAATAATATTATATCCCAACCTAAAGTGAGCTCTTGTAAAACAAGTTTAAAGATCTAAAAAACAACGGATATTAAAACTTTCCTAAAAGAAAAAAGTCTCTCAACACAAGCTGAGAGCTTTTAAAAAAATTAAATATAGCGTACATTCGCAACTATGTTACGATCAACGCTAACATCGACAGCCTTTTGGGCATTGATAAAGATCGCGTTCATTCGTATCTGTATTTCGTTTAGTACTCCATCCAATTGGATACTTTCGCCTCTCTCAAAACTTATTTCTGTTTTGGTTGAGTTTTCGGGCGGCGCTGCAACAATGTTCAGGATGACAGCTATAGTGTCATCTGGTTTAGAATTGGTTCTATCCATTTTTAGATATTCTCATTCAATACAATTTCCTATATATTCTAAACACACTTTTTCTCAAAAGTCAATTTGACCAGTTTGGGCTTGGGTGAGGATAAACAAAACCGCCCAATGAAAAACTCTCAAGATCAGCTTGAGAGAATTTAAACTTGAATTGAAGAAGTTTTAGCTAGATAAAGGCTAAAGTTTCCGAGGACACTTGCCCAAACATTTGCTGAAATGTCTGTTCAGACAAAACTGTTAACTCGTGTCGCACACCCTCTACTTCAACAAACTCTGAGTTTTTATCCTCACCGCTTGTTGCGACGTAGATTAAATACATCATTGTCGCTTGAACGGAAGCCAGCAGGGCGGTGTATTCATCAACTAGTGGAACACTGTCATCTGGACATGGTGCGAGTGTTACATCATGAAGTTTGAAAACATTTTTTCTTCTGTTGAGCAAAATAATTCTTCCAACAGGATCAATACTATAATAATTATCCATGACTTTCCTATGGTTTTCAACGGTTGGCTATATAGTATAAACTATATACTTTTATAAAATAAACACACTTTTTCTCAACAGTCAATTTGACCAGTTTGGGCTTGGATGTGATTATAAAATGTATAGGCCGTAGCGGAGACTCCTAGTCTCCAAAATCATGTTGTATACTCACAAGTTTATACTTCTCTGCAGTGTTGAGTTTTAGATCCTGAAATAAATTCAGAGGATGACAGACTCACAAATACCCTCTAAAATCAAAATAATGCCAACCTTATATATTCACCCAAGAAAAGGATTGTTTCAGTTAACACGGTGTAAGGACTGTGGGCATAATTTTCAGTGTCAGAACTGTGATGCAAATTTGGTAACTTATAGAACTTCAAGTTATAGAATGGAATTAGTTTGCCACCAGTGCCAAAGTTTTTATACTTACCCGAACAAATGCCCTAGTTGTTCTAGCCAGAATATTTCTTCAATGTATGCAGGAATTGATGAGTTGGTAAATACTTTGAACATGTTAAGCAAGGCTGAAACCTTCAATTTTGGAAGTAAGTCCCCTACCCCTGTTTGGATGAAAGGGGATGCTGCAAAAACTGAGGTAAATTCTGCCCCAAAAGGCCTATTAGATGAGGAAATTCTTGGTTTTAACGAAGCTCAAATTGGTTTTCAAATTCAAATTACTCCCAATAAATCTAAACTTAACATATTAAGTGAAACCTTGGAAGCTTTGGTTGAGCAAGAAAATGTAGCAACCACCAGGGTTTTTGATCCACTTCTAGATTATTCTAGGTTCAATAATATTGTATTTGTTCAAGCAGATAATTTGCTGGCCAGCCCAGATTATTTGGTTCAAGAAGACACATACAAACAATTGGCCGAGGTTTTTTCTAAAGTAAACAAAACAGCTACGATATATTTTGATACCTACAACCCTGAAAATATTTTTTTCCAAGATCTGTTGAAGCTAAACTCTATTCATCCCCAGCATCAAACTGTTTCGCAGTGGTACAAAACTTTTTTGGATACCGAAAAGAATCTTCGTGAAAAATACAAATTCCCACCTTTTTATAATCTGCTTTTAATAACTTCCCAGGAAAAAGATAAGCCAAAAGCCCTTTCCATAATTCAAGATATTAAAAACTATATTACAACAATTAAAGATGAATTACCAGAAATTGAAGTAGGTTCGCCCTACCCTGCGCGGTTTTTAAAAAGAAAAAATATGTTTTCCTACCACATATTGATAAGATTTCCCAAAGGATACACCAAATTTAGTAATCTTCGCCAAACAATAGGAACTTTAGCCCTGCAAAAACGCCTGCAAGTTAGGCTAAATCCAAAACATTTGTTTTAATATATTTATGAATAACGATGAGTACTTTAAACAAATTGAAGAGTATATAAAAATCCATTTTCAGGAAAAGTTACTTGAACTAGAAAATTACAGGCAACTTATTTGGAATACAGGCAAATTTGCAGGCTATTTTGGTTTAGTTTTATCATTAATATTTCTTCTAATGGGTATATTTGATCCAGAAATGGATAATTTTAACTTTTTATATCTTATTGGTATTTGTTTTGTAATGGTCTATTACGGGCCAAAACCATATAGAAAAAGATTTAAAACCGAGATTGTTCAGCCACTATTTCATGCAATTTTTCCTGGAATGTCTTTTTACCCCGATAGGTTTTTAGAGGAAAAGACTATAATATCTTCTGGTATTTTGGATATAGATTTTAATGAAAATACCACTATTCATGGGGAAGATTTAATTATTACCAACATTGAAGGAATGCCATTTGAAATGTCTGAGGTGACTATTCAGGAAAACAAATCCGGTGTTGATTTAAATTTCGCTAAGCCAAGTGTTTTTAGTGGTTTGTTGGGGGTTGCTGAACTTAATTTCTCAGCAAACGGAGGTATTTTGCATATTGTAGAAAAAACCAAATTCAGAAAATATCCAGAATTAATTAAAATAAATTTAGAAAGTCCAAGATTAGCTGAAATTTACGATTTTTACAGTAATGACGAAGTTTTTGCCAGGTTTATTTTAAATCCCGCGGTTATGGACTATTTACTAGATTTATACCAAAGATATAACCAAAAGATTACTTTGATTGTAAATGATCAGAAAATATTTTTTAGTTGGAAACCAACCGACAACAATAAACTATCACCAGCTCCAGTAAATTTATTCGACCCTAAAATATACATGAAAGCCACTAACTATGATCAAATTTTAGACATCGTAAAGGAACTTCTAATTATTTTGAATATTATAAGGTTTATCAAAATAAACAGACAAGGCTGGGCTAAACGGTTTTAGATATTGAATTTTTTTGCAAAAGTAGATAATATAAACAAATATTTTGACTTAAACATATTAAAATAATAAAAAATTTTTTTGAAAATAAACTCATCCAAACAAGCTAAAATGTCTCTAGACCACAACACTTTCTACACCTCTGCAATAAATCACCTTACGCTTGAAAAGGCTTTGGAAGAACATTATAATCTTAACCCTGTTTTTACCCGCTGGAACAAATATCCTTCTAAAATTCAGCAAGAAACTATGAAGTCGCATGATATTATGCATGTGGTTTTTGGTTGCAGCACTAATTTAAAAGGGGAATTTAGGGTTGAAATTACAACATTTTTGTGTGTAAACCTTTCATTGAAGGAATATTCTGCCATGGTTTCTAATAACGAAATTAACAAAGAACCCTTTGATATTCTTAAAAGACTTGGTTTTTGGAGAGTTTTTTCCACCATGTTTTTGCACCTTTGGTATATTCCCTACTGCCTATATATTTCCTTTAGAATGAAGAAAAAATGGCCAGTGCTTGAAACAGAAAAGCTAATGCATAAAACCATCGGCGAACTGCGTGATGAGTTTGGAATTATGGTGAAGTAGAAGCATACTTAATCTACTAAACCAAGTTTGATAACTAATTTACAATACAATAATTTTGTGCATAACTTAGTGGTTGTATTCGGTGCAAACAATGGCGAAAGGGCCGTTAAAATATTTTGTGAAAGTACCAATTGAAAATTGGAATAATCCACACACTCCCCCAGAAATTAACTTTGCTAAAGAGGGTGATATCCCTAACATTAACACTGTTCTGGATATCTCCAATGAAATGGCGAGTAAAGGAATACGCTGTGATCAACCTGTAGGAATACTTGAAATCACAATTGTTGACCGCAAAACTATTATAGTCGAGCTTTCACCAATTCCATATGTACCACTATAAAATGCCTGTTGAAAGACAGGCCTTAATTTATGGAATAATTTCATAGTTTCAAGATAGTATTTACAAACGCGAAAATCTGTGTATTGATGTATTTGTTGTATATATTACAAATTGTGCAAGTAACAGTCATCGTAACAATTCAAAAAACTGATACCCGCGATCCCTATAAAATTTCTTGGAAAGTTCCAGTAGAAATTACAATTAATTTAGAAAAAGATCCGCTGGTTGGTAATGAGCTAAATTTAGAAGAAGAACTGAAGAAACACAATCAACGGGAAGAGGATCCTGTTGAAATTGTGTCTATCGAAGATGACAATGGTGCGATGTTGATATTTACGGAGGCAGTTGAACATTGTCCTATAATTGTTAAATAACTTATAAGAAAAGCATCTAGAAATGGGTGCTTTTTATTTTGTTATAATTTCAATCAACAAATATTTTTGACATGATTTAAATAAACTTGAAAGGCTAATTATTGTTTAGCAGTATATTAGTGGAGAAATGATGATGTCCCCTGGAAATTTTAAAGCTCTGATAATAATTTTTATTGTTATTAGTGGCGTAGCATCCCTATTTGCCCCCACTGAAACGGTTAGAGAATCATTAAAAATTCTGTGTGGTTCCCTTGTTGTTTTCTATGGAATATTTGTTGTTTTTGTTTTTGCCACAAAAAAATAAGTATTCTTTTATACTACAAAATTATTAAACCCCGTCTATAAGGCGGGTATATCTTTGCTCAAAAAAAGTTATAAAACTATCCCGGTCTTACTCAAAATCTTGTCTAATTCAACGATGGTGCTTTCCCATTCGTTGTTTACCAGTTTATAAGTAAATTCGTTTTGGTGCTGAATTTCTAGGTTGGCTTTGGCTAAACGGGTTTGAATTTCCTCTTCGGTTTCTGTTCCTCTACCCCGAAGTCTTTGTTCTAAAATTGCTTGATTTGGTGGAAGTAAAAAAATATCTATAGCTTGTGGATACAATTTTTTAAGGCTTAAACCGCCAACATAATCAATATCGAAAACTGGAATTTTACCTAAGCTGTGGATTCTGGCTATCTCCGCTTTCAAGGTTCCATAAAGTTTTCCCTCATATACTGACTCAAACTCGGCAAATTGGTTACTGGATATTCTGTTCTTAAATTCGTCCAAAGAAATAAAATAATACTCCTTACCATCTTCCTCGCCTTTTCTTGGCTGCCTTGTGGTGCAAGAAATTGAAAGAGAGAAAATTTCATGGGTTTCAAGTAAATGCCGAACTAAAGTTCCCTTACCGCTTCCGCTAGGGCCACAAAGAATTAGGATTTGATTATTACTATTATGTTTACTTTTTATTTCCATAATAACCTATAAATACCCAAAAACAAGGGAATGTCAACAATCTATTTATGCATTCTGCTAAGTTTAAAAAATAAATTCTTATTGACTTCGTATAAAGAAAATACCCTAAATCATTAGTTGATAAAGGGTAGTTAGATAGTTAAAGCAGATTGGATCATACCTGAAAGTCCAAATAATTTTTCATTGCGATATATAAGGATATCACAATTTGTGTTTTCAGCGCTTGGAATATTTAAATCTGCCAGATTAAATACAAGGTAATCAAGATCCATACCTGCCAAAGCCTTATTACCTGGGAGAGTAATACTCCCATGACTTGTTTCAGCTACTACAACATCTGGGTAGAGAGAAATAATAGCTATACCTTTTTTGTGGTTTATTTTATAAAAAACTGTCTTTCCATAAATAAACAGTTGTCCGTCTTCCCAAATTGTTATCACGGTTTCCCCTATAATGAAGTTAATTTAAAAACAACACAAAATTTTAAGTTTAGCAAGTTATGTTTTGAACCTGTCGCCAATCTCCTAACTAAAAATAATACTAGACAAAAATACCTATCAAATAGAGTCCTGTAGGTTTACTATGACATACAGTACAGATTTATCTGATAGGCAATTTAAATACTTAGAAAA
>JBILXY010000013.1:0-27547 GCA_044378055.1 Bdellovibrionales bacterium | reverse complement strand
ACAATTTTTATATGGTTTTGTGTATTTTTTAGGTTCTGAACTCATAGTATCTCAGTTTAATATTAATAAACCTTGTAATTATGAGCTAAGGTAGTATTTTTGTCACCCTGTTTGTTTCTTTAAGTCACTTTTCCACACCAGGATCAACTGGCTTATAGACACTATTGCTACTTGATGTTGCCTTAGGGTCAATTTTTGAGGCATCCGTCTTCGCTTTCTCGTTTGCAGTAGTCGCCTGCTCTTGAGTAGGTGGAGTGCTTACCTTTTGATCTGGTAAGGTAGTTATATTGCTAGTACAGCTAATCAAAGAAAATTGAAGAAGAAATAATAACCACAGTGGTAAATTCTTTCTATTCATACTTCCCTCCTAGGGATAAGTTTATGAAGGCGAATTGCCTAACTTTTATAGTTTAAGCATAGAAATTTGGTTATGGCAACAGGGCGGCTTGCAGAATTTAAGGTTTAACACCAAATTTTAAGTATGCACTAAAAGTTGTTCATTTTGATTGACAACTAGCTTTTTGCACAGCAATTCTTTATTTGATTAATCAATATAAATTATGGAGGAAGATAAAAAAATAAATAGTAAAATATCAAACGATTCTAAACCGAAAGAACAAAATATAATCAGCTTTTTAAGCCCATACAAAAAATGGATAGCTGGGCTTTTTATAATAAGTTTTATTAGTAGTTTGGGAAACTTGCTTGAACCAAGATTAACCGGTCAGGCTTTAGATTTATATAAACAAAACAATCTAAACGGGGGTGAAATTATTCTAATTCAAATTGTTTCAATAGCCGTGGTAATTTTTGTCATTACTATTATTCAAGGTTTTGCAGTTTCCAGGCTTTCCGAAAAAGTAGCCGCTGATATTCGTATTAAAATGGCAAGGAAATTGGCCAAACAAAGCAATCAATTTATAGGTCAGCAAACTACAGGAAAAATTTTAAGTAACTTCACTTCCGATGCAAAAACCCTTAGCGATTTGGTTTCACAAGGGGTAACCACAACTTTTTCTGCAGTATTATTGTTAGTTGGTTCAGTAATTTCCTTAATTAACTTGAACTGGTATTTAGCTTTATGGGTATTATCAATTATTCCTTTAATTGTATTAGTTTTTAGTTTTATTTTCAGAACAATTGGAAAATTATTTAGGGCATCTCAGGCAAATTTAGATAAGATAAATAGAATTATTAATGAAAGTATAGTAGCTGCAGGTTTAATCAGGGTTTTAAACTCACAGAAAAGCGAAATTAATAAGTTTAATTCAGCAAGTAAAGTTTCTAAAGAATTAAATTTACAAATTGCCTACTCATTCGCGGCTTTAATTCCAATTGTGAACTTTCTTTCCAACATGGCAACTTTAGCCATTGTGTGGTTTGGAAGTAATTTGGTTGTGCAACAAGAATTAAGTATTGGTCAGTTATCAGCGTTTATAAGCTATATTTCTTTGTTAATTACTCCAATTTTCTTGCTTTCTTTCATTTCATCCACGGCTTCTAGGGCGGTGGTTTCCTTAAAAAGAATTAATGAAATTACCAATTCTGAAACTGATTATTCAACAGGAGAATATTCTGGAAAAATAAAAGGTGAGGTTCAATTCAAAAATGTAAACTTGGAAATTAAGAATAAGTTAGTTCTTAAAGATATTAATTTAGATTTTAAGCCAGGGCAAAGAATTGCTATTTTAGGGCCAACTGGTTCTGGGAAAACCCAATTAATGTACCTACTTACCGCTTTGCAAAAAAGTACCAGTGGCCAAATTTTAATTGATGGAAAAGATATTTCTCAGTGGTCACCAAATAGTTTGTATTCTCAGATGGGTTTAGTTTTTCAGGATAGTTTAATTTTCTCGGCCAGCCTTCTTGAAAATATAACCTTAAAAGGGAATATATCTGAACAAGAATTAAACAAAATTATTTCAACCGCCCAATTACAAGATTTGGTAGCCAGTTTAACCGATGGATTAAAAACCATTATTAGTGAAAGAGGAAGCAATCTTTCTGGTGGTCAAAAACAGCGTTTAATGCTAGCTAGGGCTTTAGCCATTAACCCTAAGATTTTATTGTTAGATGATTTTACAGCCAGAGTAGATCTAGCCACCGAGCAGACAATTCAGAAAAGTTTACAAACAAATTATCCCGATTTAACTTTAGTAAATATTACCCAAAAAATTGAACCAGTCATAGATTACGACCAGATTATTTTAATTATGGAAGGCGAGATTATTGCAGCCGGGAAACATGAAAAACTTCTAGAAAATTCTCTTGAGTACAGACAAATCTGGGACAGCCAACAATCAACAGAAGACTAATATGAATTATAATTTAACTACGCAAAAAGATAATGAAAACCTTGGACTAGATAAACTTAGTACCAACTGGTTAGAGTTTTGGGAATTTTTAAAACCTGAGAAATTTAAACTTGGTTTTGCCTTAATTCTTGTAGGCTTAGGTGCTGTGGCCAATATTTTAAATCCATATTTAATTTCCAGAGTTATTGATGGGCCAATTAAAAATAACAATATTTCCGAATTATTTGGTTATGTTTTAATTTTATTTTCAGTATATATTGTTTCAACTTTATCCAGCTTTTTCCAAACCAGAGTTATCGGTGCAGTGGCCCAAAATACCCTTTTTGCCCTTCGCACTAAACTATTTGGAAAAATTCAAGAATTGCCCCTAGCCTTTTTTAATCAAAACCAAAGCGGAGATTTAACCAGCCGTATAAATAACGATGCAGACAAACTTAATCAACTTCTTTCTGAAAGTATTTTAAGATTTCTGGGAAACTTTACCAGCGTTCTTGGTATAGCAATTTTTATTCTATTCCTAAATTTTCAACTGGCTTTAGTTACACTTTTCTTCCTTATTCCAATAATAATTATCACCCAAATTGTATCACCTTTTGTTGAAAGTTACAGCAAAGCCTATTCAGCCAAGCTTGGTGAATTAACTTCTGAAGTTCAGGGCGATTTAGATAATTTCCGTGTAATTGTTGCTTTTGATAGAAGACAATATTTTGAAGAAAAGCTTACAGCCAAAATTAAAGAAGTTGAAAAAATGGGTCAAAGAGCAGAGTTCTTAAACAGCGTATTTAGACCAATTTACGATGTTATAAGTTCCATAGCCTTGGTTTCTGTCTTAGGTTTCGGAGCATGGCAATTACAAAATAATCAAATTCAAATTGGTTTATTAGTGGGTTTTGTGGCTTACGCCAATTCACTTTACAGCCCGCTTAGAATTTTAGCTTCAATCTGGGGAAATATTCAGTCTTCATTAGGCGCTTGGAGTAGGGTTAGAGAAATATTAAATCTAGAAAGCAACTTAGTAATTTTAGAAAAATAATTATGTCTGAAAAATTAAATAATAACAAAGAAATTCTAGAGTTTAAAAATGTTAGTTTTGGTTATAAGCCCGAACAAACTATAATTAAAAATGTTAACTTAAAGTTAATGGAAGGTAAAACTTATGCCCTGGTTGGGCCAACTGGTGGAGGTAAAACCACAACCGCAGGTTTAATGGTAAGATTATTCGATCCAACTGAAGGAGTTGTCGAATTTAAGAATGTAGATATAAGAACATTTCAGCCATATCAATTAGCTGAAGATTTTGGTTATATTTTGCAAGAACCTTTTCTATTCACAGGAACAATTGGCGATAATTTAATGTATGGTTATCCTGAACTTGAAGCTGCTGGATTAGAAGGTCTTTCCAATATGCTTAAAGAGTTAGAATTAGATGAGGTGTTAACAAGATTTCCTGAGGGTCTTGCTACAGAGGTTTCGAATAATTCTGAAAACATTAGTTTAGGTCAGAAACAACTGGTTGCTTTCACCAGAATCTTACTTAGAAAACCAAGTTTATTGATTATGGACGAAGCTACAGCCAATATTGATACTGTAACCGAGCTTTGGTTAAACAAAATTATTTCAAGACTTCCAAAAAAGACAACCAAGGTTATAATTGCCCACAGGTTAAATACCATTAAAGATGCAGACGAAATTTTGTTCATCAACAACGGTAAAATAACTGCCGCCATGGATTTTGAAGATGCAATAAAACTTATAGAATCGGCCAAAAGAAACAGTTAGAACAATAATTTCACAATCAATCTAAGTATTAAAATTTTAATTATGAGTACAAATAATAAATGGAAATGGTTAAATGGAATCTTAGAAATTAATAAATTGGATAGTTCTAATTATGCTTTAGAATTAAAAAATGCCAAAGAATTAAAGCATTTTTCAGAAGTAGATATTGATATTACAATTTATCCATACAGTAAATTAATTTCCAGCCAAAATTTTAATTTCTCTCCTCTTAACGATTATTGGGAGGATATAAACGACGGCCAGAAATCGGTTTACAGGAAGATTATACCTTCAGGAAGCAAAGTGTTTGGATTAGGTTTAGGCGCTTTAATAACCACCTTTTTTTACATATTCAGGCCAAATCAATTAAGCAGCATAGAAGGGATTGTATCTTTAGTGGGTATTTATTTAGTTGGTAAAGAAATGTGGGCCGATTTAAACAACTTTTTAGAAAGAGCAAGTCAAAAATATTTTATTAGATGGTATCCACAGATGTATTCCTTGGAAATGGTAACCGACACCACACTTTCCAACTATGTACGCAGAGCCAGAGAAAAACGCTTTGAAAATGGGCTTATTCTTCCCTCTCAGTTTGATTTAATCAAACAAAGTAATGCACAAACTATAAGGTTAAAATACCAAGTAAATAGCCTAAATAAATCCAATTTAGATTTTAATAGAATTGCCCTTTTAGAAGTTGAAGATAAATTAGCCAAACATTTTAACAAAGCAAATACTCAAACTGGTTTAAAAATTACCCTCACAAAAAGAATATTGATACTTAGTTTTGCACAAGAATTTTTTCAAGCTTTAGATTCAGGGAAATCTGGATCTTTGAATAAGAAAAATAGGTGGACAGAAGGCACAGTTTTACACCGCAAAACCATTAGTTTAGGAAGAATTAAGGTGTATTGGAGTACCAAACAAATTAATCAAGACAATTTGATTGAGTGGAGATAGGAATAATTAGTTTCTGTTTGGGTTTACTAACGATAATAAAACTGAGTCGTCGATTGTGTATCTAAAAATTTCTTAATCTAAAATTATCCTAGGCTGGTTTGCTGGTCGAGCTGGAGATGGGTATTTAGGTTGATTGGGGGACGAATTTGGAGTTTTATTTCCCGAATCTGCTTGTTTGTTGGGCTTGGTTTTTGTGGCTTGTGGTGGTTTAACTTTTACAATTACTTTTGGGGTGACTGGGTTTTGAGCTTCTTTACTGGAGTTTTGGCTTTTCCTAACTACTCTATTTTCGGCATTAATTCTGGCGATATTGGGAATTTTAATTTCCCCAGATTTCTTTTCTTCAACCACCTCTCTATTATTCAGAGATTTAATGTTTGGAGAAAGTGCTGGATTTAAAGTCTCATTTTTCTTCAATATTCTGGGCTGTCTTGGACTATTGTTTTTCAATGTTTTGCTTGCAGATGTGATTTCTTTTGGAGTGATTTCTTCCTTTACCTTTGGTTTAGAGGCAGTTCTTGGCTTTGCCGTAATTTGTTCAGGTTGTGGAAAATTAGCTATAATTTCACCATCTTTATTTTTCTTGGTTTTTTCTAGTTTGGCAGGAATATTTTCAAAACCAGCAAACTGATTGTAACTTGATTTTGCTTGATTCAAATTTTCCAGAATAATTACACCTTCTTCTTGCTCAGTTTTATCAATAGGCAAAGTTAATTCAGGAGTTTTGCTAGAGAATTTCCTCCAAACATGGCTAATTCTATTTAAGAAGAAATATCTTCCTGCTTCTTGGTGTAATTCATAAGAGGTAAAACCTCCAATTCCAAGAATAATAGTTTGCTTTCCAAGTTTTTCTAGTGCTGAAATTAAATAGGTAAAATCACCATCGCCGCTTAGTAAAATAAGAATTTCATATGAATCTTGCTGAACAATAGCATCTACGGCAAGTTCAATATCCATATTACCTTTCTTACTATCCTCGAAGACTTTAATGGCTTTTTTAACTACATTATACCCTGCAGCTTCCAGGCCTTGAAAAAACTCTAGTTGCTTAGCATCTTCTGGGTCGAAAGCGGTATAAAAATTCAAATTTACACTGGCACAATTTTCCTTGAACCAATTAGCCACTTGGAAGTAGTCGATCTTAATTTTACTAACACTCGAGGCATAGTATAAATTAGCTGCATCGATTGCAACACTTACTTTTTTGTTGCCTACTACCTTAGCAAAATGAGCGGTAAGGTCATTTCTATTTTTTTGGGGAATAAATCCTTGCTTATCTGTCATATTAATTTGCTGTACCGGCCTGACCTTGTAGCACAAATTTTTCACCAGTGAAATCGTCTACTCCAGTAATATTTGGAATATCAAACAGCTTATTACTTGCTGTGGATCCCTGAATATATTCCATATCAAAACTAATACTTACCACTGGGTTTGAAAGACCAGTATAGCTTGCTAAATCGCCTGCTTTCCATATAATTTTACCTATAGCAGCATCGTAACTAATTTGGGAAGAAAGGCTTGCAGGTGAAACACTAGCCTGTTTCCAAGCGTTAGCCGGAGGTAGATTAGTTGTAGTTGCAATTGTTACTTCATTAACTTTATTTTGCCTTGTTTTCAAAGTCCAAGTTACTGTATAGGTTCGAAGATTAGCGTTTCCAGAAGTGTTTGGTTTTTGGGTTATGGTTTGGGTAAATTCTAGATCTCCTTGGGCTTTATAAATTTCTCCAGCTGTTTCAATTTGTGATAAATTAATTGATTTAGCCTGAGCTCTTGGCAATAAAGTATAGGCATTCTGATTTAATTTTGAAGCTATGAAAGCTGCCCCAGTTTTGGTTCGAATAGTAAAACTTACACTTCCTTTTTGCTGAGGAACAACATTTAAGAAACTTGGGTTACCACTTGATCGCCATTGAATAACTTTATTACTAATATTTCCTGAAGAGCCTCCCACAAAGGAAACAGTGTCGTAATCCAATAAACTTGCAGGATCATCTAGGAAGGAAAGAATTTCTAGGTTTTGCAAGGTTTGTGAACTTTTGTTCTGGTAATTTACAGTAACCACTAAAGTTTCCCCAGATTTAAACATTTTAGTAGAGTCTCTTCCTTCAATTAAAGTGCTAATTATTAATGGCTGAGATTTAACAGTAATGTCTCTGGAAGTATTGGCTAGAACTTGGAAAGTATCTCCATTTTTTACGGAAATTTCCATTGTAAATATTTGTTTAGAATTTTCAGCCCCAGAAAGAATTCCAGCGATTGTTAAAGTGGCTTGTCTTTGAGAAGGTAGAGATGGTACATTCCAAATGTTATTACCATTATCCGGAGAATCTTTAGGGCTTGCTCCTCCGCCTAGATTTAACTGGGAAGTTGAATAGGTAAAACTATTTCTGTCAGGATAGTTCATTCTAATTTGTAAATCTTTCAATTCTCTTCCGGAAGTGTTTTCAAAAGTTGCCGTAATTTGGGCTTCACTGCCATTTTGAACTTCTTGATCTCTAGGAACAAGTAGCAATTTAATTTCAGGTGCTGTAATTTTGGTTTTGCTAGCTGAAATTGCGATAGATTTTCTATTATTTGCAGTTCCTTTAAGTGGTGAAGGTGTGTAGGTAATTGTACCGCTCATTACTGTTTCTTCATCTATTTGTCCGTTTAAAACGCCTTCAAATTGAATTAAAACTTCACTTGTACCAAGGCCACTTCCAGCAATTTGGCTATAGGTATATTTTGTACCTAAAGTATCACTTGGTTCAGGGTTGATTGATTTTGTATATCTAAAAGCTTTATCGAATTTTAATGAAATTTCCACATCTTCCAAATTTACTTTTTCATTGTTTGTAATTTTTACTTTCCAAGTATTAGGGCTTCCACCAGGTGAAGTAACTGGGGCTTGAATTACACCCACAACATTATTAAATGGACCAGTAGGTGCTACAGGTCTTGCTAGAATAGCAAATATACCTAGGGCTAGCACTGCTAAAGCTATAACCACAAGTAAAATTAACCACCATTTCTTCAAGGCCCAATCTTGTAATTTTTTAAGGTCTATTTTGTTAAATTTTCCTAGAATATCTTTGTTCTTAGTTGGCTGAACCTGAGTAGCTTGACCTTCAACCTGGAAATATTGGTTACCTGGAATGCCAGCACCTTGCACTGGTGACAAATCAATATATTCTTGGCCTGGCTGGTTTACATTTCCAGAAGGTTGCTGCCCATAAGCAAAACTATTAATGTTCTGAGGCTCGGGTTGTGGATTACTTTGTGCGTTATTTGGATAAGCTTGACCCGACATATTTGGATTAAAAGTAGCTCCGGTATTATTCGCTTGCTGAACATTTCCATTTTCAAAAGGATTGTTTGAGGTTACAACTTCAGGCTGCGGTGAACCTGCCCCAATTGGTGTATAACTTGGTGTTGATGGAACAGGCTGAGGGTATGGTGCCTGGTTTGGGTTTGCGCTTGTATTTGGAAAATTTTGATTATCCGCCATATGTAAAAATTCTTATGTAAAGAAAGATACATGTACCAATTCTTGTAAAGCTTTTTTAATTTTTGAGTTTTGAAACAACTTTGACAAAAACCACCTTTCTGTGACATCTTTTAACTATAGAATCAACTTTTTAGATTATGAATATTTCAACCTTAGCAAAAATTTTAGGCGTATCAGTTTCCGACCTTAGAGACACCGGAACTTCTAAAAGTATTCCCGGTTTTGCTGGAAGAAATACTCGCATTCCATATAATTCAGCTTTAGAAATTACCAAAGTTTTACGCCCTGATAAAGCAGCCAAACTTCAAAATGATGATAAAATTTATCTACCAGCAACTATGACGGTAGCAGATTTTGCTGAAACCATAGGTAGGCCTTCTGGAAATGTTGTAAAAACTTTAATCATGAACGGGGTGATGGTAACTTTAAATGAAAAAATTGATTACGACACAGCTAATTTAATTGCGGAAGAGCTTGGAGTTCAGGTTTACCCAGATAGTTTAGATATTGAAACAGGGAATGTTAATTCGGCCGATTTAAATAACTTAAATGCCTTTGAATTGGACGCAAACGAGTCTGGTAAAATTGTTCCAAGACCACCAGTTGTAACTGTAATGGGCCATGTTGACCACGGTAAAACCACACTTTTGGACACAATTCGTAAAACCAATGTTGTAGCTGGTGAAGCAGGGGCAATTACCCAACACATTAGCAGCTACCAAATAGATTTTAAAGGAAATAAAATTACATTCATCGACACACCAGGACATGCAGCCTTTACCGCCATGAGAGCCAGAGGAACACAATTAGCCGATTTTATTATTCTAATGGTTTCAGCCACCGAAGGACCTAAACCACAAACTGTTGAAGTTATTGAAAGAGCTAAATTAAGCAAAACCCCAGTAATTGTAGCCATAAATAAAATGGACTTACCTGAAGCAGATATTGATAGAGTTAAACAAGAAATAGCCGCTTTCGGTCTTGTACCTGAAGAATGGGGAGGAACTACACCGTTTATTCCTATTTCCGCTAAAATTGGTACAAACCTAGACATGTTGCTTGATACTTTAATGTTGCATGCCGAAGTAGCTAATTTAAAAGGTCAAATTAATGTTCCAGGTCAAGCCGTAGTTGTGGAAAGTCATCTAGATTCAAAACAGGGAGAAGAAACAACTGTGCTTGTTACTAAGGGAGAATTAAAGGTAGGCGATCATATTCGTAGCGGACAAATTGTGGCTAAAATTAAGAAAATTTTGAACACAGAAGGTAAAGTAATTGCAGCTGGAAGCTTGGGAATGCCGGTTGTAATTTATGGTTTTCCAAGTGGAGTTTCAATCGGCGAGCTTGTTCAAACCTATGAAACTGCCAAAGAAGCCGTAAATGCCGCCTCTATGGAAACTGCCAAAAAAGTTGCAAAGAAGGGAAATATTTTACAAACTGTTGCAGTTACAGAAGGACAGATTAACCTAGTTTTAAAAGCCGATGTTGCCGGATCTTTAGAAGCATTAAAGGAAACAATTTTAAAAATTCCTCAAGAAAATACAACAATTACCATCAAAAGTGCCACTGTTGGTTCAGTTACTGAAAGTGATGTTGAATTTGCTAAAACCAGCCAATCTACAATTCTTGCTTTCCACACCAACCTTCTTTCCGGAATTGCCAAACAAATTGAAACTGACAAAGTAAACTTGGTTCAAAGTGACATTATTTATGAACTTTTAAACTGGATAGAAGAACAAATTTTAGCCAATACAAGGCATGAAATTAAAATTACAATTCTGGGTAAACTTAAGGTTCTTGCATTATTCAAAAGTGATAAAAACGGTGTTCAAGTATTCGGTGGAGAAGTGCTGGATGGAAAAGTATTCTCTAACAAGCAGCTTAGAATTGCTGGATCTGAAGGTCAGAATTTTGAAATTGTAGAATTGCAAAGAAATAAGGAAAAAGTAAAAGAAGTAAATGCCCCGCAACAATTTGGTGTATCTGTTTCAGGCAAAGCTAAAATTAAAGTAGGTGATGAACTGGAATGTTTTGATGAAACTGTAATTCTTCATAAATAGTATGGAAATAAGGCAAATTCACGGCCTAACCTTAAAAATATACACCGATGCAATGGCCGGTTTTAGCTACCTTACTTTTTTAAGCGAAGAAAGGATAGAAAAAATAAGGCTTCCAGTTGAAATAAGTAAATTTAAACAAAATTATTTACTAACTTCCAATTACTTACTTGATATAGAGGTGATTAAAACTAAAAAAAACTGGGTTCTAAAGGATATTTTGAAATCTAATAAAATTGTTGATTTAACAGTTTGGCCAGAATTTTTAAAACACACTGAACAAGTAAATATTTTACTAGAGTTCTTAAGAGAGGAGCAAGAAGTAGATATTTTACCCTGGCTGAAAGAAAGCTTAGTTTTAACCCAAAATATCGATTTAATATCCTTCAGAAAAGAATTAGAGGTAAGATTAGGATTTGCTTAAAATGCTGTTTACAATATAAATTAAGGTGGAGTTTTCCTTCAATTAAACAAAATACTTGCGAATAAATAAATTTACATTGATGATTGGCTAGTTCTGTAGTTTTGGGTATTATGGAGAGTGAATTTATAGAGAGACTTACTTCCACAACTATACTGTCACAAAAAGAGTTAGCTGAGATTATCACTCAATTTAATTTACACAGTTTAGGAGAAATAGAAGCACAATGTCAGCCTATTTTTATTGGAATCACTTGTGAAATGTGGCAAGTAATTTTAGCTGAATATAGGCAGTTTTATTTGGAAAAATTAAATATAATGTACAATAAATCCGATTAACACCTTTTGAAAATTAGGTGTTTTCATTTGCCAAAATTATATAAGCCAAACCTTTATAACAAGAGATGATAATATTATTAAGGAGTGATTTGTGAAAACATTTAAATTTCCTAATGAACAAGAGATGAGAATTAAATTATTAGATTTAGGTTTAACAGAGAGTACAGTTAATATCATTGTTAAATCTTTTCCTGGTCAGAAGTATACTTTGATTGCGATAAAAACAATATTTATTCAATTAAAACAAGATTTTCCAAGCCAGGTGTCGCAGGAATTATGGACAAAGTTTCTAGAAAGTCTTAATGCTACTTCTGAAGTAATAGAGAGTATTTGTTCTTCTTATGAAGATACAGCACATAAAAATTAAAGTGGTCTAAGTTTTAGGCCATTTTTTCTAGGGCAGCTATTCTTTCTTCTAGTGGTGGATGGGTGCTGAATAAACTGTTAACTTTTTCACCAAATTTCTTCTTAGGCGGAGAGATGTAAAAGTGATTCATACTGGTAGCATAGTGACTTGTTGGAACTGGGGAAGTATAAAGCTTGTTTAAGGCGGAAACTAACCCTTCAGGGTAACGGGTTAAAACAACAGCACTGGCGTCGGCTAAATATTCACGGGAACGGGAAACAGCCATTTGAATTAGAATGGCAATAAATGGTGCTAGGGCGATAGTTACCAAATATAAAATTAATACTATTGGAGAGTTGCTTTCCTTGTTTCTTCCACCACTGAAAAAGCTTAATCTAAAACCAATATCGGCTAGAAAACTGATTAAGGAAGATAGAACCATAGTTACTGTCATTACCAAAATATCTCGGTTTTTAATATGAGAAATTTCGTGGGCTAATACTCCTTCCAATTCAGCTTTGTTTAAAATTTTTAACAATCCTACATTAACACAAACGCTGGCATGTTCCGGGTCTCTTCCACAAGCAAAAGCATTAGCCGATTCATCTGGGGAAACAAAAATTTTAGGCTTAGGAATTCCTGCAACTTTAGATAAATTTTCAACTAATACATGTAATTGCCCAGCTTCCTTTGAATCTACTTCTTTAGCTCCAGCCACAGTTAAAGCAATTTTATCGCCAAAAAAATAGGCTGCAAAAGCTTGTCCGAAAGAAAGAATTAAACCAAAGACTGCAATGAAAGGAGATTTATAATACCAAGCAAAAAAGTAAAATAATGCAGAAACTAATCCAACAAACAATAAAATTAAAATCCAGGTATTTCGTTGATTACGGTTTTGAACAGAATAAGCAGAAGTCATAGGTTGATAATTGAAATTCTCTGTTAAATTCAAAATTGTAAAGTACCGGTAGTATATTATAAATGCGTCGGAGATATAATATCGTTGACAAATACACTTGGTGAGTTTATTGAAGTTAAATAATCTATAATTTATGACATTAAATCCCACACTAGTTAGCAGCTTAAATGCTCTTCTTGAGAAGGCAAAATCCTGGAAATTTTGGGTGACTACAATCGCTGCTTTGATAGTATTCTGGTTAGCTTTTTCTACATTTTTATACACCCAATCGACCACTTTAATTTTTAATAACAAAGTTTCATGGGCCCCTGTTCCGGCCTTTGGTTATGAACTAAGTTTTGTACGAAACAAAGCAGGCCAAAATATATCAATGTGGTATTTTCCAAACCCAAACACCGATAAAGTTGTGCTTTATTTACACGGAAACGCAGGCAGATTACCTCAGTTTTTCCCCGACCTGAAACTCTATGGAAGTGTACTTTCACCGGCCTACCCAGGTTATCATGAATCGGAAGGTGATCCTAGCCCAGAAAATGCTTTGGAAACAACTATTTTAGCTTATGATTATTTAGTTAATGTTAAAAAAGTTCCTGAAGATAAAATTCTAATCTTTGGTCACTCACTTGGTGGATCTACTGCCACTTATCTTGCTAGCCAGAAACCAAAAGCCAAGAAATTAATTGTGGTAAATACTTTTAGCAGCGTTCAAAGCATGTGTTACAATCAATATACTATCTTCTGTGTTTTTGCAGGAAACACACTTAATTCAGCAGAATACGCCAAGAAAGTTACCATCCCAGTTCGCCAGTTTGTTTATAAAAAAGACCTTACCGTTCCACCAGAAGAAGGAAGAAAATTGTTTACTTATTTCAAATCTGAAGATAAAAAATTAATTGAAATGGACGAATATACTCACTCTGATTTTAATGTGAAAAAAGTATTACAAGAAGCCGGCGAGGTGATAAATTAGATAAAAATAAGAGATTTAGAGGTAGCTTAAATTTACTGAATTTGGAGACTAGGAGTCTCCGCTACGACTGCTTATTTTCCCCATCGGGTTTTATCTCGAAGCAACTTTCTTTTTTAGGTTTATCAGACAAGTTATCCACAAGTTTTACACATACTTCATTTTCCGAAATTGCTGATATTTCTGAGATAATAAGCTCTTTATTAGTGCTATCCATAAGTTTAATTGCCACTGCCTTTTGGAGAAATGGTTTAGAGATAACCAGTCTGTTTGACTCTTGGGTTATCCAATAAAGCTGCTGATTGGAAACATACTCCCTAACATCTTGAATTTTGGCATTTTCAGGAAAACTTAACCATTTATTATCTAAATAAATTAAGCTTTTTGTTGATTCTTGGTAATAAAAAACTTTTTGTTGGGTATCCGGTAAATTCTTAATTTCAGGGTACAACAAAAGTATAAACTTCACCTCTTTTTGGTTCATATCATAAATAGATAAAATTCTATTTCCATCGCTTAATTTAGATAAAGTAAACCTATCTAGTTCTTCAGTTTTTGTTAATTGCAGCGAAATAAACCCATCAATATTATCAAAACTTACAAACCCTGAAACGCTAGATTTTATTTTTTCAGACAATAAATCTACACCGTAATTACTAAAGGCACTTTTGTTACTCCAATAAAAATTTAAAATTATTGTCAGCGAAATTAGCACTGGCAAACCAATAAAAAAAATTAGATTAGTATTTCTTTTTGGTTTATTTATCATACTGGAAGTAATTTACTTCTAACTATTTCTGTAAAGTTACAATGGGTTGAATTAACGGTTCAAATTTGGTTTCAGAGTTTGAAATAACCCCCGCAGAGGTAAAATCTATATTATATACCTCCAGTTTTTCCCCTCTTTGGGCTGTGTTTGCAGTTACTTTAACTAGTGTCGGCAAAGATTGTATATTCACAATTGCAAACGAAGGAAATTCAGTAATTTTAGTTTGTTTTGAAAAATCAGGAAGTGAGTAAAATAAAGATTCAGTTCCATCTTGATTGGTTAATGAGAAAAACCAATATTCAGAATTCTTAATATTCAGCAAAGCAAAATTATTTAAATATCCGTTAACAAATTCTACACCACTGGTGGTTGGATTAAAGGTAAAATAAACTTTAGAATTTAACGAACTTGATCCTATCTTATTTCTTGTTATGGCTGAAGCAAAGGGTTCTCGGGTGGTTAATTCTTTTGGAACTAAAAGCATCTGCCGACCATCTTTAAGGGTTGCTACTTTGTAACTAGTAAAATCTACAGTTGAAGGAGGCTCTACTTTGGCCAATGGTGTGGATGGTATTGAAACAGTGTTTTGATTAGTATTGGGATTGTTTGAAGCGGTGGAGGAATTATTCCTAGTAAAAAAATAGATGCCAATACCTGCAATTAGCACAATAATTAGTGCTGCAATAATAATTTGATTTCTAGAAAATTTCATACATTTATATTTTATACTGATTTTGAAGGCAAGGCATTAACCCCAGTAGCTGGAACATAAATACCCAAAACCCTACCAGAACCACCTTTATTTCCATTCCACGCTTCTGGCCCACCATAACTCATTTCTCCATCATTGTAGAATTTGCCACCTCCAGCAGCCACTGCAATATCACCACAGAAAGGATGTGCAGTTCCAGGTGAACCAGCTGTTACAACAACAATTGCTCCTGCAGGTGCATTGTAAGGGCTTAAATTAGGATTAGCATCCAATAAATTCACGATACCCTGTTTTTTGGCAAATTCTCCATTATTATAGTTATAGTGTTCAGCAAAACCAACAGCGCAACCTTGATCACCAACCATTGGTTGAGTTAAAAATTCACCTGGTTTTATGCCAGCAAAACCAACATTGTTTATATAGGAGGCAACACCGACCTGAGAATCATAACACTTTCCTAAGGCAGGCTTTCCCGAAGCCCTTCTTCTTGCTTCTTCAAGTAAGGTTGAGCTTCCAACACCAACTGCAGAACTTATGCTACCAGTAGGGCAAGGGTTTGAAGATGAAGAAGTGTTACTTGCTAAAGTGGCGGTTGGTGAAAAGTTACTAGCAATTATTTTCTGCGAATTTGCAGCGTAATAATCTAGCCAACTATTTACAAAAGTGTTATAGCGATTATCGAATCCATCAATTGAATTACCACTATCTTCGGTAATTTTTCCATCAAATAAGCGTAAATCAATATGCACAAAACCCTTCCCTGTTCCATCATCACCTCCCCTGGTGCTTCCTGTTGAACCTTGTCTACCCATCAAAGATCCTGGTGAAACAGATTGCCCAGCTGTAACATTTACAGATTCCAAATGAGAAAATACAGCTGTAGTATTGGTTGAAGGATAATAAACACCAACCTGATTTCCATAGCCAGATTTGGCATTATCTTGCCCTGTTGTAACAAAGGTGATTACTCCATCTAGGTGTGAAACTACTGGTGTATTTCTAGACTGTTCATAAGGTTTTCCAGGCTCTGCAATAGTTATATCAATTCCGCCACTTCCAGAATCTGCACTGGTAAATTTTCCATTCTGTTTTAGTGAAAGACCATCAAAAGAACCTCCATCAGCAATCCAATCATATTTTGAAGTTTGTGCCTGCACCTCCACACTTCCAAAAGGATTAAAAGCGAAGAAGTCTGAACTTTTTTTACCATCAATTTTACTAATTTTTTCAGTTGGACTAGGAAATATTACATCTTGTTTTGAACCACATCTTCCAGATTGTTCTTCAGGTAATAAACTTAAGTAAGTTTTAATTAGTGAGCCTCTTTTTCCTTCATTTGCAGGGCAACCCGGACTTCCAGAACTTGAACCGAAAGGTGTCCAACCTTTACACCATGCTTGACTTTCCATTATCCCAGAAATAGCAGCTTCATTTGTACCCGCATTTTTTAAATCGTCAAAACCAGTAGGGAAACGAACATCGAAATAGGCAGCAAAGGCAAAGTCTTGCTGGATAGGTGTGGCCGTATAAGGTGTTGCTGGTAAACTAGTGTTATTGTACCTAGAAGGATTACTTGCAATCTTTGGTGTTGTGTCTGCCCACGCCCCAAAAGGACAAAATTGGTATGCACCATAACAATTCAATCCATTAGCAGGTCCCCCATATTCATCAGAGTTTTCATAATATTTTAAGGCCCTTGCAAGCGCTCTTACATGAGGTTCAGCCATAATTCCACTTCTAGGCGCTGCTAAACATTTTACACCTAAAGCTCCGGCTCCTACATCAACTGTACCACTCCCAGAACCTGGGCCGCAGGGGTTTTTGTTTGCAGGTTTACATCTGTCATCAAGTTTATCATTAAAAGCCAATTTATCGGCACCCACAATTTCGCTAGATTTTTGGGCGAAAGTATTTATACCAGGGCAGGCAAAAGCAACGATTATAAACAAAATTCCTAAAATCAAAGCTATGATCAGGGCTATAATGGCGATAATTGGAGCAAAAGGTGCTAAAAAAGCTATAATTCCCTCAATAGCTGTAGCTGCAAGTCTAACTCCCGCTTGCACAGCCTGAGAAGCAAGTTTAGCTCCTACTTTGGCAGCTTCTGCAGTTGCCTTAGCCCCTGCTTTGGCAGTATTTGTAGCAACCTTAGCCGAGTTTGTAGCTAATTTTGTTCCTTGCTGCCCAACTTTATTTAAGCCATTTCCAAGTGATTTATTTATTGACCCTTGACCGGATATTTTATTAAATTTTCCTGGATCTAAAGTTTTTATCTTAGGAAGTTTTAAAGGCTCTTTCGGTGAAATAGATGGCTTGGCCCCAGAAAGTGGGTCTGAAGAAAGTCTTTTAATACCCCCTCCACCATCTATACCGCCCTTGCCCGGTGCAAAGTTTCCAGAGGTTGGTGTGGAGGATGAAGGAATGTCAGGGTTTGGCGTGCCTGTATTTCCAGGTGTTGTGCCTTTTGGGGTAGAATTTCCTGGTGGCTGGTTTCCTTGTCTTGGAATTTCATTCCCAGTATTGCTTTGTGAAGGCTTGTTCGGTTGACTAGAGTTACTTTGATTTTGACCCTGGTTTTTTTCTGGAGTTCTATCTTTTGTTGAAGTAGAACTTTTACCATCACCTTGGCCTTGATTAGGTTGGTCTGTAGGAGATTCTGAACTAGCTTCTGAAGGTTTTTCTTGCCTTACACTATCTTTACTTGGTTGCTCTAGATTATCTCCTTCTTTTGCCTCTGATGAACTTTCATTGTTTTGTTGCTTATTCTGGTTTCTATTTTTAACATCATTTGGGTCGTGCTGATTTTTTCCGCTACTTTCTTCGCTTTGTTCTGCCTCACCCTCTTTTTTCTTACCTTCTCTTATATCCCTTTCAGCATCATTTTCAAACTCATTATTTTTTTTACGACCTAATTTTTCATTGGGATCCTTTCCTTCTTCAACCTCCTCTTTCTCCTTTTTCGACTTAGTATCTTCTTTCTTCTCCTTTTCTTCTTCCTCCTCTTGTTGTTGAACCGGCTGAGCAATAGGCGCTGCGGCTGGCTTAGGTTTTACTTCATCTTTCTGAAGCTTTTCAGTAGTTACCGTTCTAATATCTGGAAATAGTTCTTCAGCATAGGGTAATAATTTATAATCACGCAAAACTTCATTTATCTTATTTGACAGCAAAGCAGATTGAGAAGCCGAATCACCTTCCTGGGCTAATTCTTCATATTCAGCTCTAGCAGATCTTTCAACATACCCAGACAGCTTTTCAACAACAGCTTTATAGTCAGAATTAGAGGTTGAAACAATTCCCTGCATTATCTGCCTTGAAAGACTTTCTAGGTTAACTATTTCTCCTCTTTCATCAATTTCAAACAAATCAAACACTCCACCTACAGCTTTTACGACATCTTCAAAGCCATCAACTTTGCCATTCCAACTTGAAACAGCAGAATCAAACACCGTACTAGTAATATTACCGGTAGGAAGACTCTTTTTAGAATTTAGGTTTGTTCCTTCATCAGGATTCATAATCCTATTGTAGCCTATAAAACAAGTACGGTCAAAAGATTATTTTCTTTTAAAAAAGAGGTTTAGGTGTAGGGAACCTTTAATAATATATAAATATAATTTTAATAATAATGTTGACAAAACCTGTGGAAAAGACAAATTATGTGTAAATCATTGATTAAACTGATTAGAAAAACTGTTGAAAAATTTAGCACAGCTTATAAACAAGAAGTGAAAAACTAAATTTGTTTAAAATTTATCCATAACTTATAATATGTTTTCCAGATTAATACCCAGCTTTATCAAGAACTTATCCACAATTTTTGCAGCATTTGCAATTTTGATAAGTTTAACCGTTGTCTATAACTTTACTCCCATAGTAATGTCATTACCAGACACTTATAACCCAGGTTTGGTACTTGAAGAAAAAGATTTTCACTCATTACCGTTACAATTCAGTTCAATTGAAAAAATTCAGCGGTATTTTGAAATCCAAGGGTCTATTCTTGCCACCTATAGAATACAGATTGGATTAGGTTTACCAGGACTAGGTGTAGATCATCCTGATAATGACCTTCTTTTAAGAACTAATACTTTTCCTGAATTACCTACATATTTACAGCCAAAATTTACAGCGGGCCCAGTCACTGGCCAAACCATCAGTGCAGCTGAATTTATTTGGATGCTTTCAAGAGAGGATATGGGTAATGGTTGTCATCTTAATTATAAGGATTTGTGTGTAAATAATCGTGAATTACCAATGAATCCAGCTTTCATTATCGCATTCATACAAAAAGAAAACAGCTTATCCTATGGTCCATGTTCCAGACCAGATGCTGATACCAATTCAGCCTGCAGCCTTGGTAAGCCAGGAACTTTTAATAGCATAAACACCCTGCAATATAGATTAGATAGAGCAGTTGGTTACATGTGTAGAGATATTCCAAGAGCTACCAGCACAAACTTCAACGAAAGAGCTGCAGCTATTGCAAGATCTTGTTATGATGCCAACGACTTGTATAATGGAAGTCCGGAAAACCCAGATTGGAAATACTTTAAGGGTTTTTATAAGCAACTTTATTATTCAATTAGGCTTTTAAGGTTGCGTGCAGAACAATGTAAAATTGGTGGAAATTATGCTTTTGTTACAGCCGGAGGTCAATTTCAGGTAGGAAATACAGTTAGTATTCAAGGTCAAAATATAGTTCTACAAAATGGAATAACTTGTGCCATGTATATTTATACGCCAGGTTCTCAGCTGAATTTTTACAATATCTTTAAATCAATCAAAGGTGCCGAAGATTTCACTGATGTAAGAGGTTTACCAGCCGATTTTAGACCAACCAAAGCCTTCCTTCCTAGAAAAGTAACTCAATAGATTTATAACTTGGCTAATTCCCCTTGTGATAAGTCGGTACATTTCGGGCTTAACTGAGTGAGTGTCCGAAGGGGTGTTAGTCGCAGACTGACGGGGTGTTTCCGCATGTTAAAAACAGTGAATATCTTTATTTTTCCAAGATTTTATTCAGCGAACAGCCAACAAAGCCCAATAGCCGAAATTCCTCCCATAGAAGTGTTATTTTGAGTAATTACTCGAAGCCCTTCCAACATTGTGGCGCCTGTGGTTGTAACATCGTCTATAAGGATAATTAGCACATTTTCATTTAAATTTGTGTATAATTCCTGGTTATATGTTTTAGTATTTATTTTAAACATACCGGTAATGTTCTTTTTTCTTTCTTGTTTGTTTAGTTGTGTTTGTCTTTCAGTATTTTTTGTTTTCATCAGCGTTTCCATTAATTCTACTTGGAAATTATACTCATTTTTTGTTTTATTTATTTCTAGGAAGGCATGTTTGGCTATTATTTCAGGAATATGGAAACCTCGTTGGGATAGCCTTTTTTTGTCAGGTGGAATATAGGTAAGAACTATTTTTGTATAGAATTTTGGTACGCTAGATTCAATTGTTGAAAGCAGTATTTTACCAATTTTATATCCTATTTGCTTAGCAATACTGTATTCTTTTCCAAATTTAGCTCTATGTATTAATTTTTGCATCGTGGCATTTTTATACAAAGAGGCGTAAATAATTGGATCTCCTGGATTACAATCAAGGTCTTTACTCCATTTTATGCCTGAAATCCAAACAGTACCTTCCAGATAATTGTGAATTGTGTTATCAAGATTATTATCATAGACTGTTTCTCCCTTTAGATCTTTATTAAGATCAGCCTTTCTAGGGAATATAAAATCTAATAGATATTCTAGTATCTCAACCACTTTTATTTCATCACAATAAATGTTTAAATAGTCTAACAAAAAATATGTTCACAGATTGTACTAATTAATGTTAGAATTCACCCAAACAAATGGTTTATTTGCTTTTAAATACCTATCAACATCAATTTTATTTCCCTTTTTTAAATTATTTTTTTCAGAAAATCCAGCATTTACTTCCAATACATATTTAGCGGGCCCTTCTGATAAAATACTATCTGTGGAAAAAGGAGTTGTATTCTTAGCAATATTCAAAATTATACCGTTTTCATCAACAAAAATTATATCAAGAGAAATTTTAGTATTCTTCATCCAAAAACTTTGCTGCCGAGAAACTGGGAATACAAATAACATACCACATTTATCACACAGTTCACTTCGATACATTAGTCCTCTTTCAATTTCATCCAAGCTTCTTGCAATTTCCACACTGTTTAAAATGTCTTCATTAGAACTAATTTCAGAGGTTTTTGTAACTGTACTCTTAATGTTGGTGGCAAATATATAAAAACCGGAAAATAAACCTATTAAAATGATTACCATTATTGCAATCTTTATTTTACTCATGCTCTTTATTGTTTTTAACATATTAGACTGTGGTTTTAATTCCATAATAATAATTGGCAATAAAATTAGCTACACTTAAATTCGGTTTCTCTTGAAAAATACTGTGCAACTCTAAAAATCTAGTAGCATTATAATTATTAATTATGCAGAATTGATTCCAATAATCTTGGTTGGTTGTAAAGAAGAAATATTCTGTGTAATTTTTATCAATAAAAAAGTCTGGTATTTCCAAAGTACCTGGTTGTAATGTTGGAAGTAAGTCTGAAATTGCATGATATAGCTTTTTAGCAAAATTTGAAGAAAGGTGACTAAGTTCGGATAAATCTTTATCGTTCAGATTAACATTATGACTGATTGTGTTTTCAATTTCAAAAATTACATCTGGCAGAGCAATATAGTCTAAATTATCATAACTGCTTTCAATTAAGTTTTGTGCGTCTTGAACACTTGTAAAATTAATTGTACTAACTAACTTGCTTAAATATGGAAGGAAAAATGCCCACCATACTTTTTCTTTATAGGAATTTAAAAGTAAATAAAAATAGGCTTCTAAAATTGGATTAAAGTAATCGTAACTTTGGCTTAAATGATATTCTAAAATTGATTTAGTTCTGGCTTCTAAAAACCAAGAAAAGTACCAGTTTTTTTCTGGCAAATTAGCCTTTACAATAGATGAAAGCTGATCATCTAAAAAGCTTGGTCCAGCTGACCATAAAACACTGCCGTATTCTAGAATTTCCCAAAGTTTTAAAGTATTTAGGCTAAGCTGTGGCTGGTCGATAAAAACTAGATTGGGAATTGTAAGTGCTTGAATTTCAGGGGCTGATTCTATTAAATTATCAACAATGCCGTTAAATGAATATTGAATAATTAGTTCGGGCTGTTTATCTATAGATCTTAACTGTCTTATGTAATTAACCAGTTTATCTTTGTCCCAATTCAGTGTATTTTTATCGATATCTAAAGAGATTATATTTAATTTTCTATCTATTAGTATATCAACAAAATTTGCTGGCAATAAAGGGTGTACCAGAACCGACATGTTTTCCACTAAATTATGCTTATCCAACAAATTCTGAAAAGCTAATTCTTGATTAAAATGAGCATAAACAGACCATCTTCCAGCAGAAATCACCTTATTGTTAAAATTTTCTAACCTGCTAAAAAACTGCTTTTTTAAAAAAGTTTTAATGGCCAAACCGGTGTACCAAGAACCTGGTTTTTTCAAGGTATTGTAAACAAGCTTTATTTTACTAAGAATTTGATCATCCATAAGTTACTAATTATTTAGTTCTTAAAACAAGTAGTGTCAAAAATTACATGGTGTAACTTCGAACAAAGTGGGTTTTGGCTTTTAAAACAGAGCCAATTTGGTTGGAAATACTCTGCAAATATACACTTTTTAAACTTGGTAAAATGGAAGATCTTAATTCTTTTGTAACAAAACCTTCTTCAATATAAAGATACGGGTCGTTGATAATATACACTCCAGAAACCTTTAGATTATGCAAATTAATCAAGTAATTTAAATTACTCACCTTTCCAATTACAATTCCTTTAAAACCTGATAAAATTTTAGAACTTATCTTGGTTAAACTTCCAGATTCTCCTAAAATTAAATACTGATTATACTTAAAATACTGTGAAACTATTTTTTGACAATCTTTAATGCTAGAATTCTGTCCAGCTAGAATAAGGCAGGGTTTTTCAGTTTCTAAACTGGATTGGTAAGCTGAATTTAAAATAGACTCTAGGTGAGATTGTGGCTGAAAATCTATATCCCATCTCTCGTGAAATTCAACGCTAATATCGTTTAAAATTAAGTTTAACTCTAAACTAGAAACGAAACTTTCCCAGCTTTGCTCATCTAATTCAGTTTTAATTTGGTTAATGTTATTGGTCCTGATTATATTCCGAACGAAATTTTCTATATTAAAATTTTTATCTTTCTTTAGAAAAGTAATACTTCCGTTCTGGTTGTGAAGTTTGTATATTCTTGTATAATCTAAATTAGCTTCAGAAATTAATTTAATAAAATTATCATATATTCCCTTTATAATAAGGTTTTTGATATTTAAAACACGTGTTTTTAATTCAATAATATTGCTATTTATCTGCTGAATTTGCTTCTTAATATTTAAAACTGCTAAATCAGAGCTATCCGGGAAATAGGTATATTCGTAATTCTGAAACAAATTTTGCAAGTGAAACATCAAAAAATCATGGCTGGCGATAAACTGTTTTAAAATTTTAATATATTCCGAATCTGTAACATTTTCTGCTAAAATTGAGGCTAAATCTGAAACTTTTCCAAATTCAAAATAGCTGTGGATTAATTGTTTATTATAATTTATAATTTTTTCAGGGTTTTCCCATATTCCTGTGCTTTCTGGCTCGGAAATTTGCAATATACTTTGCAAAACAATGTAGTTTAAGTGATAAGAACTATCCCCGAATGAATGAATTTTGAATTTAAAACTATGATTTGAAAGTTTTTTAATCCCAATTATATAAATCTGGTTTAACAGGAAATTCAAAGCATAACCCATATCAGACAAACAAGATGCTTCTAAGTTTCTTAAATTTTCCAAGCTTAAACAAGATAATAAATCGTCTATACTAGCTTTTAATTTCTGGCCATTAGCCGATACATTTGCTTTTAGCAGTTTCTTAGAATTAAGCTCATCATGGTCATCATTTTTTGAAGCAACAGATGATAATTCACCTTTTGGATAGAAGTTAAATTTAATTTTAAAATATTGATCTTGGAAATGTTTAGCGAAATCTGATGAAATGGGCAGGTTGATAAATTCTTGAATAAGAAAGTTGGCTACGTGAATACATAAATATGTATCGTACATGGCTCGGTGGACTTTAATTTTATCTAGAATATTACTTTGCAGTCCAAGACTTGTAACATCAAATCCAATCTTTTCTTGAATATATTCCAAGTTAATAGCGTAAAATTCTGGTAAAATTAACTTCGCCCAGTCTAGTGTATCAATAAACTTGGTATCAGGCAGAAACCAGCCTTCAGCCTTTAAAAAACCTTGATCGAAACCAATGCTATGGCCGATTATTCCACTAATCGATTCATTTTTTTGCATCCATCCATCCATCCAATTGGCCCAATTTTCCTTAACTTTATTTCTAGGACTTGCTAGGGAAAGATCGGCATTAGAAATTCCAGTTAAATTTTGTATTTTTTCCTCAATTTCTAAATTGGGCTGAACAAGGCTTTGGAAAGATTCAATAACCTTAAAACACAGTTTTTCTTGATCAAATTGGGTAATACAGCCAGCAATTTCAATAATCTCTCCTGAACTTGGGGAAAGAGAACTTGTTTCAGTATCTAAAAAGAGATAATACATATAATAAAAATTGACTAAGTTATGGTTAATGTCTAGGAATATAGTATGTCTAAAACTAAACTTGGTGCAGATGCAGTATCAAAAGTAGCTAAATTAGCAAGGCTTTCTAAGCAATTAAACCCTGAAAAATTAGAGAAATACGAAAACGAGCTTAATTCTATTTTAAATCATGTTTCGGAATTACAGAAAGTAGATGTTTCAACTATTAGCCCTCTAGCTGGAATAAGAACTATTTCTGTAGATGAATTAAGAGCAGATGAACCTGACCAAGATCAAGACAGCTATCAAAATGTTAGAACCAGAATCATCGCCAATTTCCCAGACAAACAAGGTGATTTTCTTGTAATTTCTGGAATTTTCCAATAATATGCCCATGCTTGAAGAGATAAAAGATTTAAGAAAAAAAAGAATATACAGATTTCTTGAATCGATTATTGGCATTTCCACTATCAGTTTTTTAGTTCTAATTCTGATACTAAGCATAAGCTCGCAGTTTAGTTTAATTGGCCCAACAATATTATCAATTTTCCTTATTATTTACAGTTTTTTCTGGGTTTTGAAGTTTAGTTTAAATTTAATTCACACAATTTTTACATATCAGCAAACTAGGCGTTGGGAAAACATGGATTGGATTAAGTTTTGGAAGATTTATAGTGCAGATCGGCAGTTAGCTTATAAAATTTTGGAGAAATTAAGGGATAAATTTAAAACTAGAATAGGCTGGGAAAAAGATTTAAATAGGGAAATAAACTTTTTAAAATCAAATTCAAACAGCAAGTTTACAGATATAAACAATATTAAACATGTTGCTATTTTTTCTGTAGTAAAAGAACCGCCTGAAGTTTTGCTTAGATCTTTGGAAACCTTGTACGAAAGCGGTTATGATTTAGATAAAATTGTAGTTTTTGTTACCCAGGAAGCAAGGGCCGGTGAAGAGTTTAATAATAAAACTATTGAAATTGCCAAGCAAAACCCAAATTTCCAGGTTTATTCTTGGAAGGAAAGTGATCTCGACAAAGTTTATGAACAAAGTCACTTCGGTTTAATTTATACCAACAAACTTGCTGCTAAGCACTTGTGGGCTAAGGAAAAGCTGACTGTAATTTTTACACAACATCCCGATGGATTAGTTGGTGAAATCAAGGGAAAAGCTAGTAACGAAGATTGGGGAGCAAGGCAAGCTTCTTTGTGGCTGAAAAGTAGAGGTGAAGATGAGGAAATGGTTTTAACCACCAGTTTTGACGCTGATTCTAAAGTTTGTCCACAGTTTTTCCACAACCTTTCCTATAAGTTTGCAGTAACAGAAAATAGATTTAGAAGAGGTTACCAGCCTGTTCATGTATATTCAAATAACTTTTTTGAAACAGGAATGTGGCCAAGACAAGTTGCTTCAGAAAATACATTATCCAACATGAAAAATATGGGTTTGGAAGGTGAGGCCTATTTATTTGCTATCTATTCAGTTCCGCTAGTAACCTTGCAAGAAGTTAATTTTTGGCAGCGTGAAGTAATTGCCGAAGATTCCATGCTATTTATTAAGTGCTTAACCCTGCTTAAAGGTGATTTTAAAATAGTTCCTTACTTTGGTATTCACGAAGGCGACGCTGTTGAAGCAGATGATTATTTTGAAGCTATCTCCAACCAATACAAACAATTACAAAGATGGGCATGGGGGGGAATCGAAAACTTTCCTTACATGGCTTACCATTTCTTTTTCAGCCCATACGGTAAGCATATATCACTAAGAGAACGATTAAAACATGTGTTTTTACTTTTCAGCAACCATTTTTACTGGGCAACAACTGCTTTGTTGTTCTCGGCTGGCATTGTTTTACCCCAAATACTAGGCGGAGAAGTTTTTAGGCAACAACCAATTTCCCAAAACCTTTCTATTTTCGCCCAATATTTTGCTTGGATCGGTTACATATTCGCTATTATTTATGGTTATATAACCTTCCGATTCTTAAGTTACAGGGCAATGAAAAATTATAAAATCAGTTTCTATCAAACCTTGCTTCTGGTTATTCAATGGTCATTCTTCCCAATAGTATTCGGATTAATGAGCTTCCCCGCCCTAGACGCCCAAATAAAAGGAATAAGAGGCAAATACCTAGGCTATTGGGTGACTCCGAAGAAATAGAGTTAAGAATCTTTACAAAGACAAAAAGTTGTGATTTCAAGTAATAGTAGAATTGGTTAAAAAATTTGAGTACAAATTCTCCCGATCCGTACGAACTTGTAGAAATTCCGTACCAACTATCTAGCACACATATTGATAGCGCTAATTATTGGTATAGAGATTTCGTTGTTGTAGAGTATGGTAGTTCTAGATACAAAATTAGTGTGCCAAATATTACACTTCGATGTTTTCTAGATTGTTTAGACGAATTAATAAAGAATAGATTTGGATTTAATTTAGCTATTGATTTCAATCCTTCAATCCCACATAGTCATCCTAATTTTAGAGGGTTGAAGAATTGGGTGATTAGTGAAGATTGGTCAGTAGCTTTGAAATATTACGCTTTAAATTATCCTGAACAATTTTCTGGAATTCAAGATTTTTTGAATTTACTTACAGAGGAAAACATTTATAAACCAGAATAATTAAGCTTTCACACTACTCAGGCATAAGTCTGAGGAACCTGTCGCCAATCTCCTAACCCTAAACTAGGTCTAATTTCCCTAAAGCAAGCACTAAGTGTCTTAATTTGACTAATGTTTCAAAACTTTTAGCTTTAACTTCCCATATTCTTGTTAATCTTCTT
>JBILXY010000003.1:0-83223 GCA_044378055.1 Bdellovibrionales bacterium | reverse complement strand
TTTTCTAAGTATTTAAATTGCCTATCAGATAAATCTGTACTGTATGTCATAGTAAACCTACAGGACTCTATTTGATAGGTATTTTTGTCTAGTATTATTTTTAGTTAGGAGATTGGCGACAGGTTCAGTTATAGCTTTGACATTAGTGTGCAATGATGCTAAATAAATAGTAAATAAATATGAATTTATATAATAATTTAAACATTAATAATTGTGAAGAGTTTAATCTGGATTATGAAGTTGTAGAGAGAAAAGGTCTAGGACACCCTGATACATTGTGCGATGTTTTAGCTGAAAAAATCTCAGCCCGATATTCTCAATATTGCTTAAAAGAGTTTGGATATGTTTTGCGCCATATGGTCGATAAATTATCAATTTTAGGAGGATCAGCAGTAGTAAGGTTTGGTTCAGGGGAGATAGTCAAACCATTTAGAATATTGCTGAATGGCAGGTTTGCTAGTGTGTATGGAAATGTAGAAATACCGTATTTAAAAATTGCTAAAGAAGTCATAGAAGAATACTTAAGAGAAGTTTTTGTTCATATAAAAGATGTCTCTAAAATTTATGAAGTTGTTGACAATACCCATAGTAGCCCTGGGCCTGGTGTTGTAATGACCAATAATAATAGTAAAAATGAACGATTACATTTTTTTGATGTACCAAATGCTGAATTTCTCAAAAATCACGCCAATCATAATAGAGCAAACGACACTTCCACTGTAGTTGCATATACAACTCCTTCAATTGTTGAAAAACTAGCATTAGAAATTGAAAAATATTTAAGTTCAGCCAAGGTTAAGCAGGATTTTAATTTTATTGGCTATGATATAAAAGTTATGGTGTGTCGGGTTAAAGATCATATTAAGATAACTTCTTGTGTGCCACTTATTGCAGAATTTGTAAATTCTAAAGAGGATTATAAATTAAAGTTACAAATTGTACACAATCTAATAAAGGAAACTGTTCTAAGTAATATAAGCCCATCTAACACTTATGAGATTTTTATCAACACAAGAGATAATTTTGAGAATGATGACCTATATCTAACCTTTACTGGTTCTGCCACCGAAAGTGGGGATGAAGGGGTGGTCGGTCGTGGCAATAGATATAATGGATTAATAGCTTTTAATAGACATATTACTCTGGAAGCGTGTTGCGGGAAAAACCCAATATATCATGTAGGTAAAATATATATGGCTGTAGCAAAGAAAATTTCTGAACAAATTTTTAATGATTTAAATATATCTAATGTTGTATATATCTCATCTCAAATGGGGGCTGATTTACAATTTCCAAATTATATTTCGGTAAATCTAGATAGAAATCTAGATGATATCGCCGAAATTCGATCTAATATAAATAATATAGTAAAGCACTATTTTGATACTATCAATGAAGTGTCGCTTGAGATTATCAGTGAACACTTGAAACTATACTAAAAACTATGGAATTGCCAAAGACTGATGACAAATTTAGATTTAAAATTGAAAATTCACAAATTGAAACCGAACAATTACCTGAACATATAGATAATTTTAGAGATTGTATTGCTGAATATTTTTTTGAAAAAGACTATGTTAGTAGAGAGCCACTTAAACTAAACCGACCCTCTAGTTCGTTTACTCTTTTTACAACTGCAGCTGTTCAAGCTTGGGAGCTAGATCTAATTTCGGGTTCTATTTCTGATGATTTTTCCAAATACTATATAAATCAACTTGTATTTCGATCCGTTAATACAACAGACTATAAAATAAATTCATTCCAATCATTTCAAAATGTTGCAACTTGTTTTTATACCAAATCAACAAACGATTTTAATTCTTCAGTTCAGGAGTGGGTCAACTTTATCTCTATGTTTTTATCTGAGGGGCAGAGTATAATTACAACTACAAAAACAAAAAACAGAACCCAAACTTGGCATAAAAAAGAGAGCTTTGAAGTTAAAGTCTATATTAATCAAGGAAATAAGAAAGCTGACAGTCTTCAGGAAGTGGGCCACTGCTCACTAATTTACTTACCAACAAATAATTACTTTATCGATTCAGGTTTTGGTTTAGAAAGGCTATATAATACCTTAAATTACAAAAACTTTAAACAAAATATTGAAGATCCTTCATTTGTCTTGAAAGAAAACTATATGAACATATATACTTTGCTAGACAATCTCATATCTGAAGGTGTTTTAAGTGATACTAAAGACAAAGTCTCTAAAATAAGAAAATTAATAATATCTTTAATGGATTTACATCAAAATGATTACAGGACGATGTTTGGTCGATTAAGCTTTACAAATATAAATCAAAAAAATGTACCAATAGTTAGACGTTTAATCATTCGCCAAATTCTCTCCAATCTTATCAATCAAAACAATCAAGATTCTGAATTTAAAATTAGCACAACTAAAAATTGGGAGATGAAGTCGCCATTGGAGTTTGCCAAGTTATTTGAAAATAAGGTTAATTTTTTTAATGTTATGCTATCAACTAAAAATATTGATTTTAACTATTTAGAAAGTATATGGAACGAAACAAAATAATCATATTGGGTGGTGGTGGCAATTCAGAACAAAGTAAAAAACTTGATACTGCGTATGTAGAAAAGTTTGGCATTACAAGAATTTTGTATATACCAATTGCATTGCAGTTAAATAGGTCAGGGTATGAAGATTGCTTTATATGGATAAGCGATTGGATTAAAAATATTTCTAATAAACAAATAAGAATAGATATGTGCTTAGACTTATCAAAAGATATTGACCTTGGTAAGTATGATTCGGTGTACATAGGTGGAGGTAATACCTATGAACTGCTATATCAAATCAAAATTAATAAATGGGATAGAAAGTTAACTTCATTTTATAATAACGGTGGTATAATATATGGAGGAAGTGCTGGGGCAATAATCTTAGGGAAAACAATTGAAACTGTTCCAAGTGAATACTTAGAAAAAATTGAAGAAGTTGGCACTAATGGCCTTAACTTTGTAGATTATATAATACGATGTCACTATAATAAAGATATAAATAATGAAGAAGTGAATCTTTACTTAAAAAACTTGCAAGAAAAATTTGATACAAACCTACTCTTGCTCAAAGAAGACGAAGGTCTGGTTATAACTAATGGTATAGCTAGTCTAATCAAGTAAGATTAAGACCTAAATAACCTACTTTGCCTCTGGCCAGTTTTTACCGTCTATTTCTAGTCTATCAACCCTGGAATTTCCCTTTGGATCAATTTTGATAATACCAAAAGAGTTCGTATTTTGCAGAGAGAGGTTTTTTCCTGCACCTTCGGGAATGAATAGTTGCTCTAAACCATAATCTAAGGCAATTTCACTGTATTGGTTATTTTGTCCGTTGGTTGAATTTCCGTATTGATCTATAGCTTGATCTGGCATTTTATAAGCATATTTTACAGTGGCTTTTAGAAAAAGTGAACTTGGATCATTTTCGTTATAATAGGGCTCATTCTCTGAAATATTTGAAAAAACTAGTTCGGGAATTTTACTTCCGTAATTATTTTGGTACAAGTTAACATATACTTTGTCTCCCTGTTTTAATTCCCGGCCATAATAATACACATTTTTAACTCGGCTTATTTCGTAATTTAAAACTACATAATCTCCCCTAAAAAAATCTCTAGGATCTACTGGAACTAGTTTTAATTTAGCCTCGATAGAATTATCAATAATTATGAAATTAGTGAAATACAATCCTGAAACAACTGAAATTTGAACTAACAAAACAAGTAGAATTAATACTATTTTAGATTTAGATAAAAAGGTTTTGTTCATAGTCTATTTTTTTAATTTTAAGCTTTTATAATATTGCACCCCAGCAATAATTCCCAGCACTAATATTCCAAAGATTGTTAGGAAAATTCCGTTAAAGGAAAGGCTTAAACCAACATCCACAGTTCTTTCAATAAATACAATTACAATTAAGAATATAGTATAACCCTTCAACCAGCCTTCCTTAGTTTTATTGCTCTTATACAGTAAATAGAATAAGTAACTTAGGTATAGAATATTGAAAATTACTGCCCAGATAATCATTAAGGGATGATTTAAAACTCCAGATGACTGTAGCAAAATTTGCCCATAAGAAGCTAGACCAAAGAAAACTAAAATGTAGCCAGGTAGGAAGCTTAAGGCAATTTCAAAAGGCTTTAATCCGCTTTTATATTCATAGGCAAAAATTACCACAGTGAAAACTATAAAGGCCAGAGTAATCAAGATTAAAGGCCAGGAACCAAGCAAAGAATTTCCCGAAATAATAAATGAAAGTCCGTTTGTAATCACAAAACTATTGGAAAGAACTCCTAAGAAAATTACATTGCCTGTTAAAGCTACTAATCTTAAAATATTTCCTACTCGGTGCAAGTTTGTTATTTTGGATAAATACTTTCCTAAAATATAAGTAAAATTTACCATTATCCAACTAAGCCCAATTGTTGCCAGCGGCGTTACCGATCCTTGCCCAGCTATCCTGGTGGTTTCATCAAAACCCCATTTCCAAATTTCTGCTGAAATAAACAAGCCAAGAAAAATTAAAGATATACTTGTAGTAAACAAAGACCGAATAAGCCATCCAATAATTAAAGATAAAATTATAAAAGCCAAAATCCAAATTTCCAAAAACCAGGTTGAAGTACTTGGTGGGTAGTAACTTACTATTCTAAAAAAAGTATTCGTCCAAAAAGTGGCCAGTAAACCTGTTCCGGCAATGGCAAACATTTCTTTCAAAAAGTCTAAATGAGCATTTTTAAGGTTGGATGCATTTTTACCCAATATTATTACTATTACAACAACAACTATTAAAACAAGAAATTCAAACATAAACATATTAATAAACTAGTTGATTTACTTTATCAGTTTTTTCCCTACGAAGAATATTCGACCAAAAGAAACAGGCAGCAGCAGAAATGATTATTAAAACTAAAGCAACATCTTGAATAAATTCCCTTCTTTGGGTGAAAAAAACATTTCCAAAGAAAATAAAAATATTAGTTGGTATAGCAAAGCATAGAATTAGTAAACCTAAATATTCTTGAAGTTTACTTTTTAAAACTAATGCCAAAGCAAAAACACCTAAAAACCATATAAGAAATGAGTTTGCTGTGTCTAAAGGTAGGTTAAATATTTGATCGACTAAGAAAATAGAACCACCATAAGTAATACTTGCAACTAAAAACAAACTTTGGCTGAGCCACAAATTTTTTAATTTGGTGTAAGATAAAATTGCTATGGTGTAGAATAAAACTAATGCCGATAGGATTATGGATATTTTAACAAAATCGTTAATACTAGACCAGTTGGCTGCAATTAACGAAATTATTCCCGTTCCAAGAATAACAGCTCCAAGAATTGACCCGCCAACAGTAAAAAAATCGGTACCTACTTCTTTTTTATTATGCTCTGGTTTGGCAATTTTTTCTTTAAATGCTTGGTTGATTTGGTCCAATTTATATCCCCTAGTTAAAAGAGAAGCAAAAATTTCTTCTTGGGTTTTACCTTGAAATTCAGGTAAATTAAGGTTAATGCGTGGCAAGTCTGACATTGATAAAAACATATCTTAATATTAGAAACTAATGTCAAACTAAAATGAAGCATTAAATCGGTAAAAAATTTCTAAAAAGTATAAAGTCCTAAGCAAAAAGCTGACACGGGTTAATTTTAAATTGGAGCATATTAGCCGAGTCTCTTCCACCATCTCCACCTTTTCTTTGAAGACCGATTCTGCCTATTTTTATATTTCCTTGGTTTGTAACTAAAATTTCACCGTTTCCAAAAAAATTAAGTACAAAATTCATAGGCTTAATTACCCACTTTATTTCTTGACCTTCTAAATTTAAAATTACCAACATCCATTCTGCTGCAAACTTCCCCCGTCCCTTTAAAATATCACTCACAATTAAAGTTTTCTGATCATTTAGAAAATTAATTAAATCTAATCTTTCTTTGTCGCTAAACTCATCTAAAAACATTCTCCTATTGTCTCTTGTTTCAGTATGCTTAGGTTTAATTTCACCGCAATATCGCTTTAAAGTGTTGGCAATATCTACTGGAATATCCCATAATCCAATGTATTTATCAACCTTTCTTTTATCAATTTGGTTGAAGCCTTGTGGATTGGAAACTAGCTTTACTGAAATGTTTTGTATATCAACAGTATTTTTTAATTTAATACAAACATTTATTTGAACCTGAACATCAGATTTAAAACTTCCGCTAACTTTTACAGCTTTAACTTCATCAATTTCTAATAAATTGTAATTCATTTCCTTAAGCCAACTTTTGGCTAATTCACTATTTCCCCAGTTGTTAAATGTTTCTATAACAAATAACTCATTTCTAAATCCATTTTTTGCGGTGTTTGAACCTCTAACTTGTAAGTCTGACATAATTTAAAATTTATTTCTTGTATTGATTCTACCATTTTTTTACCGATTGCTTCTATCGTTGTTGCTGTCATAGCATTTCCAGCTTGTTTTAAAAGTGTAATATCAGGCATATTATTTTTTGCAACTTCGGCAAAATATCTAGGAATTCCTTGCAGTAAAAGTGCTTCATAGCCACTTAATTTTCTAAATTTGCTGTCTTTAACATATAAAATACCATGTCTTCCAAGCCTTAAAGTAGGTACTTTATTAATATATTGTCGTAAATCAGACTGTCTTGTGTCTACAACTAAATATTCTTGTTTTAACATTTCAGGTATTTTGTAGTTATTTTTATTATAGCTATTACCTAAATATCTTAAGAAAGTTTGAAAAGTTTGTTTTTTTTCAGAGCCATTCATTTCAACATTGTCGATAAGAAAATCCTTTAAATCATTATTTTTTAAATTTGGAGTTGGGAATTGAAAATTAAAATTTTTGGGCAGAATCTCTTTTTTAAATCCTACAAAATAAATTCTCTCCCTCATTTGTGGGACGCCATAATCAAGGCTGTTTAGAACTTTGTAAGAAACATTATATCCTGCTTCATCTAAAGCTTTTAATATTACTTTAAATGAATTGCCGCCGTCATGATTAACTAGTCCTTTTACATTCTCTAACAAAAAATACTTTATATTCTTCTCTTTTAAAATTTCAATTAAACTAAATATTATTTGGCCTCTTTTGTCGTCCATTCCTTTTCGTTGACCTATCACTGAAAAAGTTTGACATGGAAAACCTGCAATTAGAAAATCAAAATCTGGAAGTTGTTTTGGGTTAATTTTTGTTAAGTCTCCGTAATTCTTCTCTTCATCGCCAAAAAATAATCTATAGGTTTTTTCAGCATTTTTATCAATTTCAGAAAAACCTACGCACTGCATACCATTTTTTTCAAGGCCAATTCTACCAGCACCAATGCCAGAACAAAAATCTATAAATTTTAAACTCTCATCCATAAAATTTGTATTCAAATATTCTTGTAACAAATTATTTGTGTCAAAGATAAAATGTGTTCAAGTTTGGAATAATATAAAAAGATGTATTTTCCTTGGAATATTAACTAATTGCTTGCTATCTCCATAATTTTATCTTAGCACTTGACAAGGTTGGTTGCTAATGTTAGTTTGGAATCATAGTGAAGGCATATAGCCTAAGCTGCCTAAATTTTAATCAAATATAATATATGTCAATCGTATTAGGAATCGATCTTGGAACTACAAACTCGGCAATGGCCTATGTAGTTGCAGGAAAAGCTACAATTATTGAAAACTCTGAAGGTGCAAGAACAACTCCTTCTGTTTTCTATTTCAACTCTAAAGACTCATCAGTTGTAATTGGTGAAATTGCTAAAAGAAATAGCATTTTAAATCCTGAAGATACTTTCTATGAAGTTAAGCGTTTCATTGGAAGATCATTTTCCGATCCTGAAGTACAAAGCGATGTAAAATTAGTTCCTTATAAAGTTCTAGAAAAAAATGGTAAAGTTAAAGTTGCAGCTAAACAAGGCAAGGAATATTCCTCTGAAGAAATTTCAGCCGCAGTTTTAAGAAAATTAAAGAACGACGCCGAATCTAAATTAGGTCAGTCAATTAGCGAAGCAGTTATTACTGTTCCAGCTTACTTCAACGATGCCCAAAGACAGGCCACAAAAGATGCAGGTGAAATTGCAGGTTTGAAAGTTTTGCGTATTATTAACGAACCAACTGCCGCCGCTTTGGCCTATGGTTTTGAAAAAGGCAAGGAAGAAAAAGTTCTAGTTTACGATTTAGGAGGAGGTACTTTCGATGTAACTGTATTGGATATTTCCAACGAAACCATTGAAGTATTAGCCACAAATGGAAATACTCATTTAGGTGGAGCCGATTTTGATAAAAGAATTATTGAATATATTATTGCTGAATTCAAAAAGGAAACCGGAGTAGATTTGAACTTAGACAAAGGTGCAAAACAACGAGTCAAAGAAGCAGCTGAAAAAGCCAAACACGATTTATCCAGCCAGAACGAACATCAAATTAACCTACCTTTCATTACCCAAGGTGCAGATGGTCAGCCACAACATTTAATGATGACCTTAAGCAGAGCTAAAATGGAAGATTTAGTAAAAGATTTAGTTGAAGATAGTTTGGAACCAGTTAAGAAAGCCCTAGCCGATGCCAATTTAGATAAAAACCAAATCAACGAAATTATTATGGTTGGTGGAATGACCAGAATGCCATTAGTTCAAAATGCAGTTGAAGAATACTTCGGAAAGAAGCCAAACTTTTCTGTTAACCCAGACGAAGTTGTAGCTCTAGGTGCAGCAATTCAAGGCGCAGTATTAAAAGGTGATGTTAAAGACATTCTTCTTTTAGATGTTACACCACTAACTTTAGCTATTGAAACTGCAGGAAATATTGCTACTGGAATGATTACCAGAAATACAACAATTCCTACTTCTAAAGCTCAGGTTTTCTCTACTTATTCAGACAACCAATCCGCAGTAGATGTGCATGTTGTTCAAGGTGAAAGACCATTAGCTGCCGATAACAAATCATTAGGTAAATTTACTTTGGGCGGAATTCCACCAGCACCAAGAGGTGTTCCACAAATTGAAGTAACTTTCGACTTAGACGCTAACGGTATTTTAACTGTAACAGCATTTGATAAAGGTTCAGGAAAGAAGGCCAATATTACAATCACCGGCTCTTCTACACTTTCCGACCAAGAAAAAGAAGCTGCTATTGAAGAAGCTGAAAGACAGAGAGACGCAGATTTAGCCAAGAAAGCTAAAATTGAAGCAAAGAACGAAGCCGAAAATACAGTATTCCAAACTGAAAAGTTAATCAAAGATATGGGCGATAAAATTGCCGAAGAAGATAAAGAAAAAGTTACCAAATTAAAAACTGAATTGGAAGAAACTTTGAAGAAAGAAGAAGCCAGCGAAGCTGAAATTCGTGAAGCAGGAAAAGTTCTACAAGAAGAACTTATGAAGATTGGCGAAAAGATTTATTCTACAACCAATACTGAAACTCCTACCCCTGAAGGTTCTCCAGAACCAGAGGCCGATGTGCAAGACGCGGAAACCAAACCAAAAGAATAAGATTCTCCCCCTTTTAGGGGGTTCTATAATCTATAAACAAAACAGTAATTTGGTTAGCTAAACTTATTGACAAGCTAACCAATTAACTACAGCATACAACTAAGCTTTAAGACACATAATTATGGCAACAGCAACAACCTTTAAACGAAAGAAAAACACTTCACAGAAGAAGTCTAGAGAGCTTATTTTAAACGTTTCAATATTTTTATTAAATCAAGAACCTTTAAAGAAACTATTTTGGTCAGTAAAATCTGTGAACTATGACACCACTCATCAAAGTGTTGGGGTTGGTATTTCTACGACTAAAGGAAAATATGGCACAACTTTGGCCAAATTAAGAAAGTGCAGCCGCGATTTATCCGATCATTTATATGAAAATGGTCTTACTTTTAGAAGAGCCAAAATTAATTTCTTCATCAATAAAGAAGATTATGAATTGGAAAGATTATACGGTTTGTTAGCCGACACAGAAAGATCTTTAAAAGAATAATATGAACATATTTCAGACATTATTCAGAGAAGTTGTTTATCGTCCTGAATTAAATTTATTGCAATTTTTTTACAATATCACCGGTGATACTGGTTTTAGTATCATCATTTTATCGGTAATTTTAAACCTATGTTTGTGGCCTTTATTAATCAAAGCTTTCGTAAATGGGCAGAAATTGCGTATTCTTCAGCCAAAGTTGAAAGAAATTCAAACGAAATACAAAGATAATCAGCAGGAAATGATCAAGCAAACCATGGCTTTTAACAAGAAGCATGGAATAAGCAACGGCTCAACTTTCCTGGTAATTTTTCTTCAATTATTTTTCATTTCAGGTTTGTGGGTTTTAACTACTGATGTTTCTTCAGGCAAACAAGTTGATGGTTTATACTCTTTTATTTTCAACAAAGATATTGCCACTTTTGGAACTAAGGCTTTTGGCATATTAAATATTGGCGACCCAGGATCTGCTAATATATTTTTACCCATTACCTATTTTATTTTATCAACTTTGTACGGCCTTTATCTATATAAATGGTCTCCAAAATTGGAAATTCCTGAATCCTTGCAGGAAAAGAAAAAAGAAGGCGACAAGCCAGTATTTGACCCTGAATCTTTTAATAAAACTTTGGAATTTCAAACAATTTATGTAATGCCATTGTTTCTATTTTTCATTAACTATGGGCTTACAACTGGTGTAAATTTATATTCTGTTACCGCAGGTGTTCTATCTTTATTACGCCAAATTGTTATAACTTATTTCTATAGATTAGATGTTCCAAAATTATTGGAAGAAGTTGCCCAAAGTGATCCAAGTTCAGTTGATAATATTAAGTCCAACAACATTGATATTACTGCAGATCCTTCACAAATGGCCGATGCTGCGGTGCCAACTTTGATGTTGAAAAAACCGAAATCCAAATCCAGTAAACCTGCAAAAAAGGGAAAAACTGCAAAAAAGAAAAAATAGTTCAGCATGAAAATTCTGTTAATTGATACTGCTTATTTAACCTACCGTTCCTACTTTGGATATCCTAAAGATTTCACTGCCAAAACACCAGAAGGTGAAGTTCCAACAGGGGCAATTTACGGTTTTACTAAAACAATTTTAGCTACATTTAGAAAGTATAAACCTGACCAAATTATCTTCACCAACGATACTTCTGCCCCAACCTGGAGGCATAATGAAAAAGTAGATTACAAAGCTGGAAGGTCGGAAATTGAACCGGCTATGGTTGCTCAGCTTCCACTCGTTAAAGAATGGTGCAAATTAATTACCCCAAACTATTTAGAAAAGGATGGTTGGGAAGCCGATGATTATATTTACACAGTTTGCAGCCAATATCTTGGAAATTTTGGACAGACAAAAAAGGTGGATCAGATTTTAATTTTTTCCTCCGACCGAGATTTATATCAATTATTAGTTTATCCAGAAGTAACTTTTTTACAAACCAATCCTTTCAAGAAAATTGTTCAAGAATTTGGTCCTGCTGAATTTACTGAAAAATATAATTTACAACCAATTCAATGGCTAGATTACAAAGCCTTAGTTGGCGATACATCAGATAATCTTCAAGGAATTCCAGGGGTTGGCCCAAAAACAGCTACAGATATTTTAAACATCTTCGGAGGCCTGTATAATCTTTTTAGTTACCTAGATATTCACGATACAACTTTTTCGCCAACAATACCATTACCTGAAGGTTTTAATCCTGCCAACATTCCAAATCGGCTACTCAAATTTTTAGAGTTAATTAAAGTAAATCAAGAAAGCCTAACTAAAACTTACCGCCTTTCAAAACTAGAGTTAGTTCCAGGAACTTCTATCATCGATGAAAAAGTTAACTTTTCAGCATCCTTAGATTTCCTTAAAAAATACAGTTTCAACTCCATAATTTCAGAAGTGAAAGTTTTAGAAGACAAGGAAGATAGAAGCGAAGGATTGTTCTAAAGGATTGTTCAAATTTTTACGCTAAATATTTTTGAATTAATTTGGTAACTAACTTGGTTTCTTTGGCTGGGCCTACTGTGGTTAAAGACATTCGGTTTGGAACGAATAAATCTAACGCTAATGCCCTCAAACTGGCAGCATCTACTTTATCTATTTTAGCCAACAAATCTTGCAATTCAAAAGTTAAACCAGAACCTACCAAATAGTTAATTTGCCAAATTGTGGAAGCTAGTAAATCTTCTTGTTCTAAAATTAATTTTCCTTTCAAATACTCTTTTGCTTTAGATAATTCATTAATAGAAACTGTGGTTTTCTTTAAAGCTTCTAATGAACTAAACACACTTTCAAGGGCGAAAGTAAACTGACTATTTTCGCAAACACCAGCAATTTGCATGAACCCAGTTGTTCTAAACAATTTAATACTGCTTTCAATATTTTGAAAGAAAAATTCTTCTTCTACACCTTTCATCCATAATCTTGAAGAAAGACCTTGCCCTAAAACGGCACTTAAAACCAAAAGTTTAGACCAGTCAGTTAAAATTTCTTCTTGCATTTGCTTGGCATCAAAATTACCAGAATCTTCAGTCGCATTTCGTAATACTTCCGGTTGTAAACCACCTTCTAAAATAAAAGCCAAAGAAACTTCAGTGTGGCCAATGCCGCGTTGCCTGTAAGTAATTCTTGGGAAAGTGCTGGTTTGAACTTCACTTAAATCTTCAGTTTCCAAAAACTTCTTGGTTTTAGGGTTCCAGAAATTCCACTCTTGTTCCACTAATTCTAAGCCAGTTTTAGAATCAAAGTTTCCGGCCATAACCAAAAAACACTTATCTGGCCTATATTGGTGGGCTAAATAATTTTGAATTGTTTCCTGATTAATAGATAGAACTGTATCTACTGTTCCTTCCATTTGTTCGCCAAGCCCGGTGTTGGAGTAAAGGTTTGATAAAGATAATCTTTCAGGATCAGGTTGCCAACCTTCTTCAATATTTTTAATTATTTCCACCTGTTTTCTTTTATAATTTTCAAGTTCGTAACTATCGAAATAAGAATTTTGCATTACTTCAGCCAGCATTGAAATTGCCTTATGCTGATGATAACTTGGAACGGTTAAATAATACTGGGTTAACTCGAATGAGGTTAAGCTTTGAAACTGGCCACCCATACTTTCTAAGGCTAAATTCAAACTTTTTGCCGAAGGGTGCTTATCGGTTCCAGACCAAAACATTTTTTCAACTATTAAACTAGTTCCTTGGGGAAATTGTCTGTATTCGGATAAACTGCCTGTAATAGCCACAAAACCCACTAAAAACACATTGCTGGTGGGCCTTGGCAGCCGCAGAACTGTGATTCCATTTTTTAAGATAATTGGTTTAAGCATTTGGTTGTCTTTACAAAGCTAAATTTTGCCTTTAGTATAAGCTTTGTCAACTAAACAAACATTATGGAAGATAGCATAATTCCCATCTATAAACCAATTGGCTTAAGTTCTTTTAAAGCACTGGCTATATTCAAAAAACAAAACAATCTAAAAAAGGTTGGTCACGCCGGAACTTTGGATCCTCTAGCCGAAGGTTTGCTTATTTTAGCCACGGGAAAAGCTACCAAACAAATAACCCAAATCCAAGATTTACCCAAATTATATATTGCCAAAATTAGGCTAGGGGCTACAACCCAATCTTTTGACAGGGAATTTGAGGAAGAGAATCTGGTTTCCACGAAACATCTAACTCGTTTAGATATAGAAAATGCACTGAAACATTTTGAAGGCAAAATTATGCAAACCCCACCAGCTTTCTCCGCCGTAAAAATAAATGGGCAAAGAGCTTATAAACTGGCCCGAGAAGGTCAACAAATAGATATTAAACCAAGAGAAGTTGAAATATACTCGATTAAACTATTAAATTATGAATCACCAGAAGATTTTGACTTAGAAATTTATTGCTCAAAAGGAACCTATATCCGTTCAATCGCCAGAGACTTAGGTGAATATTTAAAAGTGGGCGGATACATGAAAGCTTTAACAAGGGTCAGTATAGGTTCTTACCATATTGATAAGGCTTTAAGGCTGAATGATCTTGACAAAAAGCCATTCCCAGCTTCAGCTGAATAGGCAGGCGCAGTTAGCTCAGTGGTAGAGCATTTCCTTGACGTGGAAAGGGTCGGGGGTTCGAACCCCTCACTGCGCACCATTTGGTTTATCTAAAACTAGACAAATTTAATTTTTTTACAGCTTAATTATTCAAGGTAATAATTGTTGTTAAATAAAAATTTACAGCTGGATAAAAACACGAAGCATGGCGGTTGTAGCTCAGTCCGGTAGAGCGCTGGGTTGTGGTTCCAGTGGCCGCGGGTTCGAATCCCGTCGATCGCCCCATTCCAACTTCGAATAAATCAAATAAGGGCCTTTAGTTTAGCGGTAAAACATATCCTTTGCAAGGATAGGTGGAGGGTTCAATTCCCTCAAGGTCCACCAATCATAATTCTCCCCCTAAAGGGGAGTTTTTTGTTAGCACAAAAATAAAACTGAAACTCTGATTTAATAACCTAAAACTAGCTTAATCTCTTCTTCATTCAAGCCGTAAAGGGCAAAAACCAAATTATCTATTTCAGTTTCTTGAACAGAAATGTTACTCTGTGGGTCTAATTCTTTTAACTTCAAAATTTCCTGAACCAAGTCTTCAATTTGTTTAGCTAAATCTTGCTTTTCTGGGGTGTTTAGGGTAGGGATTGGGAGTTGTTGAAGTGGCTCGCTATCAATTTGAAATATATTTCCCTGCATTTTACCCTTGTATCTAAAGTAAAATTTTACTAATGAGCTATTTAAAAGCCCAGTTAAATAAATTAAATTTGCACGGTCAGTTTTAATTATATTGTAGGTTTGTGAAACATAGCAGTCAAAATTTGTGTATGTAAAAGTAGGCTCAGAACATTTTCTAAGTGAAATAATTTTTTCTCCAATAAAAAACTTATTATTTCTTGATCTGTGCAGCCCATATGGCTTGTTATCGGAAGTAATAACTTTACTAAACTTATCAAGATGTTGTTTTATATTTGGATATAAATTTAAAGAATCTTGGTTTTTAAAACTAGAGTCTGTATAAATTAGCCACATTTCATTTCTATTTGTACCAAAATATTTTTTAATCTCGTTTGAAGTATAAAATGGTTTAATTAAATGTTTTTCACTTTCAGATAAATTTAAGTTTTTAAACTCTTCATCTGTTAGGTTAAATATACCCGAACCTTTTTTAATTCCTGTAACTTCTGCAGATTTAGCATTAACAAAATCTTGAGGAGCAACAACTCCCTGACTTAGCTCATTTTGACCATCTAACCTAAAACAATCTACAGATTCAATCTTTTGTAATACCAACTCAAAATTATTGGAATTGAAGGTTAGAGATTTGTTCTCATAGTTTTTTCTTAATATTGTTGGCTTAAAACTTTCAAAATTAATACTATCATTTCCAGTTAAAAAATCAATTAATTCTTTTTCTTCTTTTAAGTCATTTTGAACTCTAGAAAAATCAAAGACATAATTATCATCCTTAGCGTTCTTTCTAAAAAGCATTATCATTGTCTGAATGGATGCAGAATCAAAAACCATATAAGAACCAAAATCAATTAATTTTTCAATTCTACTTTCGGAGATTATCTTATTTCTAAACTTAGAAGCACCTGAACTTGTAATCCAATTGTTTTGAGCTATAAAACAAAGATATGATTCTGGTTTAATAAGTTGCAATCCTAAAGCACCGAATAAATACCAAATATCCATTTTCCCTTGATATACTTCTTTTTCGTGAAGTCCATTAAAAAATTCTTTCCCTTCATATTCTTTTATATAAGGTGGGTTGCCAATTACTACATCAAAGCCTTCAAAGTTTCCTTCTTCATTTAAAACTTCGGGGAATTCAAATCGCCATTCAAAAGCATTGTTGTAAATTGGGTTGGTTTCCAAATTCTTAATTTTAGCTTCCACTTCGGCTAATTCTTTAGCAATTTGTTTTCTTCCACGGTCGTCTATTCCTACAAACAAATCTTCAACTTGGTTTTTAAGCTCATCTCTTCTTTTAACATCTTTACTATTGCTAGAAACTTCCTTTTTAAAGTCGGTTTTGATGTCTGCAATAATTTCTTCTAATTCATATTTTTCCTTTTTACTGTTAGCGTTTTGATAATTTTTAACAGCATTTTTGTAACTTTTTATGCTCCATTTCTTATCCTTCAAAATGGTTTTAATATTGGTTTCTAAACTATACCTAGAAATTAAACTGTTACCGGTTTTAATATTAATATCAATATTAGGTAGTGTTTGCAGTTGGTTATTTTCTTTGTAATAAGTGTTTTTTAGAAGTTCAATCCATAGTCTTAAACTGCAAATTTTAACCGAATTTGGGTTAATATCTACACCAAATAAACAGTTTTCAATTATGGTTTGTTTTTCGTGAAACAAAGTTTGTTGTACCCTTTGGCTTTCTGGGCTTGCTGGTTTGTATTCAAACAAATCCCCATTTTCGTTGGTAATAATTAGCTCGTCATTTTCAATTACTATGTGGTAATCTTTTAAGGTTTTGCCATTTTCGTCTTGTAAAATATTGAGGTAAGATTTAGCAAAAATAATTTCATTTAGAACTGAAACCAAAAAGTGACCACTACCAACAGCCGGGTCAACAATTTTAAGACTATTTACAATCTGGTTAGCTTCTTGCTTATCTTCAATTTTGTTGTACAACTCTGTAAAGTTTTCACAGTTCCAATTTTTGTTTTGGTTGAATTTGGTTAGAATTGCTTTTTGAACCGTTGTTCTAGCCATATACATGGTTATAAAACTTGGAGTAAAAAAGGAACCATCTTTGTAACCATTAATTTTTTCAAATATCAATCCTAAAACCGAGCTATTAATTATGGTTTTGTTAGTTTCTAAAATTTCATCGCCTGCATTAGAACCAAAAGCGTAGCTGTCTAAAAACTGAAACAAATATTGAATGGTATTAAGTTCACCCTGTGTTTTTTGGCCTTGGTTATTTTTTAAGACAGTGTTATTTAAAACACTAATATCTTGATTATCTTGAAGCTGGCTTATTCTAAAAAAGTGGTCTTCTAAATTTGTTGGTTCAAACAAACTGCTGTTTAAATAAGGAACTTGGCTGTATTTTTCTAAATTAGAAGCAGATCTATTTTCTGGAAGCTTAGCTAAAACCCCAAAAAACAAGTTATCTAATTCATCTAAACTTGCTATTTTTGAATAGCTTAAAAATTTGAAATCTGTTTGATCGATATGGGTTTTATTATAACTAATTAACTGACTTTCTAATAATTTAAGAAACAAAATTCGATTTATCCAAGTAATGCAAAGCTGTAAGGCAATGCCAAAAATTTGTTCATCTTGGGTTTGGCCAAAGCTATCTTTTTCTGAAAGTTGATACAATTTTCTTTCCTCGTTTTGTAATTGTGAAATTGTATTTTCTATTAAAGAACCTGTGTCTCTTTTATTTTCCAGCTTTCTTTGAATTAATTTTTTGCCGCCAACTTTAACTTCATCTAGGCCAATTATATGTAAAAGTTCATGATAAAAACTTTTGTCTAAGCTGTTAGAATCGTTATTAAAACTTAGTTTTAAAAGGTTAGTTGGAGAAAGTATTTTTATTAAGGGAATTAGTTGTTTGTCTTCCTTACAACTTTCCAATGTGTTTTTTAAGTTAAAATAGCAACAGGAATTTAATAAATTTTCATGCTCTAGCAAAATATATTTAGGGGCAATTTCTTTATAAAAAAAATCAGTGGATTCATTAAATAAGGTTTTACTATTAAAATTATTAAATTCTTTTACCAAAGTTTTATTTGCACCAAAACATTTTTCAAAAACAGTGGCATCAAAAACAAACCAGTCTAAGCCGTTAGTAATAATTAAGTTTTTTAGCTCCAAATTTTTTTCAACAAATCTTTCCCTTAAAAAATACAAAACAAGTTCTTGTGTTGCTTTGCAATTTAGGTTTTGCAAAGTAGGCATTTCAGATCTATTTGATGGGCTTTTTGTTTCAATTATTACCCCAACTTGGCTTTGACTAGTTTTTTCTGTATGTATAACTAAATCATTCCTGTTTTTTGTATTTATAAAGTAATGGTTTTCAAAACCAAGTTTGTGCAGTGTTGAAGAAATTAAGTTTTTATTATGTTCCTCGCTTTCGCTGTTGTTTAAATTACTCAACAAGTATTCAATTTGTACCTTAAAATTATCAACATCATTCTGAATGACAGGTTGTGCTAAAAAACTTTTGTTAAGTGCTTGTTTGGGCGAAAGCATAATTACACTAAAACTGGATATAATGTGCTTAACTGTCAAAGTGTAAATATAAAGTTCTACAAAAAAGAATATCTTAATTCAAAACATTAAAAAAATTTAAAAATAACCCTTCGGGGTTTAAAATATTGTCCAAAAAATAAACCCAGTACCGTAATACTGAGTTAAAATTAATAAGTGCATACGCATTGTCTCAAATCTTGCAGTATCGGATAAAGCATTGTCGCCTCAGAATAATCTAGACTTGGAATAGGCCTCCAGGTTGGAATTTTATTCCACACACAGGTACTCAAACCAACATAAACAAGTTTAAAACTTGCATCTTTGGAATAACCATAAATATCCTGTTTGTTAACAACCATCGGACTTTCAAAGTCTCCTAAAACTAGTACATCTGGCTGAAGCATATACAATTTATCTTGAACCTCTGTAATATACAACGACGCTCTGTGAAAATCACAGATTTCTAAGTTACTATTTTCACTTAAAAAATTTACAATTGTGTTTAGTAACTGTCTATTTGAATGCATTACTAAAACATTAATAGTCATTGTTATCACCAGCAACTACACTTTTACAAAATATTGAAAAAACAATCATGGCAAATAAAATTTTCTGACAAAATATAGTTTTAGGGCTATAATTGATTCATGAGTGCTAATCAAACGACCTGTCCTTTTTGTGATTATGAAAATATTTCTAGCCAAATTGTTTGGGAAACTGAAAAAAGCTTGGTTATAGTTCCACATTGGCCACGCTGTAAAGGTCACCTGCTTGTTATTCCAAAATTCCATACTCCAAACATTATAAATCTGCCTGATGAATATTTGGTGGATATGTTTAATCAAATTAGAAAAGCTGAAGATTTATTGGAAAAGGCTTACCAAGCCAAAGATTTTAATATTTTAACCAACCAAGGAAAGCTTGCAATGCAGTCGGTTTTTCATTTACATTTCCATATTTTACCAAGAATTAAAAAAGAAACTTTTGATCCTTTAAGATTAATGGGGGAAGATCTAAAACTAAAGAAAAAAAGTGTAATTTTATCGGTGAAAGAGACATTGAAAAAAGTGATCGACGAAGAAATTCAATCATAGAAAAGGCCCTTGTTAGGGAGGAATTAAAATTAAAGAAACAAAGCGTAATTTTCTTGGTTAAAGATATACTGCACAATTTGCCTTAGTAAGAGGGAAATGAATAATTTACAATAAAAAATGACCGTCCGAGACGACCGTAAAAATGACCAAAAATAACCAAAAAAATGACCGTCCGAGACGGTCGCTACTATTACAAGGAAAGAAACTATCTTAAAGTTCCACCCCAAATAAACCAAGCTAGGAAAGATTTAGCTAATAAACTTAGAATAATATAAGCTTTTTCTCCGAAAATATATTTCTTCCATGGTCCTACTCTCTTGTATTGAAGAATCATGTTAATGGCGAATAAGTTGAAGAATACGAATAAGGCAGGGAAGATGAATCTTACATTATTCAAAACATCTTTTACTTGCTGAGGAATATCACTGTTGTTTCCTAATCTGTCTAAAGATACGAAGAAATATACACCCATTACAAGCCATGGTAAAATTCCAGCAAAACTTCCATAAATAAAAGCTGCCCAATTTGGTTTAAAGTTGGTGTCATCATCAAGTTCTACAACACTTGTATCAACTTCAGATACTTTGTTCTGCTGCATGTACGAAAGTTTACGCAAAGCTGAATTATGCATTTCCATTACAGCACCGAACAGGTTCATACAGGCATTAATACCAACAAGTAATAATAATGTTGCAGCATCTCTAATTCCACATTGAATTGCAATTACATAAACCATTACAGAACTGGAAATGGCATATTCATACCATCTAATTAGGTTAATCTTGTTCTTAAGATTTGCAATATACCATTCATAAACATTAGGTAAAACAGTTATAAAGTGGGCTAAGGCAGATAGAAATAGGAAGGAAGATATTGTATAGCCAAGATTCACAGAATACCAGCTTTCGGAAACTAGATTAATTGATCTTGCTCTTGTATCAATATTTGGAAGCCAAAGACTAATTGTGGTTAAACTTTCTTTTGAAACAAAAACCATGAATAAACCCTGAACCAAATGAAGGAAACCCATGAATATATTCCACTTGCGTAAATTTGTATAAGAATTAGTATCTGACATATTGTTTAATTTAACTTAATGCAGGAAACAAGATAAATTTTAGTTAGATGTCAATCAACATTGCATATAATTATTATTAAAACTCACAAAATAAATAATTTATTGGTTTTATGGCATATTCTTACTAAAATAAATTTGACATAAATAAATTGGTGCTTTTTAATAATGAAGAAAATTAAATTACAATTTCAGTGAAAGCTAAACCAACTAAAAAAAGATCATCCAGACGCAGATCAAACACTGGCTCGGAACAAAAAGACGACAAGATTTATTTTAAAGGTGTTATTATCGAGGCATTGCCTGGGGTAAAATTCAAGGTAAAAGTAGAAAGAGATAAGGGCTTAGATCCACTTATCATTGACTGCCAAACCAAGACACTTTTTAAGGTAAGACGAATCAAAATTTTAAAAGGAGACAGCGTTACTGTAGAGGTAGATCCAATGGAAGATTTGACTAAAGGTGTAATTATTTCTAGAGACTAATATATGAAAGTTGTTGTATCCCTAACTGGACGAGGTAAAAAACTCACTCGACGCGGTAGAATGGCCCAAGGCTATTTTACTAGAAGAAGAGGCATCCTGCGTTTTTATGCATTTGACGATAGTTCTATCGGCAATCGTATTAACTCTAGGCAGCCAATTCCTTTGAAGAAACAGAAAAGAATGAAATTTTAAATATTATGATTAGAATTGCTGGCGTCACTTTGGACGGCCAAAAACAGATAAGATTCGCTTTAAGTTTAATTAAAGGCGTTGGTAAATCCAATGTTAAAGACATTTTAGTAGAACTTAAACTTAAACCTGAAATTAAATTAGATGATTTAAGTGAAAAAGAAGTTGCTGAAATTAGAAGCTATGTTGAAAATAATTTAATTATTGAAGCAGACCTAAGAAGGCAGAATCTTTCCAACATTAAGCGTTTAACTGATATTGGAACATGGAGAGGTAAAAGACACAAATTACACTTACCTGTTCGCGGTCAAAGAACCAAAACTAATTCAAGAACAGCTAGAGGCAACAAAAGGAATACAGCAGGAAGCGGCAAAAACAAAGCAGCTGGAAAAACCTAGAACTTGACAAACAGATAACACTAAGAGAATTAAGATATTATAATTATGGCCAAAAAGGCAACCCCAAAACTAAACGTTAGAAAAACTAAAATTAAGCAGAAATTACCTGTTGTAAGAATTTGCATGCGTGCACAATTTAACAACTCGATAATTACTTTAACAGACCTTGAAGGTAAGGTTCTTGCATGGGCAAGTAGTGGAAGCTCAGGTTTTAAAGGTGCAAAAAAGAAAACACCTTTCGCTGCTCAAAAAGCAACTGAAACAATTTTAGAAAAAATCAAGCAATTAGAAGCAACTAATGTACAAATTGTAATTAAAGGTGCTGGAATGGCTAGAGATTCATTCTTAAGAGCTATCCAAGCAACTGATTTACAACTTGATTCAATCAGAGACGCTACAGGTTTTCCTTTTGGAGGCGTAAGACCAAGTAAGAGAAGAAGAGTTTAATAATTAAAATATAATATGGCTAGATATACCGCAGGCAAGACAAAATTATCCAAGAGAATTGGAAGAAACCTATTTTTAAAAGGTGCAAGAAGCTTTTCACCAAAAGATGATTTTTCTAAAAAACCATACAAATCCGGTGAACACGGAGCTGGAAAGGGAAAATTCTCCAAAGTTTCTGAATTCGGAAAGCAATTACTTGAAAAGCAAGCTATCAAATTCACTTATGGTGTTTTAGAAAAGCAAATGACAAATCTTTTCAAAAAGGCTAACAAAGCTTCTTCTGATACTGGAAAAACAGTACTTGGTTATCTTGAAAGAAGATTAGATAATGTTGTTTATCGTGCTGGGCTTTCAAATTCAAGATCACAAGGAAGACAGTTAGTAAACCACGGACACTTCCTAGTAAACGGGGTTAAAGTAGATATTCCTTCTTTCATGGTTAGCGCCGGTGACATTATTACAATTAAAGAGAGTAAATTAAAATCTCCTTTCTGGACTAATTTTAAATTAGAAATTCCAAACGAATCACCATCTTGGCTAGATTGCACAAAGTCTAAGCAAATTAGAGTTGTAAACTTACCTCTTGAAGCAGATTTACCTCAAGATTTCAAAATAGCTCCAGTTGTGGAATACTATTCCCGCAAAGTAGGATAATAAAGATTATATATGTTAACAATTAGATTTCAACCAATAGGTCGCAAACACAGTAAATTCTACAGGGTAGTTGTTGCTGAAAAACAAAAATTCGTAGGAAAAAAATTCATTGAAATTTTAGGATGGTACAATCCAAATACTAAAGAAGTTAAATTAGAAGCTGATAGAGTAAAGCACTATATTGCTTTAAACACTGAAACATCAAGTTCAGTACAAAGTCTTTTTAAAAAGCAAAATTTAGTTTAAAATATGACCGATGAAAATCAAACCATTGATATTCAAACCTTAACTTACATCTTGAAGCACTTGGTCACCGCACCAGAGCTTATCGAGATTGAGAGAACTCTTGATGAACAAGGTGTACTTTTATCGGTAAGAGTTGATCCTAAAGATATGGGGATTTTAATTGGCAGAAATGGTGTAATGGCCAATTCTATTAAAACAATTTTAAGAGCGGTTGGGAAAGCAAACGACATGAATATTCGCGTTCAATTTTTAGAACCTGACGGATCTTTAAAATATTCTGCACTTAAGAACCCTTCAACCGAGATAAATCCAGTTGTTGAAACTTCTAATCCAACCGTTTCAAAGACTGAAGATAAAATTGATTCTGATTTAGACGAATTTATTATTAACTAGTTTCTTGACAACCGCGTTTGATTGATAACAAATATATTATAAAAATTTTGTGTTAACCAAAGGAACTAAACAATTTAAACAAGCCTTATTTTGGCAAGATGTGCTAAAATGGTTGGAAGTGTTATTTACTGCCATATTTTTTGTGGTTATTTTTTGGTTTTTCTACCTTTCTTTGTGTAAAGCCGATACATGTAAAGAATTCTGGATAACTAATCAAGTGCAAAATATTATTGTTGGTATCTTTTTTTCAGTTTGGGGTTTATTAACCAGTTTAAGAATTGGAGTAGTATTTTTACTTAACGATCCAGATCCTGAACCGGAATATCTATTCTATTTAAGTTTGGTTGGAATTTTCCTTTCCAATTTACTATTTGGTTTATTCTTCAACGACTTTGTTTTAAGAGCTGAAAACAATCAAAGTGACACACCTTCATTCATCGCTTTAATTTTAGTTTTAATGACAACGGTTGGATCTTTACTTTTGGATAAACAAACATGGGATAAAAGTACTGCCTTTGTTAAAATTAGAATTAGCATGGCCGTGATTGAGCTGGTTATTTTATTAATTAACCCTTACCTAGGAATAATATTAGCAGGATTTATATTGCCAATAGCAATTTCAATTAAAGGTGGTTTAGAAGTAGAAGAAGATTCTAAAGATTTATAATATTTTTCTTGACAGTTGTCTTATCTACAAGCAAATTTAGACAATAAAGTATGCTATCAACTGAACTAGATGTTTTGGAATTTTGGAAAAACCATAAAACTTTTCAAAAAAGTTTAGATAACCGAATAGGTAAGGAAAAATTTACATTCCTTGATGGCCCACCTTTCCCAAGTGGGGATATTCATCTTGGACATGTTTCTACAGCTTATCCAAAAGATACAGTGCCACGATACTGGACTCAGAAGGGTAAATATGCAGTTCGTAGATGGGGCTGGGACTGTCATGGTTTGCCAGTGGAAAATTTTGTTCAAAAAGAACTTGGCGTTTCCGATAGAAGAAGAATTGAGTCTGAAATTGGAATTGAAGTTTTTAATAAATATTGTAGAGATAATGTAAGTCAAAAAGATGACGAGTGGAGGTCTGGTGTTGCAAGAAGTGGAAGATGGGTGGACATGGACGATCAATACAGAACCATGGACAACGATTATATGGAATCTGTTTGGTGGGGTTTAGGGCAATTGTGGAATAAGAATTTATTGTATAAGGATTATCGTTCTAGCATTTATGTTCCTTCAATGGGTACAACCCTTTCTCAGTTCGAAATTAATGATGATATTAAATATGCTGAAGAAACTATTGAAACACCTGTAATTAGATTTGGGGTGTTGCCAGTTCAAGCTAAAAAATTATATTCTAAAATTTCCGAAGAAATAGTATTTAGTTATTCTGAACAATTAAGGTATAAAGTTGATGTTGAAAAAAGAATTCAAATTCTAGAAAAACTTGATGAAAAAACCAGAAAAATTTCTTTGCAAGATTTATTAAAAAGCGGCAGGCCTGAACTGCTTGGACTAGATTGGACTAATTCAGAAAATGATCTTCAAACCCAAAGCGAACTAGATCATTTAAAAGAACAGCTTGAAGTAATCTACCAGAATGTTGATACTTTAGATAAAATTAAATTGATTTTGGAAAAAGATTATTCCTTGAATTTATTAGCTTGGACTACCACCCCTTGGAGTATCCCTGCCAATACTGCTTTAGCCGTTGGCCCAGATATTGAATATTCTGTTTATTATTTACCTAACACTTCAGAGCTTGTAATTTTGGCCGAAGACAGAGTAGTTCCAATTCTATCTTTGCATTTTAAAGATTACATTTTGAATTCTCCTAACCTATCCAAGCAATTAGAAAATATCACCGACAGCAGCGCTTATTTCCAAAAATTAGGAGTCGATTTAGTTAAATTAGTTTCATTGAAAGGCCAAGATCTAGTCGGTTTAGAATATACACCATTATTTTCACAGACACCTAAAATAGATTCTTATGAAGAACAAGCAAGTGTATTTAAAGTATATCCAGCCGATTTTGTAAGTAGCGAAGATGGAACTGGTATCGTGCATATTGCTCCGGTTTATGGCCCTGATGATTTTAAATTAGGAAAAGAATTTAGTTTACCATTTTTCTTTTCTTTAAACGATTTTGGAGAAGTCTCCGAAACTCTGTCCCCAGAATTAAAGCCAGCCTTTGGAAAACTATTTACTTCAGCAAACCCAATTATTGTAAGTATTTTGGAACAGAAGAATTTAGTTTTTGGCTCGGTTAAGATTTCCCATAAATATCCAGTTTATAACCGAAATAATCAACCTGTTTATTATTGTGCCAAGGAAAATTGGTATATCGGTGAAACTAGGTTTTTGGATAAAAGTTTAGAATTAAACCAAGAAATTAATTGGTATCCATCCCATTTAAAAGACGGCCGGTTTGGTCTAGGCTTAGAGACTGCTCCAAACTGGTGTATTTCTAGAACAAGATTCTGGGGAACACCAATTCCAATTTGGCAAACTGCTGATCAATCTAAAACAATATTTATAGATAGCATTGAAAAACTGAGAAGTTTATCTGTAAATCCTATTTATAGATTAATGAACACACTGGATTTAAACCCAGAATTTTATGAGGAAGGTAAGTCTGTAATTATTACCGATGCTCAGTCAAAATTGCCATTAGGAATCAGCGCTACCCAATTCAGATCAAAAAACATCAGCGAGATGAGAAAAGGTAAAGATTTAGAAATAAATAAATTTGCCGAATTTGCTCAGAAAATTTTAGATGAAGTTTTAGATTTGTTTGAAAAATACGAAACAGTTCAGCTGCAACTTCACCCAGAAGAACAGCAAATGTGGACTACTTGGTTATTAAGTTTAAACCCAGCCAGCAAGAAAACAACCAAGGTATTTTACTTCTATAAAAAATTGAAAGAAGACATCGATGGTCTAGCCGATTATGGCCCTGTAACCATGTTAGATCTGCACAGGCCGCACATTGATAATATCGTTTTAAAAGATGAGCTGGGGAATTTGTATAACAGAATACCAGAAGTTATGGATGGTTGGGTTGATAGCGGATCAATGCCTTGGGCTAGTTTTCACTATCCTTTTGAAAATAAGGAAATGGTAGAAAAATCTATGCCAGCCGATTATATTGTGGAATACGAAGGTCAAGTTCGCGGTTGGTTCCATGCCTTACATGTTTTAGCTACGGCTATTTTTGGAAAACCAGCATTTAAGAATGTTCAGGTTCATGGTACTTTGCTTGGAACTGATGGTAAGAAAATGAGTAAAAGCAAGAAAAACTATCTTTCCATCGATGAGTATTTTGGCAAATTTGGTTCCGATGCAATTAGGTTAATGTTCCTATCCAGCCCATTTTTTGAAGGCGAATCTTTAACTTTGACCGAAAAAGAAATGCAATCTTATTTCAGGTCTTCATCTTTGATGATAAGCAATATATCTAAATATATTTATCAGGTATTGCAAGGCTTCCCAAAGAAAGAAATTAAAACTTTCCAACATCCTTTGAATAAATGGTGGCAAGCATATACACAAGATTACATTAGTAAAATCGATCAACACATGGAAAATTATAATCTAATGGAGGCTGCTAGGTTAATTCTTCCTTACATTGATAATTGGTCAACTTGGTATGTTAGAAGAAGCAAAGATTTACTAACTTCTGAATACGCTGCTGAAACCGCCGAGACACTTCGCCAAACCACTAGGTTATTTGCAATATACACAGCAAGTTTACAACCTTTTAATAGCGAAAAATTGTGGAGCGTTGTTAAACTTAATTCAGATCCAGAATCTGTTCATTTAACTGATATTGAAACTGTTAGCCAAATTAATGCTAAGCAGCAAAACTTATTGGTGAAAATGCAAGAAATGAGAGAGCTGGTTAGTATCGTTCACTCGGCTAGGAAAACTAACGATATTAGGCTGAGGCAAACCTTGTATGCAGACTTAACCCAGTTTAAATTGGAAGATGATTTACTGCTAGATATTTTTCTTTCTGAATGCAATTTGATGCATAAAGATTTATCAAAAACAGAAGGACAGATTTTCGAATTTGCCAGTAATTTTGGTGTAATAAAAATTGATATGGTGATTGACGAAGACTTGGCAGTATTGGGTTTCACAAGAGATTTTGAAAGAGCAGTACAAGAGTCTAGAAAACAACAAGGAATGGTAGCAGGTGAAATGGTTACATTTGGTTGGAAAATTAACGAAATTAAAGACGAAAAGATTCTACAAAAAGTTTTGAAACAAGTTGATTGGACTAAACTTTGCGTGGAAATAAGATGGCTGGATGAATTACCAGATACTAAAGAACCAAAGTTAATTGAAGTTAAAGAGTTGGTAAAAATTAATTCCATCAGACTTGTTTAGTATAGTCACCAATTATAAATTGAAATATACAACATTATGCCTGAATTACCAGAAGTTGAAAGTTTACGAAAAAGCTTAATACCCTTCATTCTTGGGCAAAAAATTATAAAAATTACTGTTACAAAACCAAAATTGGTAAGCGATAAGGGAACTAAAAGAGTAGAGTCTGAAACTAAAGTTAATCAGTTTATTTCCGAACTGGAAAATGAATATATTAAAAGTCTGGAACGAAGGGCAAAAAATCTTATTCTTACAACTCTTTCTGGGAAAATTATTTTAATTCACTTAAAAATGACAGGGCAATTAGTTTATAAAAGTAAAAACCCTGAAGAGGCTGGTGTTCATGGTGGACATCCCATTGCCCTTTCTGAAGTGGAAGTACCAAATAAGCACTCTCATATAATTTTTGAATTGGAACAAGGTACATTGTATTTTAATGATACAAGAATGTTTAGCTATGTGTTGTATTTCTCTGACCAACAAAGTTTAGATGCTGAAAACCATTTTGATAAACTTGGAGTTGAACCTTTTTCAGAAAGCTTTAGTTTGGATTATTTCAAAAAAGCCATGAAAGGTAGGAAAGGTAATTTAAAATCGCTTTTGCTGTCACAGGAAGTTGTTGTAGGCCTTGGAAATATATATTGTGATGAAGTCTGCTTTGATTCTAAAATACTGCCCACAAGGTCTGCAGAGACACTCAGCTTGTCTGAATTAACGAAGATGTACTATTCAACTTTAAAAATTATGGATCTAGCTGTAGAAGCCGGAGGTTCTTCGGTAGCCAATTATTTATTAGGCGATGGAACCAAGGGTAATTACGCCAAACAACATAAGGTTTACAATAGAGGGGGAAAGCAATGTTTAGTTTGTGGAACAATTCTGGAAAGTCAGAAATTAGCTGGAAGAACTACGGTGTTTTGCAAAGTGTGCCAAGTTTAATCGCTGGAAATTATATTTCTAGGACAAATTTGGATACCCATACTCTCAAATAATTCATAGTCCAATCTGTGGGCATATTTTTTTTGGTCAATGATGTAAAATAATTCCAACTTTAAGGAATGGATGAAGAAGAAATTTATTGGTTAGTTTTATCGGCTAAGTACGGTTTTAGTTGGGCAAAATGGAAAAAAATTAAGGAACAGTATTCACTTTTAAGTTTGGCCTTTCTAGATGGTTTTAAAAAATGCCCAAACCTAGATATTCAGTTAATCACGCCTGAGGAATATGACATAGCAAAATTTAGAATTTTAGAATATCTTGAATTATTAAATATCCAGTGGATGGCATATATTAATCAAGACTATCCCGTTTGCTTTAAAGAATTAAGCTCTCCTCCTGTAATTATTTATTACAAAGGAAATTTTAGTTTAACCAAAAGTAATTTTAATTTAGCTGTAATAGGGTCACGAAGAGTAACATATTACTCAAAACTAGTTATGCAAAAAATCCTACCTCCCGCTCTTGCAAGTTCGGTTAATGTAGTTTCGGGATTAGCCTTTGGTGTTGATTATCTTGGTCATAAATTTAGTTTAGAAACCCCACAAAGTAAAACCATCGCAGTTTTAGGTGGCGGAATAGATTCCAATTCTATTTATCCTAATGAACATTTGAAAATGGCTGAAAAAATTCTTGAACAGGACGGCTTAATTTTGTCTGAATACTTCCCTGGAAAGCCAGCTTTACCATTTCAATTTCCGCAAAGAAATAGACTTATTGTATCTTTATCTAAAACAGTCTGGGTGGTTCAGGCCGGAATGAAATCTGGAACATTGCTAACTGCCAAAATTGCTAGAGATATGGGAAAGGATTTACTTGTTACACCAGCTTCAATTTTAGAAGATAGTTATTTAGGCAATCACCAAATTCTACAAGACGGGGCCTGGCCATTAATTTCATCAATTGAAATTTTCTCAAGTATGGGTATTAATTTGGTTGCTAAACCTATTGCAAAAAATAATATTCAAACAATAATCGAAGCACATAATTTAACTCCGAACCAATCTTTACTTTTAAAATCTTTGGAAAATAATTCTTTAAACCTAGATCAAATTATAGAAATAACAAAATTCAATTTGGAAACTTTAAACGCTGATCTCGGCTACTTAGAAATATTAGGATTGGTTGAAAACCTTGGATTTAATCAGTTCAGTATAGCTGTCCCCTGAGTGGAGAATTTAGTTTTGTAATTTAGGCCCACTAATAACCAAAGTATTATATTGAATTATACTCTTTTTTAAACTTGAATCTAAGGTTTCTCCGCCATACCAAACTCTTTCAAATAAATCATTCCAAATCTTTTCTGTGGCTTGAACATCAGGTTTGTAATAATTATCACTAAATAGACTGCCTGCAGCGAAAACCCTAAGTTTTTCATCGCCATTTAATTGTTCATTCACAATATCTTTTCTTGCGGCTGGAAGACTTGTTTTAGTAACAAATTTTCTTTGTTGTTCAGGTAAACTTAAGAAATACAAGAATCTTTCAGAGGCCTCTCTCTTTTTAGCTTTTGTAGGATCTGTTTCTAAATTCCTATTTATTCCATCCATGAAATAGAAACCATAAGTTTTCTTAAAATTAGTATCCAATTGTGGCATCGGGGCGACACCATACTGCAATCTAGAATTTCTAGAGGCGATTGTATCCTGGAAATAACTATAATGCAAAATATATGCTAATTTCCCTTCAACAAAAGCATCTACATTGTTTGGACTGGCATTGTTCCAACTGTATCTGTTGCTTTGAGGATTAGCAAAATCTGCATAAAATTTCATTGCTTTATAAGTAGGGGAATTTATATCAATGGAAGTATCTGTGTTAAAATTTTGACCTGTGGAAAGACCGCTATTTACATCTGATGCATTTTTGTTATTCCCAAAAACAGATCTGTTCTGTTGATAATCAAAAAGTTGGCCACCTTGTTGAAAGATTAACATCGGCAAAATATCTTGAAGACGATTAATATTTGGAATTCCATCGGCACTTCTTCCTCCTGTTCCTAAAGAAATTGCACTTTGTGTGAAGTTTAAATCTGTAGCACTTCGTTTATTAATTTTATTCAATTGACCATCAAGTTCGGCCCAAGTGCTTGGCACAATCGCAACGCCGCTTTGAGCTAGAATAGTTTTATTATAATACAAAGCTAAATTATCCACATAGGAAGTAATTGCAAAAACTTTATCTCTATCCATGGTTTCACGAACCACTAAATCTGCAAAATCAGTTTTGTATTTAGCAAGCTGGGCACCTTGAAACTGACGAATTGGGGTCATGTATTCCTTATAAGCTGGAAGATCATCATTTCTTAAAGTGAAAATATCTGGTCCTGCATTTTTCGCAATATCGGCGATTAAATTCTGATAATATTCTGTATTATATTGCTGGGTTACAATCTGAATATTTACATTGGGATAAATTTTCTTAAAGTCATTAATAGTGTCGCTATAAGTTTCATTTCCGTAAAAAGGTTTCCACCAAGTTAAAGAAACTGGCGTGGTATCAACTGGTAATGGTGTTGCTGATCTTGGCCACAAGATTACTGCCATCATGGTTATTATAATAAAAGTTACAACACCAACTATTATTTGGTTTCTACGGTTTTGAAGAAAATAGGGTAATTGCATATTATGTTCTGCTTACTTGTTAGTATTTCCAAAAAGACTAAAGTCTCCTGTGTTAGCAAGGTTTTTTAATCCGGCACCAACATTGCTTAAACTTCCAGTAATACTACTTAAGTACTGACCTAGAACAGGAATTCCACCTGCAATACTTGTGATAAGATTTACAAATTGATTCAATAAGTCTTGGGCAAACTTAACTATATCATTTACAAAGTCTGTAACAATTTGTTGAATCTTTTGTAGGAAAGCTTGGAATATTGCTCCCAATCCACCATCTTTTACATCTGGAACAGATTTGTCAGCACCAAGGGCAGCAGAGGTTGTAGCAAGTTCTCCACTTCTCCAATATTCACATTCCTTAGGGCTTGGTACAGTAAACTGAGCAGCCGGTACACCAAATTTTAAATCACCACCAGCTGGAGAAAACTTCAAATTACTAAAATCGTAATTACCATTGTTTGTTGGAACACTGAAAATACTGTCTGTATTAGTTTTTGCCAGCGCATCAGAGAAAACCTGACTTGACTTATTGATAGTAAATTTACAACCATCGGTTGCTTTTGCAAGGTTAGTGTCAATTTTAGTTTTAGCCAGCTTTTTTGCATTATCAGCAACATTTTTAGCCTCGGTATCAACCTTAGTAGCAACCTCAACAGGACATGGGGTTACAACACCTAAAAGTCCAGCAAGCGGTCCTGTAAATTCTCCACAATCTGATTTAGTTTTTACATCGGTTATACCTGTTTTAATAGCGTCACAGGTAGATTGATCTGGAACAGAACTTCTTTCATTGGCAGGTAACTCTAATTGGGTATCGCGAATAGTTTGGCATGTAGCAAAATTGGTTAATCCAGTATAAACTGCATTTTGAACTGTTGCAGCAGTTACTGTTCCTACTCCAACTCCGGCTTGAATAGCATTATTTACACCAGAACTTGTGGTTGTAGTTGGTACTAATCTAAAAGCCGCATCTGAAATTTGTGGAAGAATATCTTTTACCGCCGCTAGCGATTGGAGGGAGTTTATAAAACCAGCTCCTAATTCCTTTAATTTTTCAAAAACCCCACCTATTTGTTTAATTCCGTCTTTTAATTTATCTATCACTTGCTGAATTAAGGCTATTACGGTGTTTAAAATACTTTGAACTACACTGGCAATTAATTGTTGTAACACTTCTTCAATCGAAAATACTACAGAAACAGCTTGTTGGGCTTGAACAGAAATACTTTCAAATGGGATAATTCCTTTTTTAACTTGATCGCCAAGCCAAGCCACACTTTCTGTAATAGGTTGGGCTAAAAGTCCCATTCTTCCGTCAATAAATCTTAAAGAAGAATTAGCACTCATTAAAGCTGAGGTGCTTAAACTAATGACTAGAAAAAGACATACACTAGCCATGAAAGAGTTGAACCAATTTATTTGTGACATAATTTGATTTTAGTATACTCTATATTAAAAAGCTGGTCAAAGGAAATTTGGTTTAAATTTGTTTTAGGCTTGACTAGTGGTGAAGTTTGTTTAATAAAATTAATTTATCACAATTTAGACACTTCTGATAGTATCATATTTAAATTAAACACACAACATATAGTTTATGATTTGCCCAAAATGCCACTCAACCCGTACCGGAGTTTATGATTCTAGATCAACACACAGTGGCAGAGCCATACGAAGAAGGAGACAATGCGATGAGTGTAATTACCGCTTCACCACTATTGAAGAGGTTAAAGTTTTAGATTTAAAAGTGGAAAAAAGAAATGGGCAAATAGTCGATTTTGATCAAGAAAAGCTGGAATTAGGAATTAGAAAATCTTTTAACAAAAGAACTATTCAAAATGATAAATTCAATAAATTATCCCAGCAGGTTATTGAAGATTTATTAGAGCTTGATAGAAATCCAATTAAATCTACCAAAATTGGTCAGGTAGTGCTTAGAAATTTACGAAATTTTGATGAAGCAGCCTATATTTGTTACTCGGCTATGTATGGTAATTTTAACAGTGTTGATGATTTCAACAAACTAATTATGGATTTCAAATCCTAATCCATTTCTCTCTCTGTGTACAAAGAATTAAGAAGATTTCAAAATTCTAAATTTAGTTATGAAAAGTAAGATTAAATTAATTCTTGAAGAAGCAGATAAAGATCAGCTTTTAGAAATTATTCAAAGCCTGTGTGACAAGCATAAAACTTTGGCCGATGATATTGAATTTTTACTCACACCCAAAAATATAAAGAATCCACAATCATATTACAATAAATTAGTTAAAAAAGCTATTGATACTAATTCCTGGTCAAAATTTCCAAATAAAGGTGTAGTAGGGCTTCAAAGAATGGTTGAAAAATTAGAGTTTTTTCAGAAAATTAATAACCAACCTGAAGCAGAAAAACTTGCTAAGTCAATTTTAGATATTATTTCTAGAACTAAGAAAAAGTATAATAATCAAAACGTGGAAGAGCTGAATATAATTAAAGTGAAATTACAAAGTTATTGGAAGAATCCGGTAGATTAATAAAAAGACTTATTCAATATCCTGTAAATTTAGACCATTAATATAATCCATCTTTTTAAGTTTTACTCCGCTATTTCTTAAAATCGAATAGGCCACAACTACATGGAAATATAAATTTGGAAGACCATAATCGGTCACATAATCCAATGCTGTTTGGTATTTACCAGGAATAAAAGGAAGGGTTATTTTATGATTAATTGATTCGGAAAAGTTTTCAAGAGGAATGGAATTAACATATTCAATTGTTAAATTAATTCGCTCTTTCAATTCAATAATTGTGGTTTCGTAATCTTCATATTTTGGAGCAGGGGAATTAGTTATTCTTGAAACTAAACCTTTGGCGTTATCTGAAATCATTTGAATTTGTTTAACAAAAGGAAACATATCCTCAGCTAGTTTTGCCGATAACAATTCCTTCTCAGACTTGCCATTTTCTTGAATGAAAACTTCTAAAATATCCAATAAATTAAGGGTGGTTTTTAAAGATTTAATCACCATTTTTGGGGTTTGCTGGAATATGCTAGACACACTTATATCTAAGTTAAGAGTAAAAATTTAGTCAATAAATAGCCGCCTAATTTCCTTAGACGGCAAAGAATTCGTAGTCGCGCAACTTGTTAAGTTATGCACGATTATTGTTACGTGACCAGCGATAATTGCTGGTGGCCATACAAACCCCTGTATATTTATTCAGCGCACTCTAAAATTTAATGTCAAACTAAACCAAATGCCTAGTATCGTTTACCGAATGAACCGACCAACCTTGTTTCGAAAATTCAATTTTTGTTACTGAAGTATTTTCAATATTTAAATGCTCTAAAAACTCTATATTAAAACCCATGATTTCCATTAAAATACATTTTAAGCTGCCACCATGAGCAAATATTGCAATGTTCAAATTTTGATCTTCATACTCTTGATTATAAATTATTTCAGACAAAAACCAATTTACTACCCTGTTTTTAGCAATAATCCAACTTTCTCCTTTTCCTTTCTTGTACCAACCTTTTTGGTTATGTAGCTTTTCATAATCCGTGGCAATTTTATTAGTTTGATTTCCAAGATCTGGATTAAACTCAACCAATTTATCCACTCTAGTTATGATAGTAGATACTCCCATTTGTTTTAAGCAAATTTCTGCGGTTTGAATTGCTCTGGGAAGAGAGGAAGTATAAACTTTATCAAAACTAAGTTTTTTTAAGGCTAAATAATTTCCAAGTTTTGCAGATTCAATTCTACCATTCTCAGTTAATTTACAATTTAAAATCTCTTCTGGGCTTAATTCAAAGTTAACATTTGCCTCACTTTGCCCATGGCGAATAAGAAAAATATTCAATTTAGGATTATCTTTGTTTAACATAATGTTAATGTACTAAATAAAATTATCAGAAATGACAATAATGTATTATGAAACTGTAAAACCAATTTCTCTCCAGTTATTTTGATTGTTTAATATTTCTTTGCACCAGGAATAATGAGGGTCTTCAATATTTCCTTTTGCAAACATGTTTAAAGTTATAAATGCGTAGTATAGTAAATATTTGTAAAATCGCTTTCTTTCTTTCCTTGTTAATTTTTTTAGAATCAAACTAAGCATATAATCAGTGGCATTAATTTTTTCTATAGTTTTATTTTTATTAAATAATAGCCAACCAACTGCCACATCAAAAATATAGTCTCCTGAAGTTGTCCAAGATCCAAAATCGTACAAAGCTGAAATATTAAAATTCTCGTCAACTAGAATATTTTTGTTTGAAGCATCACCATGTACAAAACTTATTTTTTCAATTTTAGTGTTTTTTATTTCTTTCATTAAATACTCTTCCTTTGAATCAAAATATAGAATTGTTTGCTTTAAATTATCACTAATATTGGAACTAAAATAAACAATATTTTGGAAAAGGCTGTTATTCCAAGTAGAAAATTTAAATGACTTGTTTTTATAAGCTGAATTTTCTTTATCAAAAAAAGTAGTTTCTATTACTTCAATTTTAAATAAAAACTCAACATAATTATTAATGAATATAATTAATTTATTTAATTCTAAAGAGTTTAAATATTCATCTGTAGGACAAATTCCGGCAAGTCTTTTTTCAATTAAAACTGTATGCTCTGGATCTTCATCATATGCACTTAAAATTTCAGGAGTCTGAACATTTACATAATCAGGATTCAATGAATTATAAAAATCTGAAAGTTTGTTCACATAAGAAGGATCTTTAAATTTGTTGTATATTTTAATAACCTCTCTTTCATCTTTGTAGAAAACTCTACATTCCACGCCTGCCCCTAAAAAATTCTTTTCGGTTATTCCAAATTTATCTAAAATTTTCTGCATATATTTTGGCTTAGTTACTAACTATATACAGAAAAAAATTGGCTGGTCAAATAAAAAAATATCTGTGTTTTTTGAACAAGAAAATTTAATATTTTATAGCAATTTATAAAACTTCAATACTATCCAAAATACTTTGAAACTGTTTTTTTACTTCAGAATCGGTTTTTTTGTATGAATTTAACGCATCGCCTTGGGTTGCAGTTAGATTGTATGTAATTCCTTTGACTTTGAAGGTAAAAACTAACTCCTTTGTGGCAAAAGGTAAGTCAGATTTAGTTGTGTCATAGATAAAAGTATTTCCAAACTCTGCTCCATCCCTTTCAATTTTTTTGACATCGGAAACATATTTAAACTCTCTGTTTACTTCATTTCTGCTTAGTGAAATATAGCTGAATAAACCGTCGCAGGCTATACAAGGAAGTTGCCTTCCAATTGGATAAAGTAAAATATTTCCTTCGCCGTTTGCATCTAATTTACAAAAGCCATCATTAATTTCAAAAATTGTTTTTTTGGCAGCCTCTTGTGAAGAAGGTGATAAAGACAAAAGTTCTGGTGATAAAGTTTCAGAATAACCAATTTGCAATTCCTCTGGATTATAGCTAAACCTTATTCCCATGCAATCTTTCTTTATTGTATTAATAGAAATTTTTTCCACTTTGCTTTCGTCTTTAGTAATTTTTTCCGGCTCAGTAACTTTAGCTTCGTTTAAAACTACTTCTCTATTTTTCAAAATTAAATTAACAATAAAAATACTTCCAATTAATGTTGCCAAAAGACTTGTAATTATTACAATAATTTGCCACTTTTTCATATAAAAAGAATTTAACAATTAACCTATTTAGTCAATTTCACCAACCTGTTTCAGTATATTCCAAACTGTATTTTTTTGGCTTAAAGTTAATTCAAAAGGAATCGAGCCGTTAATTAACTTCAAAGTGTCTAAATTCATCGACGATTTTTTAGCCATTAATACTTGATTATTAAGCTTAATTTGTTTATATGTCGCCATTCTTAAAAACAATTTAAAGGCAATCCATTGATGAGAGGCAATTGTAAAACTTTCTTGGCTGCTTGGTTTATGAATTTGGCTTAAATCCAAATGACTAGAAAAATATTTATTTTCAGGAATAAGTCCTTCTAAATTTAAAATATAATCGGCCGGGCTAATTTTTTGATGAATAGAATTAATTTTAGCAGAGGTTAATTGCCCGATTTTGGAATATACTGGAACAAGCCAAGGTATTGCACTTGCAGAACCAAGAGTAAAATATGAACTACTTTGAACACCCTTAAAAGCCGACCATTTTAATATATTCAAAAAACCTTTGGTTGAAATTTGAAAGATCCACTGAAATTTTAATCCAGTTTTTAACTCTGCCCAAATATAGGAATTACTTTGAAATAAATATCCCTGAACCCGCTCTCCCATTTCCCCTATAAGATCAATTAAAAAATAACCTTTGCCTACTTTTCTAAATTCAATATTCACCAAAGTGCCTGTAAATAAATATTGGCAAGATGAATCTTTAGAGAATTTATTGTATGGAAGTATAGTTTGTAAGCGAAAAGGAAAATAAGTTATTAGACTGTATAAATTTTCCATACCAGCCTCATTCAGCCTAGTTATCTGGGCTTTAGTAAATTGCTTAGGGAAGCTGTTTGGAACACTCATCTTGACAAATCAATCTATATAAGAAAAAAATAAATAGTACAAATTTTTAGTACAAATTCATTTTCATGGCGCTATCGTCTAATGGTTAGGACGCAGGATTTTCATTCCTGTAATCGGGGTTCAATTCCCCGTAGCGCTACCAAATATGTTCTGCTTAAACTTTAAAGGTTTAACAATGCTTATCCAGTAAAATAAAAATACAAAAATTCAAAAATTTTCTTCAACTATTTTGTAGGATTACTTAAATCTATACTTACAGTTCCCAAAGTTACTTCTACTGTTTCAGATTTTTCTTTGTAGATAAATCCCTCACCATTTCTAGATTTTGTTTTTAGAACAGTTAATTTAATTTTTTCTCCAGCGGTTAAACTGGCTAAAATTCTTTTCAACGGAGTAGGGTTGTTGTTTGATGAAACTAACTTTTGACCTTCCAATTCTAAAATAATATCACCTTCAGCTAAGCCTGCTTTATCAGCAGCAGAGCCAGATATAACCGCAGGCCCATTTCCTGGAGTAACCAATTCTCCATAGTCCATTGGCAAATCTTTGGCTTGCTTTATACTTGGGGTAATTGTTTGGCTGGTTAATCCTAATCTTGGTCTTGTAATTTTACCATCCTTTTGATAGCTAATTAAGGCCGACTGAATAATATTGGAAGGAATGGCCAGTCCAATATTTTGCCCTTCATCGGTGCCGAAGGTGTTCATACCAATAAGTCTTCCTGAAGAGTCAAAAAGTGGTCCTCCTGAGTTACCCTTGCTAATTGCTGCGTCAGTTTGAATTAAACCGTCAGTATTAACTTTTTGGTTTGTGCATTCATCTAAATCTGGGTAAACCAAATTTCTGTTAATTCCTGAAACAATTCCCTTGGTTATTGTGTTATCTAATTGTCCTAAAGCATTTCCAATGGCGATAGCCTCGCTTCCTAATTTTAATTTAATACTATCAGCAATTTTTACAGGAACAAGATTACTTGGGTTGCTAGTAAATTTTAAAATAGCAATATCGTTTAATGGGTCAACGCTAAGTAAAGTTAATGGTGCTGCTTGCTGATCTTGGGTAATTCCAGTAATGTTGGCTAGATTATCTGGTAATCCACAAGTAGTTGCTATAACATGTTTATTAGTAACCACTAATCCATCGGTGCTAACAATAAAGCCTGTGCCGGCAACAATTGTACTTGAAGCTGCTGGGCTTTTGGCCTTAACTGTAATTGAAATTACGGAAGGAATAACATCATTTACAACTTCAACTGTAGATTTAGCAGTGTTCTCTACTGAAAAGGCAAAATTGGAATTGTTGTTGTCTTTATTTAAACCTAAAATATTATTAAGTGAATTGTTATTACCTTCGGCTTCAGGCTTGGCAATATTTAAACCTATAATTCTGTTGATTGGAGTATTGGCAACCATCCATTTGCTATACTGATGGTCTGGATTAATTACTAAAAATGCAAATAATGAACTTATTCCGAAAAGAATTAAAACAATTAAAATTCCTACTAATCTGAAGAAATCTGAAACTTTTTTGGTAAAACTTTTTATTCCGTTATTATTAATTTTTTTATTAACCTGACTGAAGTTATTTACATCACTATTACTATTAAAATGATCTGGCATAATAATTTTGTGGTAGTGCAGATTACCGGTTTTGTCAAAAAAATTAAGGCTCTCAAAGTGAACTAAAACTCTATTTAATCTGGAATTCTAAGATTTTCTTATTTGACATAGACTGCTCAAAGAATAATTTTATTATAATGAAATTCAACCTGACTTCATGTGAAATTGGCCCAAATTTTGGTTTAAAAGATGGATTAATTGCTTTGAAATCACCAATATATTCTAATCCTAAAAAATTAAGTTTTAAGAATAAAGTTCAATCATTTTTCAAAGGTAGATTTCCAAATCATTTCGCACCAGAATTTTTCACTAGATCCTCTAGAACAGGTTTATATTTATTGCTAAAAAGTTTAGAATTGCCACCAAATAGTAAGGTTGCTTTGCAGGCTTTTTCTTGTGTTGTTGTTCCTAACGCTGTTTTGCAAGCTGGTTTAAAACCGGTTGTTTTAGATATTAATTCAGAACATTACAATTTAGACATCAACACTTTTTCTAAAAATTGGAATGAAGAGATTAAGGTATTAATTATTCAACATACTTTTGGAATCTCGACCGATTGGACGGAGGTAATAAAATTTTGCAAAGAAAAAAATGTAATAATAATTGAAGATTGTGCTCACTCTCTTGGGGCTGAAGTGATGGTAAATGGTAAATTGATTGAAGTTGGTAATTTAGGGCAAGCCAGTTTTTTTAGTTTTGGGCGGGATAAAATTGTATCTTGTACCAACGGCGGATTAGCAATAATTCATAAGAATTATCCTGAATGGCAAGCTAGAATGGAAAAAAATTATTCAGAAATCAACCAAGCAAGTTGGATAGAAAGCCTAAGAAGTCTTGCTTATATTTGGTCTATGGCTTTTGTAATTCGGCCTTTTTATGGTTTAATTGGTAAGCCAATTTTTAAAATATTAGCTTTATTACAACTGATCGGAGATGTTTATACATCTGAAGAAAAAAGAGGAACTTCAAAGTTAATTAATGCCGAAAAAATGCATTTAAACTTATTTCCTAATCTATACTTTCAACTAACTCAGCTGCAAGCATTCAATAAACATAGGCTTGCAATCGCCAAAATATATTCAGAAAAATTAAGTATAAACTATAATAAAGGTTCGGTTTATTTGCGATTCCCAGTTCTAGTTAGTTCATCCTTATACCCAAAAATTATTGCTGAACTTAAAAAACAGCAAATTATTTTGGGTCAGTGGTATCTTTCACCTTTTATTCCTGTGCAAAGCGATCCAACGGTATTTAGTTATGATAAACTGAATTGCCCGGTGGTAGAAAATTTAATTCAAAACCAAGTTTTAAACCTACCCACAAACATCAATACTTCTTTAAAAACAGCTGAAATTATTGCTAATGTTGTAAACCAATTTGACAAAGCTTAACCTTGAAGCCTTTCTAGTTATTGGAAGTGTCGCCTAGAGGTCTATGGCGGCGGTCTTGAAAACCGCTTGAGCGCAAGTTCTCGTGGGTTCGAATCCCACCACTTCCGCCACGTAATATGCCTGAAAATAAATTAAAAACATTTTGGTTAAAAAATAAGAACGCAAGTATTGCAATTTCTGTTGCTATTTTAGCATTGTTCATTGTTGGCGGATTAGTAATATTCAACATTTTTAAGCCTAAAGAAGCTGAAAAAACTTCATCAAATACTAGTCAGAGTCAGAAAAATACTTCAGAAGTACCAACACCTAAAGGTTTAACTACTCCTGAAAACAAAACTGACCCAAGCAAGCCAACACCACCTCCTACTTCTAATTTACCAATTCAATAGATATGTTAAAATTAAGCCTTGCATGCTTAGTTACCTCTGTAAATTTTAAATGGGAAGATATTATATCTCAAGATTGGAGGAATGAACAAATTATTATTGGCGTAACAGTTCCAGTGATAGACTTTGGGGGTCTTCAGAATTGGAATAATTGTACTATAATTTATTCTGACGAGCAGAATATTGAAAATGAAATGCTGGCTAAAGCTCAGGGGGATTATTTAATTTGGATAAACCCACAAGAAAGTATTCAGAAAAATTTCTTATCTGATGTAAGAAAGTGGATTGAAGAAACCGAAAAACCAACCGATAAATTATTGTATGGTTTAGGTTTCGTTTACAGAAACGGCAAAACTGTATTTAGCCCAGAAGCCCTGCCAATTTTATCTAGTCCTATTTCTGAGGCAAAAATTTTGGATAATTTTGGTTATTTATTGCCTTGGGTGAAATATATTTACAGACTAGATTTAATTAAAGAGTGGCGAATAAAATATGAAACCGATGCTGATTCCTGGATGGTAAAACAAGCCTTATTTGCAATAGATTATATTTCAAGCCTATACAAGGTAAACGGCTTTGTGCCAATAAAAAGTATTACAACACCTTTTTCGTTCATTACAGGCTTCGACCCTGCTAAACCTTTTTTAAAAACCGAATTAATCTTGGAAAAAATTCAAGACAAAAAAGAAATTTGGCAAGCCTCCTTTTTCAGCCCAGTTTCAATAAAATACCGTTGGTTAGAGTTCAAAAAACAATACATAAAAAAATAATCTAAACTTGACAATTCCTGAATTTCTAGGATAATTATTAGTTCGGAATTAAGGAGACAAAAATATTGGAATTAGTAAGTGACGAAAAAACTCTGGTAGTTTTAGAAAATCCTGTGGATAACCTGATTTTCTCGAGCATGAGTATTCAAGCCGTTGAAGAGAAGAGTAGGAATGGGTGTGAAATTTTCAAGTACCAAAAAATTATTCTTAACGGCTGTATTACATGCGACAGTTTATTGGCAAAAAATCTTGAATTGTTGCGATCAGTATTCCCGAATGCTAAATTTATACTAGTAACTGATCAACCAAGTGTATGTAATGTTAACTGTGATAATGTAGAGGAGAATACAATTACTTGGTCACAGATTATCTCTGAATAAAATTAGTCCCCCGATTTGCAATTTTGTGCGAATTTGGGGACTTTTTCATTGGGTTTTGACAAAACTGGTGGGTGTAACTTTCCTTGGAACATGATTAAAACTAAACTTCAAGAATTATTTAAAAAGAATTTATCAGCTATTTTATTTTTTGGTTTAATTGCCTTTGGGGTTGGTTCTTTTTGGCTTAAAAACTCGCAGGAATCTGGATACGCCAAAGAATTAATAGATTATGCTGATCAAACTGTGCCAACTTTAAGAACTGGTTTCGTAGAATTGGTTGAAGTTACAGACAATGTTGCAAATGACGACGCTACTTATGATACATTTTTTAGTAAATTAAATGATTATGAAAAAACTGTTATCGACTTAGCTTCTAAAGTACCAAGTAAAAGTGGCGATGTTGATACCAGAAAATTAGAACTTGCTTTGAAAGATTTTATATTAACGGTTAATGATGAAACAGTTAAACCACTTAAAGAAGAGTATGAACAAAGAAAAGAACTTAGAAAATTCCAAGGAGACTTTGCCGATTTAAAGGAAGTTGCCAGCAGTGATACCTCCACCAAAGCAGACTTACAAAAAGGTTATGAAGGCGGTGTTAAAATTTTAGAATTTAATTTGAAATTAGAAAAAGCAGAAACTAATTTGCAAAAGCAAGCTTCTTTAAAGTCTAACAATGCATTTCAGGAAACAACCCTTCAGAATCTGAAAAAAATTATAGATGACAGTTCAGAAAAACTTAACGACGAACAAAAAAATAGTATTTCAAAAGTATTTGATGATGGCTGGCCAGTAAGACCACTGCTTTTTTCTAGTGTGGAACAATCTAGACTTGAAAATAATTCTTTTATTAATAATATAAATCAGCTTAAACCTATGGTAAATAGTCTTAGGCAGAAATTTAATTTATAATGAATATTGAAAATAATTCAAAATTTAAAATTCACTCACCAACAAAGTTTGGCTCTAATAATGTAGCAATAAATTCACAAAGGCTTGCCGTTCTTCCTTCACTTTTCGTTTCAAGCCTTATAATTATTGGTATTGGGTTGCTTGTTTTTTACTTCAATCCGCTTGGAATTTTTAGAAATAGACAGGAAGTTGCAGGTGTTTTTGATAAACTTCCCTTGCAGCCATCGGATAAAACTGAAATTATTCCAAATAATAATGTAGTTGAAGAATCTAATAACTTTATTTCAATTTCACAAACCGATCTAACTTGCAAATTAGAATTACCCGCATCTTTTGACTTGAATATTAAACCGGTTATTACCAAAACTGTTCAAAATTGGTGGTTTCCTGTTGCATCGCAGTGTTCAGATTCCAATCTTCAAGCTATTCAAATAGTTGAATTAAATGCAGAAGAAGGTAAGCAGGTTAAAACTAAAATTAACCCCTCTAATATTTTTTTATTATCTTTTACAAAGCAAATTTATGCTATAGTCTATACTCAAAATAATGTAATTTCACAGTTTAATTTCTCGGTAATTTCTGAAAACTTTTTAAATTTCGCCTTTAAAGATGCTAGATCTTTTGATTCAATGAAAATGTTTGATTCTAAAACTATTGGGGATTATGTATTTTATTTAAGCTATGGATGTCAGCCTAATAATCCTTCACAGGAATGTATCGTTTGGAAACAGAATTTGTATACGGGGATAATTTATAAACTAAAGGAAAATATATTTCAAGATTTAGAGAATAATAAAATTCAAATTGATAAATCTAAATCATATTTCAAATTTGCTAAGAAGCAAGACTCGGATAATTCATTAACTTTCATTACTGGTAAATTAAACGAACCAGATTATTATTTAGTGGAACTAGGATTTCAAAGCAACTCGATTTCTTCAGTTACAATGATTGATTTATATTCGAAGTTGTATCAGGTTTATTATCGTTAAGTTTTGGCAAAATTCGTTCCAAAAATACAGCCTTTAGAATTAAATCCAATAAATATGAAACTATGGTAGCCAGTGATGCCCCAATAGCCCCGTAAGTAGGAATTAATAGAATGTATAAGCTGACTGCAGTAAAAGCCGTAATACAAGTTGTTATAAGGTCATATTTTTCGTAACCAAGAAAGATTGTAGTATCTTTGAAAATCAACATCGGACAAATAAAAATTAAACTAATTGAAAGGATTGGAAGCAAGTTAATTGTTTCAGGATATTTATTACCACCATCAATAATGGAAATTATAATTCCTCCAAACAAAACTACCCCAATCCACAAGGCAAGGCCAATTATAAAGCTGGCGCCTGCAGCTTGCCACAAAACTTTTCTTTTGTTGTTCACATCAATCTCTTGAACAATTTTTCTAGCAATTAAACTGGATATAGCCGGCATTACAAGGCCAGGAACCACCTGAGCAATTTCAAATAATTTATAGGCATTAGCGTAACTGTTTATTACCAAATCTGAAAATCCAAAATAGGCTAAAAATAGTTTATCGGTAGTTAAGTAAATTGCAATGCTCAAATTAGCTAGGGCTAAATATATTAAACTGGTAGCTAAAAGTTTTAATTGCCCAAAATCAAATTTGCTTAAACTTGTATATTTTTTCTGCCAAAATGCATCGGAAATTAATGAAATTGAATAAGCAAAAATACTGGCTGTTACAAAATAATATAATGGCGAAATGCTTAAGTACATTACATAATTTCCAAGAATTAATAGGCCAACAAGTATAGCTTTTCCAAGAAAATCGGTTAAACTAAACTGCCAAGTTCTTCCAACCGCTTGGCAAATAGCGCGGTAATTTATATCGGCTACTATAATAAATTGAGCGGTAAATAAACTTATAATCAAGCCTAAATCTCTAGTTTGGGAAAGCGGATAAGTTACTAAAATAATAATTAACCCAATAAAATAACTGAAAATTCTTAAAATGGTGATTGTAGTCCAGAAATTAGAATTTTCCTTTGCATCCTGGGAATGAGTATATATTTTCTGAATTGTTTGGGGAATTCCAAAATCTACTAAAACCAATAAAACCGCGTTATAAGCTAAAACTAAATTGTAGTTTCTATACTCTGCGCTAGGCAATAATTCAACCAGCCACCGTGTAGTAAAAAACCCCAAGCCAATGGCTAAGAATTTAATTACAACTTGCCAAATAAGCCCAGAAGAAAACTGCTTGCTAAACATTTATTTATTCTTTTTTAGCTGGGGGTAAATGTCAACGGAGCTTTTGCTTGCCTTTTTTCTTGAAAACAGTTGTAGTTTAAATAATCTAAAATTTGATATATTTAGTTTTCTAATTATCTCTATTTTTTTAAATTCCAATTCATAATCTTGCATTTCTTTATGCCGTCAAATTCTCAGCTTCAACTTAAAACCATAGTAGATTACGCTAGGCGAAAAGGTTTTGTTTTCCCATCTTCTGAAATTTATGGAGGCTATGCGGCCACTTACGATTTTGGCCCTCTTGGTAAGCTTTTAAAAGACAATTTAGTTCAATCTTGGAGAGACTTCATGGTGAATTACCGAACCGACACGGTTGAAATTGAAGGAGCTATTTTTCTTCATCCAAAAGTATGGGAAGCCAGTGGCCACATCGGTGGTTTTTCCGATTTACTGGTCGAAGACACCGTTACCCACAAAAGGTTCCGCGCCGACCATTTGGTAGAAGATGCTGGTATTATTTGGCCAGCTTCATCAAACGAGACTTTAACCGATGCTGGCTCGCTTTCGGCTGAAGAAATTGATCAGATTATTGAACACTACAAGCTTAAATCACCTGATGGAAATCCACTTTCTAAAGCTAAAAAGTTTAATCTTCTAGTAAAAACTCATCTTGGTCCTGTTGAAGATGAATCAACTGTGGCTTATTTAAAAGGTGAGGCATGCCAGAATATTTATGTGGATTGGAAATCGGTTCAGGAAACCACTCGCCGCAAATTGCCTTTTGGAATTGCCCAGCTTGGTAAAGCTTTCCGCAACGAAATTACTGTGAAGCAGTTCTTGTTCAGAACCCGTGAATTCGAGCAAATTGATATGCAGTATTTTGTGAAGCCTCCAACCCAGCTTTCTGAAAATGATAAAGACCATAATCAGTGGTTTAACTATTGGAGAGATGAAAGATACAATTTTTACACTCAGTTTTTGGGATACCAACCAGAAAACTTGAAATGGCATCAACACAGCAAGGAAGAACTGGTATTTTACGCCGCCGAGGCCTGGGATATTTACTATAATTTTGGGGAAATTGGGTTTAAAGAAATGGAAGGTGTCCACAACCGCACCGATTACGACACAAGGCAGCACCAAAAGTTCAGCGGCACAGATTTAACCTATTTCGACCCAGAAAATAATCAGCGTTATTTGCCTTACATTGTGGAAATGTCCTTGGGTGTCAACCGTCTTTTCCTTTCCAGTTTGTTTGAATTTTATAAGGAAGAGCTGGTAGGCGAGGGTGAAAAAGCTGAAGCAAGAGTTGTCTTACAATTTCCATATAAATTAGCCCCATACAAGGTTGCTGTTTTGCCGTTAATGAAAAAAGACGGATTGGCTGAAAAAGCTATGGAGATATACAAAACTCTGCGTAAGCAAGGAATTATGGCCGATTACGACGAAGCAGGTTCAATTGGTAAAAGATACAGAAGACAAGACGAAAACGGAACGCCATGGTGCTTGTGTGTAGATTACGACACTTTAAAAGAAGGCGAAACCTTTAACACAGTAACCCTTCGCCACCGCGACACAATGGAACAAGTAAGAGTTTCAATTGCAGACCTAGAAACTTTCATAAAAGGTTTTTAATCCAAAATGAGGGCGTAGGGGCAGGATTTATCCGCCCAAACCGGTAAGTGAAAAATTTGGCTGTCACTTTCGATTTTTTTCTGATTCCTCCCTCGTCCCTCGTGGTGCCAGGGTGGGAGCATAAATGCTTCCCCTACGGCTTTGAAAACCCAATTGACCAAACTAAAATTCTGTGCAACTTTGAAATAAGGAAAATTTAATACATTTCCTGAAAAATAAATAGTATGCTGGAGAGCAAATCATGAATTGCAGATATTTTTATAATTTTCTTGTTATTTTACATCTGGAAGAGGTTTTTGGATTTATTTACCTTGCATTAGGTGAAAATCAAGACGCTGATTCACCAGATGTAGAACTATCTGAAGCCCAAACAATCGAATTTATTGTTAAATTTTTGAATTTTCTTGGTATTGAAACTCCTTGTGTAAATAATGTTGAAGTGCTTTTGATGATTGGTATTTTTGAAAATCCTAATTCACTAATTTCAGATATCAGTATTACTGTTCTTTACCCTATTAATAACAGTATTCAGCAAAGAGGTAGAGTTATCCACGCTAAGCTTGGACTTACTCGTCTGATTGAAAATGATACCTTCGTTGTCATGGTTCTTTTACCAAGTCATGAGTTAGCGCAACAGTTCTACGAAACATTCTAATTAATCTAATTTGTTAAGTTTAAATTCCCCCCAGCTATCAATCCGTGTAGTTGAGGGTTTATTTTTTGCCCAATTTTTGACGAAATATTAACAAGTCTTCATAAAACTTTGGAGATGAATTAGTTTGAGGCGTTTAAGGTATGAATGGTAAAACAGAGCTAGTTTTGTGCCGAAATATCGATTCAAATGGGTTGATTTTTGCTGAAATAACTTCAAATACTCTGTGTTTCAGACATTGGCCAGATGAAGATGAAGACGAAGAAAAGCTACATATGCTTACTAGAAAAGTAATCAAATTTGTGGTAAACAGGTTGTTTTTTCTAAAAATTATTAGTGAGGAAGTAAAGTCTCAGATCTCAACATTTATAACAAATAATCAGGCTCACGCTCTAACTTGTGGTGCTTTTACTTTCAATCTAGAGCTTTATCGAGAAGGTAGTAAAAACCTATTCACTTTTTCAATTTCTGGATTAGAGCCAGGCAATAGCTGGTCTATTATAAATAAACTCTAATCTATCTAGATTTTAAAACCAAATTTCCTAAGTAAAACGCTTAGGGATTTTTTCTTGCAGAATTATTTGTTTTTATCCAGGTTTTCCTTATACCACTCAAATGTTTTCTTATAGCCTACTTCGTAACTTGTCGGTTTCAATTGTGGAAACAAGCTTTCAAAGTTTCCAGAATCAAAATTGTAATCGTTTTCGCTTTGGTACATCATTTCGTGCAATTCCTTCAAAATTGGCATAAAAATTCCAAGCCACCAAGCCAGGTTTTGCCTTAGTGAAGTTAATTTCAATTCTTTTCCAGAAATACCCTCTAAAAGTTTATGAAATTCTAAACCAGTTAAAGGCTTCCCAGTAGGTAAATGAATGTTTCCAGAATAATCACTTTCAGCTAGGGCAATTAAAGCTTTTGGAATATCCTCCACAAAAGTATAATTATGAAGTTTTTCTGGGTTACCGAAAGCTTCAAAAGTATTTTTATTAATTATTAAATCAAAAAATCTATCACCAACCACAGAAGTTGTAATTCCTGGGCCATAAAAATCTGCAGACTTGGCTATAACTGCTTTAATTTCACCTTTTTTTATAGAATCAAGCACTAACTCATCTAAAACCTTTCTAACTCTACCTTTGCCGGTTTCAGGGTTCATTGGGGTTGTTTCAAGCATTGGCCCATTAACAAGACCGTAGGCATAAACATTATCGAAGAAAACTAACTTAGATCCGCTTTTCTTACAACTTTCAATAATTCTAGAAATCAACGGTGGCCACTCAGCTTCCCAAACTTTTGTTTTGTATTCCAAACCAATCAACATATAAACCACCTCCGATCCAATTACAGAATTATCCAGTTCATTTTGACTGCTATAATCTACAGCAATATTTTCTACACCTTCTAAATTAAATTTAGGTTTACTTCTTCCGGTTGCTTTAACTAGGTATCCACTTTCAGAAAGTTCTTTAACCAAAAGTTTGCCAACATTCCCCGAGGCACCTAAAACTGTTACTTGCTTTGTCATGTTCAATTTAACAATTGCAAGAAATAATCTGTCAATAATGCAAAATTCCTTAAGCTTCAATATTCTTAAAAATTGAATAAACTAACTCCGGAGACTGTCCTCCTGTTAAATCTTGGGTTAATTTACTGTACACATCAGCTAATTTAAGCTCTTTAAACTTTTCAGCACCTAATTCATTTAATTCAATAAAACCTGCGGCTAAAATTGCTTTTACAAGCAAAAAGGTTTTTTCAGGCTGATTTAGCTTTTCTTTTAAAAATAATTCAAATTCAGAATCAAGGCTCTTAAGTTTAAGGCTTTTTTCTTTTGCAAAATCTTCCCAACCTTCAGGGTAAATAAAATCTTCTAAAATTGGTATTTCGGCATTTTCAGAATCTGGAATAGAGAGGTCGAAATCGTTCCAGAACATTATCTGATACAATTTACTAACTAGAAGAAATCTATTCTCCTTTAACCACATATTAAACTAATTTAGCTAAAATCTTTTTTCCTTTATAGAATCCACAAGTAGAACAAACAGCGTGAGGCATTACTTTGCTATTGCAGTTTGAACAGACAGCTAGGTGAACAGCAAATGCTTTGCCGTGTCCTTGGCTTCTTCTATTTCCTTGTCTTCGTTTGGTTAATCTTTTCTTTGGTACAGCCATACTAATAATTATTATACATTTAAAACAATGCTTTGAGCGATAATATCATGTACACCTGTTTTGGTTGACCTTGTCAAGATAAGAACAAAACTTGCTACTTGAATCCAGATCATCATAAGTACTAAAGTGCCTAAACTAGGGGATAAATAGCTAAGTGCTAGAAAAATATATATGCTTAACCAAATAGTTTCGCGGGCTATACTTTGCAACCAAGAAATTGGTAAATTTGCTGCACTTTTTACTTTTAATTTCAATAATTTTTTACCAGGAGTGTTGAATTTTGACTTTGTTAATATTACAAAAAACAGACCGTGAATAATCAACAAAGTAATTATGTTAGAAAAGTTAACCCAGTTCAAATAGGGTAAGGTTTTATTACAAATATCTTTATCGCTTTCTGAAACATCACATGTTAGCAGTTTTGAACTTTCTTCAAGGCTTACAGTACTTTGCGATAATTGTCTTTCTAAAAATACTGCAGATTCTTTAGGTATAAAATTGAAAACAGCACTGGTAACAAAACCAGATAATAGGGCGAAAAGTGCCAAGACTAAAGCCATATCAATAATTCTGGCTAAAAAACGCTTAGCAAGGCCAGCATATTTTAAATTATCTACAGGTTTATTGTCCTTTGTGTTAAGGAATGGATCGCCAACAGTAATAATTGGAATTTCTGCCTCAATCTGAGGCTTGGGAAGAGAGCTTGCTTCGTTTAAAAAATCTTTAGACTTCTGTTTGAGCATGAGGAACTACATTCAAATAGGTTCTTTTTTGCAAGTTACCATTGAAAGCAATAACTTTTCTTTTCGCAAATTGAACTTGTCCGTCAATTAAAGCAATTAAGGTGTCGTCACCTGTTCTTTTCACGCTTTTTCCTGCATGGAATTTTGTGCCTCTCTGTCTTACAAGAATTTCTCCTGCATATACAATTTCGCTACCGAATTTTTTTACACCAAGTCTTTTGGAATGTGAATCACGGTTATTTCTGGTAGATCCCGCTGCTTTTTTATGTGCCATATATTAATGATAATTTAAATTTAATTGATAGAATACTAACGCTTACTCCATTGTTCGCTCTTTCTTGCTTTTCTCTTTCCTGGTCTTTTAGCAAGAACCTTACGGATATCGGTAGTAAGTAAGTTGTAAAGTCTTAGAATTGGTCTTGTTCCTTCATCTTTGGTTACTGTTGCTTTTGCAATAGCTAATTTAACAGCATCAGATTGGCCACTTTGTCCTCCTCCGCGAACGAAGATATCAATTTTACCTGTGGTAATTCCAGCTTGTTCAATAGCCATTTTTAATTTGGATAAGAATAAGCCTTGAAAATATTGATCCATTGGTTTCTTGTTAACCGATACTTCTAGGGTAGGGTTTTCGTAAATCTTGGCTCTTGCACTAGATCTTTTTCTTCGGCCTACACCTTTGTGGTAGGTTGCTTTGGTACTCATAAACATAACTATTTCAAATCAATGCTATTCTTTTGTCAAGGATGAAAGCTTCCTAAGCCCTTTTGTAATCATCTTCGTACCTAGTTATATCATCTTCCCCAGTATATTCACCAACTTGAACTTCAACAATTACCAAAGGAATTTTACCGTAATTAGCCAATCTGTGTTGGGCATTCATTGGAATAAATGTGCTTTCGTTTGGGGCCAGGGTTTGAATCCAATCTTTTTCATCTTCCCCAATTCTTACTTCAACAGCGGCAGTTCCTGAAACCACAATCCAGTGTTCGCTGCGGTGATTATGGCTTTGCAAACTTAAACGGTTATCTGGGTTAACCACAATTTTTTTAACTTTAAAGTTTGGCTTATCTTCCAAAACATAATAGGCTCCCCATGGGCGAACGCCAATTTCTAAGTAGTGCTCTTCTTTCGCAGTTTCTGGAATATTGCTTAAAATTTCTTGAACTTTTTCTTGGCTTAAATTAGCCAAATTATTAACTGAATTACTTTTAGAATCTGAATTGGTGTTAGACATAACAAACATAGAATAAACACGGGGCAAAAGCCATGTCAAGAAAACAACCCTAGAAAAATCTAAGGTGTTAATTAGTCTCCAAGAAACTGTTTTAATTTTTCAAGCCAAATCTTTCTGCCAGCTTCAGAGAAATCTGCAGTTGTAATTATACTTGTTTCTTCGCATGGAAAATGAATCAGTCCTCCAAAAGAAAAAGTTAAATACAAATATTCTGGTGCTTTATTTCTAATGTCATCTCCTGTTAAAACTTGGTTTAAAGTTCTAGATATAATAATTACATCTGGATTAATGAAATAAATTTGATCCACAACTTCATCCAGCTGCTGTATTGAAAGCAAATTATCCTCAATGTCCTCAGCCTCGAGTTCTTCATGGCCAATAATAATTCCATAAGTGTCATAACCTGCAGATTTTAAAATTTCAGTTAAGGCCCAAACATGGCCATAACAAGGTGTGATACTCAGTATCTTAATCAAAATAATACCTAAAATCTACTATTTTTAGAAAACTCAGAATTTAATTTAATGTAAAGTGGTCAAGTATCTATTCAAACAACTCGCCAATCATCTCATCCATTTTCTTAAAGAAGTTTTCTGAGGAAAATTGTAAACTTTGTTGTCTGCTTGCTTCCCTCATTTTAAAGGCTTTTTCAGGTGTCATCTCCTTAACCGCTTTTATTAAATCTTCAACAGTGGGGTTGGCTGGAATTAGAACTCCAGTTTTTCCGTCAATTATTGTATCTACCAAAGCACCTTCGGCAACCCCAATTACCGGTTTTCCGGCACTCATAATTTCGCATTGGGTTATTCCAGCGTCTTCGTTTATTGGAATGGTTATCCCAGCAATGCAGTTTCCAACTAAATAATTCAACCTTTCGTCAGTTACCAAGCCTTCAAAAGTAATATTAGTTAAATTTCTTTCTTTTATAGTATTTTTAACCCAATCTTTTAACGGCCCAGTCGAACACACTACAAGTTTTTTGTCTGGCATTTTAGCGAATGCTTCAATAATCAGTTCAGTTCTTTTAAGTGGCTCTAATCTAGAATGGGAAATGTAATAATCTTGCTGGCCTAAAAATGTAAATCTTTCAGTTTCAACAGCTGGAAATATAACCTTTGAATCAATTCCAACATAGTCTTTTAATCTTTTTTGAGTATTTTCAGAATTACTAATAATTAAATCCATTTTTAACATATCTTGCCTGTACTGCCAAACCACAATTTTTGCGAATAGATTGGCAAAAGGTCTGAACCAAAAAGGATACTTTGCTAAATTGGAAGCTAATTGGTCTGTAAATGGTCTTGGCGGAGTGTGGCAGTAAACAACAAGTTTAGTTTTTGCATTTCTTAATCTGAAGGGAACAATACCAATATTACCACTGAAAATTACCACATCATAATTCTTTAAATCGTTAATTTTTTTGTTTAATAAAAAGGCAAGCTGTCTTTGAATTTTTCTCCAAATTGGTATTTTAGAATCTTCGTGTAAATATACAAACTTTCCAGGCCCTGAAAAAAGCTGTTTGGAAAAGCTGTCGTTATTTATATTGTTTTTATCCCAAATTTTGGAATCTAAAGCCCCAGTATAAAGATCTGCATTATAATGATCGCGAATTTGTAAAATTAATTTTTCACCGCCACCTTTCACCACAAAAAAAGCATGAATTATGGCAAACTTTAAACTATTTGTTACTTTGCTCTCAAGGTTAAATTCAGATTTGTTCACCTACTTCACTTAATTTCTGAAGTCTAAATTGTCAAAATCCTTCCTCTAAATTTTTAGAATAAGTTCTTGATATCAATTCTACGCTTGTTGCTGTTTTGGTCGCTACCACTTGGAGTGTTTGGCTTCTCCTCCACTTCAACTTTTTCATTTTTTACTTCAGGAAGATTTTTTTGCAGTGAAGACAATCTCTCTCTTATGCTTGAATCTGGGGAAGATTGTTCTAGTTTAGTAATTCTGGCTAATAACAACTCTACTTTTTGTTGAAGGGCGTCTCCTCCGAAAACATCAACATCGCTTTGATTAGATTTAATATTCACTCTTCCTAAATCTTCTTCTAATCTTTTTTGATCACGATAAGATCTATCCAAGTCTCGCCTTAAATCATCAACTTGCCTTGTTAAATCTCTTACCACAGAGCGATTTTCTTCTTGTGATCTGCTAAACTTTTCGGCTAAAACTACATTCTGATCATTCATTTCAAGCAACTTGGCAGTTATTGCTTCAAAAAAGTCGGAAACAGATTCAAAATTCACCACAATTTTCATTATTTTATCAAGGAAAATAGCGTGATTATCACGAAATTCCTGTTCAGAAGTAAAGCTTTTATCCTTGCTCTGCACATATTGTTGGTACACATCTTCCAAGCTTTTTCTTGTAGCCACCTCTCTTAATTTACTAAAATTAAAAAATGCTTTCTTGGTTTCAACTGGTTGATTGTTTGCTTGATTCAAATTTTCGTTGGAATCATCATTATCATTGCTTCTTCTATTATTTTTACCCTTTGGATTACCGTTTTGAAATACAAAATCTGCTGAATTGTTTGTTTTATCGTCCAAAACTGGATTTGGTGTATATTTATTTTGACCAAATTGCTTTAAACTTTCGTTGTCATCATTTTTTACATTTTGTTGATTTGAATTATTTCTTTGTTTTTGATTGCTCTGATTCATCTGGTTGTTTTGATTAACAGGCTTTGTTTGGTTGGTATTATCAACATTTTGAACAATTAAAGGAACTTCAGGAACTGGAATAGGTTTTTCTTGAACTGCGGGAATTTCAGCTGCTATGTTTTCAGGTTGTTTTTCTTGAGCAGGGGTTTCAGGGATGGTTAAAGGTACAGGTTCAGTAATATCTACAGAGTTTAGAACTGGAGCGGGATTGGTGGCAACAACTGGTGCAACCGCGACGGGAGCTGGTTGAATTTGTGGGGCTGGTTGAAAAGTTGGTGCAATAATTTGAGGGATAACATTTTCTTTTACAGCTTCATTTAAAACAGCAGCATTTTTTTCTTCGAAAACTTTAGTTTGGTCCTTAAATGTATTTACTTCTGGGGAAACAATTTCAGGGATTGGGGTTAAATTAGTGTTTGTATTTTGATTTGAACTTAGATTAAAACCAGCTGGCACTACTTCCTTTTGGTTTTCAATCCACATAGAATGAAGGGTGTCCACTAATTCGTGTTGTTGTTCAACTGTTGAACTTTGAAGCCAATTCAGCCATTCATCTTTTTCTTCTTTGCTTAGGAAATAACTAAAATTTATCGCTTCTGCAGGATTAATTGGGAAACCATCTGGGTAGGTATTAGGTTGCATAATTGTAAGTTTGTAACTTTTATTTTCTTATTATATCAGGTAAAACAAGTTTTGACTAGAGAAAAATTTTTTAAATCAGGAATCACTTTTAAAAATTTCTTGACGAAAGGAAAAAGGACAGCGTATAGTAAAACTAATAATGTATGGCGTTCAACAATTTTAATAGATTGCCAACCAGGAATCAAAGTAGTTTGGTAACACAATTGCATAAACTGATCAGTTATTATGGAGAAATATTTCCATCTCGAGAAAGGGCCTATTTAAAAAACCTAAGTATGATTGATAAGTCAGTTTACTGGCTTGAGGATGAAGAGAAGAAAATAGTTGCAACCGCGATTATAGACCCAAATCATCAAATAAGTTTGGATAATTTAAAACTCACTGTCCTTGGTTACTTAATTTCCAGAAGGCCTGGTCAAATTGATAGAATTTTATCTCATATCTGGTCAGATTATGAAAATGATAGTATTGCTTTGCTTTCAAGGCCTGCTTTGGCTGCGGCAATTAACACTGAAGATCTTGGTTTAATTTCTTTAACACCACACGAAATTGAACTTGCTTGGCCTAATTTAGCTTCTACAAAAACTAACTTTTTTAATATTTCTAATGAAATTCTATCTAAAGCTATGGATAGAAAAAACTATCATTTGTTCTTGAAAATAACACCTAAAGACTTGGAAGTGCTTGCAAAAACAGAGCCAGAATTGGTAAAAATAATTATTGAAAAAGAAAAACTCTTAAAAAGCTAAATATATCATAATTTAACGATAGAATGCACCGAAAGGTGCTAATTTTTATTCTTAATTACAAAAAAAATGAATAAAGAATTCAAAATTATTTATCTTATTGTAAGCTGTATTTTTGAAATATCCTTGACAAGAAATCATAGTTTATTCTAGGTTAAAACTGAACTTCAGATAAGAAAATTCAAGATTCACATTTGGAAGATGTACCTTTAATGTTTTATAAAGTACGATACTTAGGAGAAAGTAACCAAGAGCCAAATTAAACTCTTTTATATTGAGAGTTTGATCCTGGCTCAGGATGAACGCTGGCGGCAGGCTTTACACATGCAAGTCGAGCGATGATTAAATTGTAGTAATACAGTTTATGATTAGCGGCGAACGGGTGAGTAACGCGTAAGTACTCTTTTTAAGTGGGACATAGCTAGTTGAAAAATTAGGTAATTTCCCATGTGACCGCAAGGTTAAAGCAGCAATGCGCTTAAAGCGAGGCTTGCGTCCCATCAGCTTGTTGGTAAGGTAACGGCTTACCAAGGCTAAGACGGGTAGCTGGTCTGAGAGGACGATCAGCCACACTGGAACTGAGACACGGTCCAGACACCTACGGGTGGCAGCAGTGGGGAATTTTCGGCAATGGGGGAAACCCTGACCGAGCCATGCCGCGTGTAGGATGAAGGCCTTCGGGTTGTAAACTACTGTGGAAAGAAACTAAAAAAATGAAGATCTTTCTAGAAAGAGGTTGCAAACTCTGTGCCAGCAGCAGCGGTAATACAGAGACCTCAAGCGTTATCCGGTTTCATTGGGCGTAAAGCGTTCCGATCGGTGGTTTAGTGTGTCTGTGGTGAAAGACCGAAGCTTAACTTCGTGTTTGCCATGGAAACTGCTAAACTTGAAGAGTAAAGGGGTGGCTAGAACTCTGCAAGTACCGGTGAAATGGGTTGATATGCAGGGGAATACCAAAAGCGAAGGCAGGCCACTGGGTACTTCTTGACACTGCTAGGACGAAAGCGTGGGGAGAGAATGGGATTAGATACCCCAGTATTCCACGCCCTAAACGATGAGTGCTTGCTATTAGACCAAATCAATCTGGTTTAGTGGCAAAAGCTAACGCTATAAGCACTCCGCCTGTAGAGTACGGCCGCAAGGCTAAAACACAAAGGAATTGACGGGAACCCGCACAAGTGGTGGATCATGCGGCTTAATTCGATTCCAAGCGAGGAACCTCACCAAGGCTTGACATGCTATTGCAAATCTCGTGAAAGCGAGACTCTTTCGAAGGTGTAGCACAGGTGATGCACGGTCGTCGTCAGCTCGTGTCGTGAGATGTTCGGTTAAGTCCGAAAACGAGCGCAACCTCAATCTTTAGTTATTTAATGTCTAAAGAGACTGCCTGGGTGTAACCAGGAGGAAGGCTGAGATGACGTCAGATCAGCGTGTCCCTTACGCCTTGGGCTGCACGCATGATACAATGGGAATAGGACAGCGGGACGCTAAGCAGCGATGCGGAGCAAATCCTACAAACCTACCCTCAGTACGGATTGAAGTCTGAAACTCGACTTCATGAAGCTGGAATCACTAGTAATCGCGAATCAGAACGTCGCGGTGAATACGTTCTCGGGTTTTGTACACACTGCCCGTCAAGGTCTGGGAATTAGGGGAGCCCCAAAACTCATTTACGTGGGTGGAAGGCTAAACTAGTAACTGGATTTAAGTCGTAACAAGGCATCCGTAGCGGAAGCTGTGGATGGATCACCTCCTTTCTAAGGAGAATACAGTGAGAGAATTCTTTATAGAGCTATCAAAACCTGACTTGGATTGATTAACTTCGGTTAAAATTATTTTTATGGGTTAAACCTTTTTTTCTAAAAAAACAAAAATCTCAAATTTGGCTTAAGTGCCTTAGGATATTTGAGTGGAGTTTAATAGAAGCTCTTGGTTGCTTTCTTTTAAGTATCAATAAAATATTAAAATACATCTTTCAAATAAAATCTTTTCTTATCGAAGTTCAATGAATTAACACCGCAAGGTGTTTTTTTGTTGGCAAAATAAATTCTCTCCTAGGCACAAGATAGGAAAGTAAGGCTTAACTAAGCTGCTTCATTATTGTTTTGAATTCACAATGTTTAAGTAAATAGGAATTATAACCAGGTGAATATTTAACAGAAAAAGAAACTATTATTACTTATTCTTTTTGCTTGATTTAGGCTCTGTTTTAAAACTATATTCCAGAATAAACAACACAATACTTATACCAATAATATAATAACTATATGTGCCCACCAGCTCGGCGTTGTTGGCGTTAATGTATTTGCTGGCTAGTAGATTATTCAGAATTAAGGGTTGGGTGAAAATGAATTGAATCAACATCATTAATAAAATTCCAATTAAGCCTATAATAGCCGTTATTTTGGCTTTTATTTTGAATCTTAAGCAAGTTACAAGGAATAGAAATACAAAGCTAATTCTAAGGCCTACAATAAGATATAAAAGAGCTAGGACAATTAAAACTGATAATAGAAGTAGCCAGTAACGATTTACTATATAGCTTTCTATAAATACGATTTTTTTCCAAACTGATAAAGAGGCAGGTTTGATTTGATTTACTCGATTATTGATATAGTCTAATGTCTTTGGAATGATAATGTGTTTATATTTTTCCCAGAGTGATCTCATCGCAATATACACAATCAATATAGCTAGGAAAATGGGTAGGGCAAATTTTCGTAATAACAAAATAGGGTTTTGCAGGTTTAAACTAGTATTGCCACAAGTCTCAGAACAGGTGATTAGCCACACTGAATTTCCATTGTCATCAGTATAACTTTCTATGGAAACCCCTGAAGTGTTTGATTGTATACTTGTAAATGGTAGCAATTTATTTGTGGATGAAAGAATAAAACTTTTTGCTTCACCTGCTTTAACTTCAAAATTACTCTGAAATGGGCTTGTATTCTGACTAATTAATTGAATGTCAGAAATTGCAGAGGTTTTTTCTTCGAAAAAAATATAATTAAATAAGTCTTTTGGAAGATTTCTGGTAATTGTAATATCTTTAATTTCTGTTTCATTGGTTAGTTCGCTTAAAACTTGAATAGTAGTGCCTGTAGTGCCAACATTTTTAGGATCTATCTTAATACTAATTTCATTTTCACCAATAACAGGTTTAAAGTTTTTTTCTACCTTGTTTGAATTTAATATGTTAACTTTAATTTTAGTTTGATCAGTTGTTTTGCTATTAATTTTTGCCTTAAGGGTATAGTTAAAATTGGCATTTAGAACCAAATTCGTAATATAAGCTTGGCAGGTAGATTTGTTTATTTCTTCAAAGTCATCTAGTTTAAGCTGGTTGTAATATAGTTGATTGGAATTAGATGTGTTGAAATTTGCAAGATTGCATGAGGTTAAGAAAGTATTTTCAGAATTTAACTGATACTCTGGATTTTGATTTGAAGAAAAGGTAAGCTCAGATTTTCCAGCGGGTAAATCAATTTGCAAGTTTCTTTTAACTAACAAATTTGGTGAATAGAGTTTGGTTAATTCAGGTAATTGTTCTATCTTTAAGCTTGAAATTTTTAAATCAGATATTTCTAGGTTTAAGATATTTTGCCAGCTATTTATTGCAGAAAGTGTGAATTGTAAATAATTTAGATTTGGGTTTTTAGCAGTAATAAATTGGCTAAAAGTATTATTATTCGACCCATCAATTTTTACATTCTTGTTAAACTGCTGAAGATTCTGGTCATTTATGTTGCTTTCGTTACCCAACTTAAAACTGGCGTTAATATATGATATATCCTTAGCCTTCAAGCTAAATGTTAACATATATTCGTTGTTTAATTTTAGTTCTGCAGGGTAAGATTCTTTAAAACAAATTAAGGGATTTTCAGAGTCAACAATATTTGTTGTTGGTAAAACAGAGCAAGTTTTAGGTTGGGTAAGAAAATTTGAAGTTGTATCTATAGAGTAAAGAAAGATATTTGTATTTTGAAGATCCTCGAAGGTTATTGACACACCGTCAATGTAATTGCTTAAATATAATCCTTTGTAATCAGATAAGTATATTACACTCTCCTCGGATAGATTTTCAATTTTAGCTACTTCTACTTCATTCACTTTGTATTCTGTATCATTCAAAGCAATACTAGTAGCTGGAAGAACAAAGCTTAGTTTTTGTAAATCTTTTTGATACTTTATTTCAAGTTGGGAATAGTTGGATAATTTGTAATCTAAATTAAAAACTTTACTTGTATTGTAAGGGTTAACTAATTGCCAATTTTCATCATCAATATTTTCTTTAAACGGGACGGTTTGTACCAATTTACTATTATTGGATATTGCGTCCAAGGAAGTTTGCTTTTTAGGCTGTAAAGAAATTGTTTGCAAATCCTTTCTGCTACCTCTATCTTCACTAATTAAAATTGATTCCAAATTACTACTGGCTTTAACTTCAATCTCATTTAGTTTTGTTAGTCCATCGAAAGATAAAAAACAAGAAACAATCAGCAAAAGCGAAATAATTCCTAACTCGGCTTTTTTGAGGTTAATTTTCTTAATATAACTATTTATTTTTTTTAACATATAGATGAGAATAGGTGGATATTGAAATATAGCTTAGTAAAATAACGATAAATATAATCATTATTTCTTGATAAACAATTTGAGGTTGATACCATAATTCTAGGTTTAAATTATAGCTACCATCACTATTTTTAGTACAATAATTTGCAGGGCAATTGTTTTGCAAATCGGTTAATTTAATACTCCATTTATTATTAAATCCCCTGGCTTTTGTGTGTTGAAAAAGATTGTCTCCCAAAAAGTATTTAGAAGAATAGTCAGTAATTCTCCAGTTACTAAATGCATATTGAAATTCTAAATCAACATCCTGATTAATATTATTTATTCTTAAATTGTAATCAGTAGGCGTATTTTTTGTGTAGCTTAGATTACCACTGCTTAATTCAAAAGCTGCAACAGGTTGGAATTTATAAACCACAAAATATTCATTTTCAAGGATTTTGTTTTCTTTAAAATTTACTTCAAGATTAGAAATTAGTTCTTGTTTTTGTTCCTCTGAATATATCCTATACCAAGATTTATTTGGAACGAACTTTTTATCAACCATCAGCGTATCGATTCCAAAATATTTAATATCTTTTTTAAACTGCTCTGGATTAGATTGCATTGAATTGTATAAATTAATTATAGAAAATTCTGTGTCTCCAGATAGGCTTCTGGTGGTAATAATTGGATGATCACAATTTTGGGTAAAAACATCGTTACTTAAAACTTGTCTTTCAGATATTTGACTAAATTGTAGAAAATCATAGCTGTATGGAGCCTTAATTGTTCTAAAAGAATTTTGTTTCAAAAATTTACAGGTATCATTATATTGGCTTGGAATTTCCAATTGGCTATATGGTGAAACAAAGAATTTAGTTGATATAAAACCTAGGTAAAAAACATTTAACAATATCAAAAAGACTGTAATTAATTGCTGAACAATCTTTCTTTGTATAATTTTTTGGCTAGCAGCAACTGCAATTAAAATTACCAAGATAAAAACCACTCCAAACTTTGCATCCAAATATCTATATAGCAGAAATACAGTGGGAACAACTTTATAAACTAAACCAAATAGTTGTAGCAAAGGACCTTGAAACATTGCCATAACTGCAATGGAAAACATAGCAAAAAAAGCGGAATAGGAATATATATTTAAGTCATTTTTGTTTGCTTGATCGTTTATTTTATTAAGAATTTTTCTACCCTGAACTAGAGGAAATATTATAATTGCGAAAAGGCCTAGGTTAAGTATACTGGCCAATGTATATACATTGAATGCATTATTTATTTTCAAGTTTGATAGCCTTAATAAATATTCTCCATCAAAAGTATCTGTTCGTATTTGAGATTCTAGAAAATAGTTTAATCGCAAAATATTTGAGAGGTTAAATCTATCTTTTCCTAATTCATACCAAGATAAAATATAGTCTCCTCCAAAAGTGTTGTTAGAGTTATAAATAAAACCAGATACCTCCGATTTCATCAACAAAATCTGAAGTAATATAGGTGTAAAAACTAAAATATTTATTACTATAATTCTAATTATTTTTGCTACGGAAATTTTATTTCTGAAAAGGCTTAGAATTAATACAGCCGAAAGAATGAAAGAATAATTAATTACTGAAGTAGGATGAGCAAAGCTTACTTGAAAGAAAAATAAAGTGATTGCCAGGTAAATTTGCCATCGAATCAGGTTGGATCTTATTACTTTGATTGTAAGAAATAATACAAGTGGTAAAAGCCCCCATAGAAAGTTTTGTGCAATTACAGTTCTATAAACATTCAATTGAGTTTCAAAAGAAACAATATAGAGTAAAGCTAATAAATATATGACTAACTTATTAGTGGCTTGGGTAATTTCTTTTAATAGTAAATAAACTCCCCAAAAAGCTGTCTGGACAAGCAAAATCATGGTTATATCCATTCCTTTTCCAGGCCCAAAAATAAAGCTAAAAGTGGAGTAAACAATAAAATTTAAATAATAACCATATGCTCCAAATCCAAATCTTTCTTGCATGAAAAAAAACAAGTTAGAGAACACATTTTTATCTTCCAACAAATAACTTTGATCCCAGTAAAAAGTTAAGATATTATCAAAAGGGTTATAAATATAAAGCGCTATTATTAAGGGTATAAAAATAGCAGTAAACTTAATCCAAAAATTTTTAGTATATATATTTTTAATTATTTTAGAGAAATTAATTTTGTTCATATATTTTCTATTGCAAAACAGATATTTTTATACTCCCAACATTTAAAAGCTCCGTCAAATTAATGAGCAGATGTGTACCAAAGTTAATTCTTTGACCACAAGTTCATTCTGTTAAATAATTTAATTATGCACAGACAGGAGATTTCTGAATTTTTAGAAGCCGTAAATAAAACTATAGCTGCTTCTGGCTTATCTGCCCTTGAATTTGATCTTGAAAAGGATACTACACAAATGGAATCGCCAAACATATGGGATGATGTAGATAAAGCCACCAAAATTTCAAAAAATATTAAGCTTTTGGAAGATAAAATAGAATCTATCAACCGTTTAAAAAAACAAGTTGTCGACCTTCAAACAGCCTTAGATTTAGGTGATGAAGATTTAATCCAGGCCAATGTTCAATTATTAGAAAAAATTCACAATGAATTTCAGGAAAAGAATTTTTTAGATGAAAAGTATGATTTAAATGACTGTTTATTAACTATTCACGCTGGAGCAGGTGGTGTTGATGCAGAAGATTTCGCAGCCATGCTTTGTGCCATGTATCAGTCTTTCTCAAAAACACAGGGTTATTCTTTTCAAACAGTCCATATTGATGTTGGAGAAGAAGGTGGATTAAAAACAGTTACTTTGGAGATCAAAGGAGATTATGCCTATGGTTTGCTTAAAGAAGAAGTAGGGGTGCATCGGCTGGTTCGTATTTCCCCTTTTAATGCTGGAAAAACTAGGGAAACTAGCTTTGCTTCAGTAGAAGTATTACCTAGAAATGTGGATGATTCTTCCAAAATAGAGATTAAAGAAGAAGATTTAAAATGGGAATATTCTACAGCAAGTGGAAATGGCGGGCAAAGTGTGAATACTACTTACTCGGCAGTTAGATTAACTCATCTTCCTACCAACACCCATGTTTCATGTCAGAACGAAAGAAGCCAAGTGCAAAATAAAGCTATGGCACTTAAGTATTTAAAAGATAAATTAGCAGTTATTGAATTGGAAAGACAGAGACAGGCAAAAAAAGAACTGAAAGGAGAGATAAATTCAGTGGAATGGGGTAGCCAAATTAGGCATTATGTTCTCCACCCTTATAAATTGGTGAAAGATGTTAGAAGCGGATGGGAAACAAGTAATGTGCTTGATGTTTTAGAGCAGGGAAATATTTTAGATATAATCTGGTCGGTTAAGCGGGCAAGGCAGCAAAACAAAATCAGCTAAACTGCTTAGGCTTTTGGCTTAATTGTGGCAAAACTGCTATCTCCAAATAATTTTGCTTCAGCTTCGTAAATAAATTCGTGAGTTATTAATGAAAGAAAAGTTGTCATGGTTTCTTCAGCCACTTCAGGGTGAGATTTTTCTCTTCCTCTCATCTGTACTTGCAATTTAACTTTCATGCCTTTTTCTAAAAATTCATCAGCTTTTTTGGCCCTTACTTGAAGATCGTTAATACTTACTCTTACTGAAACTCTCAGAGTTTTTGTTTCATTTTTTGTGGCAGAAGTTTTAGGTTTTGACTTACTTTGTTGATAAGCAAATTTATTATAATCAATAATTTTAACAACTGGTGGTTCAGATTTTGGGTTAATTTCAACCACATCGCAATCTTTTTCAATAGCAATTTCAATAGCTTTAGCTACGCTAAAAATACCTAGCATTTGGTTTTCTTCATCTAAAACTCTTACTAGATCGGCTACAATTTCTTTATTAACACGATATTGTTTTGATAAATCTTTAGGCTGTGTTCGCTTTCGGCGATAATTTGTCATGCTTAGAATATCTGTTCTAAAGCCCTATTTGTCAAGATATTGACATTAAAAGGTTGAAATGCTACTTTTTACCTATGTATTTCATCGATTTGGCCTGGGCTTTTATGTGGGTATTTTTATCAGGAGGATTTTATGCTTTGTTTGGCCAAATTTATGAGTGGGTTGATGGAAGGATTTTAGATAAAACCATAGGAGGTTGGATGGGTAAGCAAAAGTATGTTTTGGTTAGAATGATACCTCCAGTTGAAAACCTTAGGTCGATGTCTGAAATGGAGAACCTTTTTATTAACCTTTCCTCAATTTACGCCGGAAAAAGCCCAAAGGATATTTATGTTGAAGGTAAATCCTACGAAAATTTTACTTTCGAAATTCATTCCAAAGGAGGAGAAATTGCCATTTATTGTTGGTTAAACAGAAATTTCCTACCACTTTTACGCAGCTCTTTATTAGCACATTATCCTGGTACTTCAGTTATAGAGGTCGAAGATCCGTTTGAATCTTGGCCGAAAGAATGGACTGGTGGTTTCAAAGATTATAAATACTTCTATGGAACAGATATTGTTTTCGGAAATAAAAGCGACTTATATCCTCTAAAAAGCTGGAAATTTTTTCAAATTGGTAGCTTAAACCCAATTACTGACCCGTTTGCAACACTTATTGCTGCTTTAGAGCATATAGAGGAGGGAGATTACGCTGTGTTTCAATTAATTATTAGACCTTTTATAGATGGCGATAAGAAAAAAGCTTGGAAGAAAGAATTAGAAGCGTTGAAGAAAGAATTAGCTACAAATTCTGTAAGCGAGGTGGGAGAAGGTGGTACGGTGAAGCTTTTAACAGAACAAGAAAAACTATTATTAAATACTGTTAATAATAAAATTTCCAGTGAAAACTTTAAGTTTAAAATCAAAGTAGGCTTCTTTTCACCCAGAAAGGGCCCTGTTAAAAACCTTGGTCCTATGATGAGTTACCTTAAACAATTCAGCTCTGATCCCCAATTTTTAATGCCTTCTGGCGATACTAAGACTAATCGAGCTGCAGAAGGTGCTATATTTGGTCCTACCGAAGACAAATGGTACTGGGCTAGAGAAGCTATTTTCCGAGAAAAAAAGATGTATTTAAGTTTAATTAAAAGAAGTTTAGGCCGAGGAACATCTCCGAAATTTATTGATGTGGAAAGCTTAACTGCTTTATTCCACTTCCCAATGACAGTTAATTTTGATGTTGGAATGGTGAATAGAATTACCAGCAATGTTACTAGTAATGAGAGCATCGCTTCAATGGGTCAGCCACCAAGTAATTTGCCTACTTAATTATAAACTGGCAATATAGTTGTTTATAAAGTGAAACAACATGGCTCCCCAGATAGTGCCTTTTCCGTGCCTTACGATAAGTCCACATAGAATGCTAAATATAAATAAGTAGATGCTGGAAAACCAACTAAAATTATTGAAGAAAAGCCAGTTTGGCCAATGGATAATTACAAAAAAAACGCTGGTGATGATGTTTCCTTTCCAGAAGCCCCAATTTTCTGAGGCAATGTTTAATATAAATCCTCTAAAAAATATTTCTTCAATGAAAGGCGCTGCAATAACAGTTCCAACTAATGTACTTAAAGGCAGAAGATAGTTAAGGTTATTGAGACTGAAGTTTTGATTGGCGATTACTGCTGTAAAATTGAAAATTCCAAGTAAAAATGAAGCTAATACAGAAAGCTTGATTGAATTCACACCCCATTTTTTTAATCCAACATATTCCAGAAAATTTTTCTTTTGAAAATAGTTGATTATAATGTAAATTGGAATAATCCAAATTCCTAGCTTAACTAATTGATTAAAAATAACCCAGTGAATTTCTTGAGAATTTCCAAAAACAAACAGACCCCAATTTCTTAATGTCCAAATAATTAAAAAAATTATATAAAATACTATTAAAAAGCTTTTGTTTAGATTTAATTTATTCAAGCTGAAAATTCTAGATGATATTTTTTTAGTTCGGGTCATGATGTTACAATCTAACTTAAAGTTTTAAATTATCTAGGTCAATTTAATAGTCAAATACTTCTCTAGTTTTAATGATTTTGCTTATTAAACTTAAACTTGTTTGACAAACATTGTTCATATTGCTTTTTGAAACGTAACTTAAATTTCATCACAATTTAAAAATATATATGTCAGAGGCCACGAAACAAGTAAGCATAGATTTTGATTTACATAAATTAGTATATTTAATGGATTCTATTGCAGGACAAAAATTAACCCAAAATGGTTCTCCAATTACTTATTCACAATATCTTGTATTAAGCAGAATTGGAAAATATGAAGAAATTACCCAAAGACAATTAAGCAAATTAATTTCTATCAGCGATGCTGCCGTAAGTAGGCAGGTAGAAATCTTAAAACAGAGACAGTTTCTAAAAGCAAAAATAAATTTAACCAACAGAAGAGAAAGAATTTTATCTTTAACCCCCACAGGTAAGGAAGCTGTAGAACAAGCTTTGAATGTTATAGAAATTGCTTTTACTCAACCCGCTTCAGCCCTAGAATTTAATGAGATAGTAAATTTCAACGAAACAATAGACAAACTGATTGGAATTTTTTCTCCAATGAGACAGTATTAATTCCAATAGATTTTATGCTATAATTAATCTTATCTGTAATAAGATATCCAATATATTGATTGCACGAATTTTTTAAATAATTTTACAAATTAATCGATCTTGATTAATATACAATTATGAGCAAAATATTTAAATTTATTATAAAAAACTATTTAGCAATTATAATTATTATTTGTGGAGTTTTAGGTACATTTGCGGCTTTTCACCTGCTTAACAATAGAATAGAATTATATAAAAACCCAAATTTTATACCATCTTGTAGTGTAAATGTTTGGCTGGATTGTGGGCCTGTAATGAAAAGTAAATGGGCAGATTTATTTGGATTTCCTAACACGATTATTGGATTAATGGCATATCCACTTGCAGTTATAACCGGACTTTTTATTATCGCCAACGAAAAAAATAGAAGATGGATTATGCTTTTTTGTACATCATTGGCCGGGCTGGGAACTATAACTAATTTGATATTGTTATATATAAGCAGCTATCTTATTGGTGCTTTGTGTCCCTGGTGCTTGCTAGCAGGAGTTGCTACTTCAAACATTTTCTTCGCACTTGTTTGCTATAATGTTTTGGAGGATCATATAAAATTTAAAGAGGTAACCCAGAAAAAATTAAAGCACTGGATTAATGGTTTATTCACAATTATTCCTGTTAGCTTGTACTATCTATTACTTTTTGCTTTGGTATTATTTTCCTTTTATTTAAGGCAAGATTTAAACATAGATACAACAACTTTTGTTGATCCAATTTTCTGGCTATAATTTGCATTTTAATTGCCTGAATTAAATTTAGTCTGTATAGATTAAGAATGAAGAAAAGTTTTCCAAACCAAACAGTTACCATAAATAATTTAGACGAGCAGGGATATGGTCATGCCAAGCTAGATGGTTACAATTATTATATATTAAATGCCTTGCCAGGAGAAACTGTAGAAGCAGAAATTCACAACAAAAAACGAAAAGATTATTTTGGAACAGCCATTTCAATTACCAATCCTTCTACTTGGAGGCTGGAAGCTAAGGAAGACCACTATACGTCATGTTCACCTTGGCAGATTTTAAAATATACCGAGCAAGTTAAAACTAAAATAGATTTATTAAAAAGTGCGTTTGATAAACAAGGTTTAAATATTGGTACGTTAAATTTTCTTCCTGCCGCAGAAAAAGACCTTTGGAATTATAGAAATAAAGTTGAATACGGTTTTTTCACAGACAAAGAAACCGAGGAAACAAGCCTTTCCTTTTTTAAACGCGGAAGCCACTTTGGCAAAGTTGTGGTTAAAGAGTGCTGCCTAATTCATAAAAACCTTGATTTATCAGCTCAAAAAATATTATCTTTTGTTAAATCCAGAAAATTAGGAGGCTTTCAACTTAAAACTTTGTTACTAAGATCATCTTCCACAACCGGACAAGTTATGGCTACTTTATTCATTAAAGATGAAACTGTAAAAGTTAATTCAGATGAAATAGCTCATCTGTTAGACTCGGTTTTGGTTGGTTTTAAAGTTGCTTTTTCAAATCCTTTAAGTCCTGCCTCAATAGTTACTCAAGAGCTTGCATCTGTAGGTAATTTAGTTCTAACAGAAAAAGTTGGTGAATTAAATTTAGAATTTGGTATTGATAATTTCTTTCAAATTCATATACCTCAATTTCAAGAATGTTTAAAACTTATTAAAACTAATTTAGAGAAGGTTTTACCTGAAACTTTTCCAGCCGATAAAAAAATTCTAGCCGCAGATTTGTATTCCGGAGTTGGAACAATTGGTCTATCTTTGTTACCATTTTTCCATAAAATGAAGATGGTCGAGATCAGTAGTCTTAGTAGGGAATTAACCTTAAGAAATGCTAAAAATAATAATTTAGATGTTTCAAAATTAGAAATTTGGGAAGGTGCAACAGAAAAATCGCTTGAAGCTATAACCAATGAAAATGTTATTATTGTTGATCCTCCAAGAAGTGGTTTACCAGCAAAAGTTGTTGATAGATTGTTGGAAGTTTCGCCTGAAATGATAGTTTACCTTAGCTGTAATCCGTTTACCCAGGCTAGAGATTTAGTACTAATTCTAAAACAATACAAAATTGTGGCACAACAGGCTTTTGATTTTTACCCTCAAACTCCACATATGGAAAACCTTATGATTTTAAAAAGAGTGGCGTCTTAAATTTTACCTTTGCCAAAAAGCTCTATTAAAAGTATAATTCATCTAAATCAAATATTATTTTTAATTTCAATTCAAAATGTTTTCTGACAAAACGATTATTGGCCTTGATATTGGCTCAGATTCCATTAAAATGGTAGAAATTATTCATACAAAAAAAGGCAAACAACTTGAAACATATGGGGTAGCCAAGCACAATTTAGGCTTGGATGGATATTGGGATAGTGCCAGATTAAGGCAGATTGGAAATATTATTACTGAAATTATGCAAGCTGGAAGTTTTTCTGGTGTAAAAACAGTAATGAGTGTGCAGAGTAAAGATGTTTATGTAACCACAATGGATTTTGAGGCTAGCTGGAATAGAAAACAAATCCAAGAAGAAATAGACAAACAGGCTGCATATTTTTTGCCGTATCCCCCCGATGAGATGCGTCTTTCCTGGAGTTTAATTAAAAACGATCCTAGAATCACTGCTTATACTGGAAAACAAAGGGTTATTATTAATGCTTTACCAGACTTTGTTATAGAAAACAGCAAGAACTTGCTGGAACATGTGAATTTAGATGGTGCAGCTTTGGAAAATCAAACTATTTCCCAGATCAGGGCAGGTTTAACACCAGATCAGGGCAATACTGTTTTAGTAGATGTTGGAGGTAAAAATACAACTTTTAGCATAGTTGTTGATGGGGTTTTAAGATCAAGTTCCCATGTACCAATTGGTACAGATAAAATTACCGAAGATCTTAGTAAGTCTTTAGGGGTTGAAACTTCTATAGCCGAATTTTTTAAAATGGATATTAACTTGGTTAATTTGTTTACACTACCAAAAGAAGTAATGGAAAATCTGACAATTTTAAAATCAGAACTAGCTACTTTCGTTGAATTAAATAGAAAAGTATCACAGGAACCCCAAAAAATTGTAATCGTTGGCGGAGGTGTTTATTCCCCAGGTTTCGTTGAATTTTTTAAAGAATTTAATACTCCTGTCTATGTTGGTAATTGTTTACGAAGAGTATTAGTTACCGAAGACTATAAACCTTATGTTTATCCAATAGTAAGCCAATTAGCTACTGCTCTAGGTTTAGCCCTAAGGGAGGATATCTAAACTTCGTTTAAAACAACTCTGCTGCCTAAAAATTCCAAAACTTGTTTGATGTTAATGTTTCTATTAAAAAGACTGAAGAAATAAGCTTCAAATTCAATACAAACTTCTCCCATTAAACTTACACCAAGAATGTCACCAGTTTGTTCCTTGTAAGTTATTCTTACAAATCCTTCAATTCCTTCCATGGTAAATGTTCTGGTTTTTGCAGAAGACCCAAATTTACCAATTGCTTCAGATTCAGTTAAGGCTAAAGTTGCAATAGGGGATGTGGTATTAATTTTATTGCTGCCAATTTTAATTATTTTACTTTCAGATTCTGTGCTGAAACCTAAATAGCCTAAAGAAGATTTTTTTTCGTTATTTGCAGATTTAATTTCCTTATCGATATAAGAATATATCATTGAAAGTTTTATATTTTCAGCAGATTGAGAGTTACATTCTCCTAAGGCTTGGATAGACTTTTTTGCAGTTCTACCAATATGATCTGTAACTACACCTTTCTTTGAAACAGTAATACCAACTTTACTTAAGCCAAGATTTTCCTCATTGAAGTTTTCCTCTAAATCAATATAAACATGACTAGCATCAAAAGAATTGTCTGTATTATCAGTTAGTTCTAAACCGGTTTTTAATTTTTTAATTTTAACAATCTTGGTTTTGAAAAAGAATTCTACTTGTTTTCCACTTAGCTTTTTAATAAGATAATTTAGGGCAGACCTATCAATTTTAGAAAGTTTCCTATGTGCTTCAGATTCTTCAAAAATAGATACTTTTACACCTAAGTTTGAATAAATATCCGCAACTTCAAGACTTTCTTTTGTGAAGCCAATAATTGCTAATTTTGATGGAATTTCTTGCAGTAAGTAAACATTGTGCTGGTAAAGAAAAGGAATGCTATCTAGGCCTGCTAAATTTGGTTTGATTAGTTGATTTTTACCAACAGCCACAATACATTGATCAAAATTAACTAAGTGTCTTTCAGTTTCGGAATTAATTTCTACTAGGCTTTTAGACACAAAATTAGCCTGACCTTTAATTAAAGTTAAGCTTGGTGTTGATTTAAGCGTTTCTCGTAAATTTACGAATTTAGATTGAATTCCGGCTGCAATTTTGGCAGTTAATTTCTGTCTGTTTTTTATTAATACTGAAAAAGTAGTAGGATTATCTTTGAAAGATTTTAAACTTGTGGCAAATTCTTCAGCTTCTTTGGTAATAATTTGCTTTGGAATTTCGTAATTGTGAATATAAGTACCTCCTAATATTGTTTGTTCAACTAAAATAACCGACTTACCAAGTCCAGCCAGTTTTTTAGCAGCCATAAGCCCAGTTTGGCCACTTCCTATTATCAAATATTGACACTGAATCATGATTATAGACTTGTTTGGTGAAAGTTCTTTGTCAAGATATTTTATTACTACCTATAAATCCAGAATTTCTGCCCTGTATAATTAATAATCATTCCTGTGGCTAGACCAATAACCTTCAAAATTTCGTCCATAAACACTCCTGGCAAGATTATTTGAATTAATAAGGTAAGAAGTGAGGCAGTAAGTGGCGAGATTAAGTAAATTGCCACAGCGTTCAAAACTGTAATTCTCTTTTGTTTGTGTCGCCTGGCTTTATCTTTAAAAGTGATAATTCTATTTAGATAAAAGCTTAAAATAATAGTGCTTGATGATGCAATAAATTGGCTGGTCGAGAATCTTATTTCTTTATCAAAATCTAAACTATTAGATAAATTATATAGAAAACTCCAAATTAACCAAGTAATTAAAGTGGTAAAAAGTCCAATAATAATGTAAGATGCTAAAGACTTTAACTCTTTTTTATTTGAAATTAGTTTGTTTAAATAATCCATAAATAATTCTATTAAATTTTGCAATCGCTATATTTTCCTTCAAGCAGATAATACTTTGTACTTCCAGGTTGATTTGAAAAAACTTCTAAAACTTTGCAAGCTGGGCTAAATTTATCCTCTCTAACAAGCGAAAATACTTTTCCCCCCTTCATCCAAATATTATTCACCACACCAATAGTACTTGGGTTTCTAAGCGAGGTTTTTTCTCCACTGTCAATCATTTCAACTTTGAAATTTGCATCTTTGTTTTTATAACTAATGCTCATGCACAAATCGAAATAATTATCGCAAAAAATTCCTTCAGCCCTATAATAATTTATCAATTTATCTGCCACAATTTCATAAGTTTGAGGTTTACTGGAAGCATTTATGAATAAATTATAGGATCGTGATATGCCAAAACAAGTTAAAATTACAACGATGACCATGCATAAATAATTCAGCATTATAGTATATTTATTTTTTCCCAAAGCATTTAAACTGCCAAAAATAATTATCAATATAAAAGTGAAGGAGGGAATAGCGTATCTAATATATTTGAATAAATAAGGGTCTTGGCCTAAATCTTTATTAAGTAAGAGGAAGCTGGAAAAGAATAAAAATAAAAAAGCAACCAATTTTTCTTTCCAAAACTTTAAGGAAAAAATTAAAAATAACAATATCATCAAAGAGGTGATCACCCCAAATAATACTCTTGCATCAAATAATGTGCTGAATAAAATATCTCTATTGCTTGAAATATTAATTCTATTTTGATTGGAGAAAAAGTAAAGATAATCAGCCCCAAAATAGACGATATTTGCAAATATATTTCCACTTTTGTTTGTAGAAAACCATTCAACATTTTTTCCAGCAGTTTCAATGAATGCGAATATAAAAGGAATTATTCCAGCCAATAATCCAAATAATCCCCAAACGAAATGCTCAATTTTAATTTTAATCTCTTTCAGAAATACTTTGTAAAAATATATTATTAAAAATATAGGGAATATGATAGAAATAGAAGGATTGAACCAAATACCTAATGTGGTAAAACCTCCTACCAATAAGAACAACCAGTTATTAATCTGAATTTGGTTAGCATAAACTTTCTGAAAAATATAATAAAATACAGTTATTATAAGTAAAGTAAATGAAAAACCTTGAGGAAAATATAGATAATCATAGTATTTTACACTAAAAAAGAAAGCAAGAACAGAAATTATTGTTTGCCAGTTTCTAAGTTTAGGCAGTGTTAAAAAAACCAAAACTGAAGTAAGAAAATACCAGAAATGTTCCCAAAAATACAAACTTTGAACACTGTTCCCACTAATTCGCGTTAAGATCGATAAAATTAATGGCTCCAGATTTCCAAAATAATTTTGGCCATAAAAATACCATGAATAAAATTTACCTTGGCTGAAATCATCTGTAATTGTGCCAATTATTCCCATGTCTCCGCTAAAGAAACTATTATTTCGGTAAATCAGCCAGTAAGATAGCAGAAAAACTAAAAAGCTAGTAATAATCTTAAATTTAACCGTGCTAATATTTCTAAACCATTCTAATATTTTATGAATATTTAACTTAGGAAATTTTGTTTTGGTCATCTTCAATACTTTTTTACCAAACAACTAAAACAGATTGTATTTGATAATTTCAATCAATGCTTTAAAACCGTCCTTAAATGCCGACATTTTTTTTCCTTCTTCTAAACTTCTTGGGGTATAGGAAATTGGCAGAACAATAAATTTAAGATGTTCTCCATCCATTTTGTATCTTGATAGCTTAGCTGTAATTTCTGGTTCAAATCCAAAGTTTGAGGTGGCTTTTAAGTTTTCAGCAATATTCCTAGCAACATCTCCATGAATCATTTTGTAACAAACTTCCATATCAGGAATAACAACTCTTATCCTGAAAATTGTAAAAATATTAGAAATTAAAGATAGTAGAAGATTTCCGATGAAGTTTTGAGTGTAAATCACTCCGTTATAAATACCAAATCTATTTCCATAGGCAACATCACAGTTATTTTTTAGTAATTGAGTAAGTAAAAAATTTATGTCTTCAGGATTATACTCTAAATCTGCATCTTGAATTACAACAAAGTCTCCTGTTGAGGCTAAAATACCTTTTCGAACTGTTTGGCTTTTTCCTAGATTAATATCGTTGTTAAGTACTTTAATTTCAGAGTATTTCTTAATCAGATTTTTAGCAATTTCCAAAGTGTTATCTTTAGAGCAATCGTTGATTATAATAATTTCCTTTTTATAATTTTCAGGCAGAATAATCTTAGTAACTTTAATTACAAGCGTTTCTAGAGAAGTCTGTTCATTATAGGCAGGAATAATTATACTAAGTTTAGGCATGTCTTCTGGGTTGATTAAGGCTTATAGGATAAAGATTGATTGTCAAAAATTAGATACCAGAAAAAAGCTTTGCAAATTGATAAACCTATGCTATAATGAGCATATGAATTCAAAATTTCGTATACCTTTAGCTATAGCAACTTTTTTGATGGTCCTTTCTGGTTCTTTAATTGCTGTAAATAATGTTAATAATACTCAACCTTTGCAATACGCCAAAGCCCAGGCCACAGATCCTACCGCTCCAACTACGCCTGGTGTAAGGTTGCCTACTGCCACAACATCCACAACAACTGGACAAACTACTACTTCTAACACTGGAACCACAACCACTGGCACTACTACAACAGGCACAACCTCTGCAACCACAGGAAGCACAACTTCAGCTACAACCACCACTTCTTCAACAACCGGTCAGACTGGCGGAATTAATGTTACCCCTCCACCAACCCCAAATATTTCCAATGCTGGTTTATTAGATGGAGTAATTCCTGCTACAACTTCAACTGCTGCCACAGCCTCTTCACCATCAGCCACCACTACAACTAATCAAGCAGCTGCAAATACAACAAATACTGTAAGAACAGGAGGATTAGCCACTACTGGAATACTTTTACTAGCTGCAGCAGGTGCAGGTATTTATTATTACCAAAAGAACCATAAACAAAGTAAGTTTGCTTTAAAAATGAGCGAAAAGAAAATTGGTGGAAAGAAGTAAGAAATTTGCGTTCTTCACATACACTCCAAGTACCTGCTGAAATCTATTATTCAAACTGAAATTGCTGATAATATATTGATATTTGGATGAGTGGGAAACACCCCGTCAGTCTGCGACTGCCACCCCACCGAGGGGAATTAGGACATTAAATATCTAAATCTATGCCTACAGGGCAGTGGTCGCTTCCCATTACTTGGTCTAAAATGTAAGCATCTTTAATTAATGGAAGCAAAGTTTCGTCGGCTAACCAATAGTCAATTCTCCAACCTACATTTCTTTCTCTGGCTCTGGTTATTTGATCCCAGTAAGAATATTTATCTTTTAATTCTGGATAAAAATGTCTGAAAGTATCAACAAATCCGTCTTTTAAAAACCAATCTAAAGCCTCTCTTTCTTCAGGCAAACAACCTGTTGTATTTTTATTTTCCTTAGGCCGAGCCAAATCTATATCGCCAACTGTTGTGTTAAAATCCCCACAAAGCATAACTTTTTCGCCTTCCTTCCTTAACTTATCGGCTAATTCTTTAACTTTTTTGTAAAATTCAATTTTGTATTCAATACGGTGTGGCCCTCTCCCTCCTTGTGGATAATAGCCATTAATAATCACGAATGTTGGAAGTTTCTCACTGCTGGTTTTATATTTTGTTATAACTATTCTTCCCTCAACATCAAATTCATCAATTCCAATACCAGATTTAGATTCTACAACCTCCAACTTTATATCAGAGTTAAGCGGTTTGTTAGCCGAAAATATTGCTACTCCGCTATAACCAGCTTTCATTGTACAGCTGTGAAAATTTATGGAATAAGTATCGTTATCCAAAATTCCAGATAACATAATATCAGGCCCAGCTTTAGTTTCTTGAATTCCCAAAATATCAGGTTTTAATTCAGAAAGTTTTTCCCAAAACCCTTTTTTTAATCCAGCACGAATTCCATTAACATTCCAAGAAAGTAGGCGGAGCATAATCTAATTTTTATTTTCTTATATAGATAGTCAAGCCTTACCCCTAAACTCCGATTTCTTCCATGAAATAGGCTAGCCATACTAGACAGAACCAGGCTACGCCAACGCCGGTGGCCGAGGAAGTTAGGTAGTTACTTGATTTTACATCGAAAGTTTTAGTGTTATGTTCAACTTTTTCCACCCAACTTTCAATTTTGTCTTTCAGTTTCTGGCTTTTAAGTAAAACTAAATCTATGGCTACTTCTTTATTATCGAGCCCATTAATCCATTCAAACAAATTTTGTTTTGATTTTTGTATGTTTTCTTTAAGAATTAAATTAAGTTCAGGGTTACCAGAGTACAAAATACTTAATCTTGGATTAACTACGGCCAAGGCATTTGGTATAGTTCCAATAAGTTGGTGGTGATCGGTAATTATTAAATCTGCAATTTTATTATCTGAATTTAGCTTTAAATTATTAACTACTTCGGCTTCTTCCCTTGAATTAATACCGCAATCTACACTAATTATCATGTCGTAATTTTTTGCTAATTCTTCTATGGCAGCTGTATTCATTCCATAGCCTTCTGTAAATCTATCTGGGGCATAAAAACTTATATTTTCATGTAAAAACCCAAGCTCTATTAAACCGTGAAACATGGTAGCGGTGGCGGTTACTGCATCAGTGTCATAATCGCTGTAAATGCAGATCTTTTCCTGAAGAATAAAAGCTTTTAATAGTCTGAAATTAAAAAGCTCAATTCCAAAAATATATGGCAGTTTTTGATGATAATCTGTAATATCAAACTGGGTGAAAAAAGTTGACCATTCGGGCTTCTCAAAGCCATTTGGAGTAAATCTGTTTATATAATCTTGAACTATGGAATTCATAAAATCTAGTTAATAATACATCCAAACCTGATTTCCTGCCTTAGTCAAAATAAAAAGTGTTCAATGTCCAAAACTTGACCATCCGAAAGTTATTTATGATGCCTAACATATATTATGGTTACTCAAATTAATCCAAACAAACAAGTTATAGAAGTTAAACCAAAACTGAAGGGCTTTCTTTTTAGCTATATTTTATTCTCACTTCCAGGCTTCTTCGCCGGTTTAATTTGGGTTGGAATTTCCATTATCGCTTTGATTTCAGTTGTTTCAGCTTTTGTGGCCGCCCCTAGTTTTAGTACCGATGAATCAAAAACCATAAGTTTAGAAACTGTTCAAAAGGGAAATGCAAACGGTGTTTTAATTTATGATCTGACTGGGGAAATTCAAACAGGAAGCCGAAGTTTACCTGGCTCGGCAAGATCCACTGGAATTTTTACCGAAGTAGTAAGCAAAGATTTTGCTACAATTAAAGCCGATTCCAAAATTAAAAATGTTGTGTTTAGGCTGAATACTCCTGGCGGATCTGTTTTTGCCTCTCAGGTTTTAGGAGATTTGATTAAAGATTTACTTGATAGTAAAGGTCAGACTGAAGCGGTATTTTACTTCGACCAAATAGCAGCCAGCGGAGGGCTGTGGTCGGCCTATCAGAACAAAAATTATATTATTGGCTCCCGTTACGGTGAAACCGGTTCAATTGGGGTAATTTTAGAAGTAGCAAATTTCAAGAAATTAGCCGATAATATTGGTTATTCACAGGTTACTATTAAATCGTCCCAGAGTAAGGATATTGGAAATCCGCTTCGTGAACTTTCTTCAACAGAAACTTTATTCTTGCAAAAACAGGTAGATACAGAATACGCCAAATTCATTAAAATTGTAGCTGAAGGAAGAAATATTCCTGAAAGTAAGGTGAAAGAATTTGCCAATGGTTATGTTTACACAAACTCTGAGGCTTTAAATCTTGGTTTATTAAACGAATTAGCAAGTATTGATAAAGCAGTTTCTAGAGCTGCAGAAAATGCCAAATTAAGTAATGGTTATTCAGTTTGGCAGATTAAATCTGAATTAGGAATAATCGATTCTTTGTTAAGCAAGTCTTCACTATCAAGCTTGATCGATAAATCTACACAGACAGCTGCTCAAATCAATTCAGCCACAGCATTAAAAAGTGGAGTAGTTTACGCCATTGAACCTAGCAGGATGTAATTAAATTCGCGAAACTAAAAATTCCCCTCGTGAGGGGTGGCAACTTTCAAGGGTTCCCTAAAATTTTAATTTTTGGGATGAAGTTGACGGGGTGTTTGGCATAGAATACACCTTATCAATAAAACAAGTATTCTAATCTTAAAGGAATCTTAGCCGATTCTCAATCAGTTAAATTATTCTAATCAGAGAGATTGCTAGTCAAAATAATTTCGCCCTTTAAGTTCGGGTGGTAGGCATTCTTGGCCGGATTTTTTTCCTTCAACATCGTGGTCGTAAATATAACCTTTTCCGTAATTTAAATCTTTCATCAACTTGGTTGGGGCATTTCTAAAATGCAAGGGAACCGGAAGACTTCCAAATTTACGAATATCGTCTTTTGCCTTATTTACAGCCATATATGCTGAATTATCTTTGGGGCTTCTGGCCAAATAATCCGCCAATTGAACCAGGGCGGTTTCACATTCTGGCATGCCAAGTCTTTCAACTGCAGAATATACTTGATTAGCTAATAATAGAGCATTTGGGTTTGCATTTCCTATGTCTTCACTGGCAAATCTTAACATTCTTCTAGCTACATAACGGGGGTCTTCTCCGCTTGCAAGCATGCGCATTACCCAGTAAACACCTGCAGTTGGGTTACTTGCACGAAGGCTTTTGTGCATGGCAGAAATTATATTGTAATGTTCTTCACCGGTTTTGTCGTATAACAAACTTTTTTGGGAGGCTGTTTGCACAATTTCAGGGTTAAGCTGTCCGCTGCCCAGTTGCATTGCAAGTTCTAAAGTGTTCAAGGCAAAGCGTAAATCGCCACCTGAAATTTCGGCAATATATTTAAACATTTCAGAATTTTCAGCTAACTCAGAATCAGATTTGTTAATCGAGTGTTCTTCTCCACTAATATTATTTTGACTTAGAACTTCATATCCTCTAGCCACCACTTTTTGAATATCTTCCACAGAATGGCCAGTTAGCAGAAATACTCTGCACCTTGAAAGAAGGGCTGGGTTTACAGCAAAACTTGGGTTTTCGGTGGTTGCTCCAATCAGAGTAATAAGACCACTTTCCACATCGGCCAGCAGGGCATCTTGTTGGGCTTTATTCCAGCGGTGAATTTCATCAATAAACAATATGGTTTTAACACCTTTTTCGGTATTCACTCTCGCCAAGTCTAGCACTTTTCTTAAATCTTCTTTACCATCCATCACCGCTGAAAGTGAGACAAACTCGGCTTGAAATTTTGTGGCGAAAATATGGGCTAGGGTGGTTTTACCACTTGCTGGAGGGCCCCATAAAATTAAGCTAGCCAGATTCCCAGATTCCAACATTTGGCGAATTGGTCCTTTTTCACCCACCAATTTTTCCTGACCAACAAAGAGGTCAAGGGTTTGAGGGCGAAGAATTTCTGCCAAGGGTTGCATATTTCAATAAACCCACAAAATATGATTTTCAGCAAGGGCTGGGCAAGTCCTAAATTGAAAAGTAGGTCAGTTATGGAGGTGAAGAATGGGAGTATTTATAAGTTTAATACACTCAAAATATCATATCGGACAAGCTTAATCGTAACAATGACTACAGATTTATCTCAGAACAAATATCAACTACAAACCCAACCAGGCCATGGCAAGGGCATCTGCGGCGTCATCTGGTTTTGGTGGGGAAGGTAATTGATAAACCTTTTGAACCATGGTTTGAACTTGTTTTTTAGTCGCCCTCCCGTAACCACTAATACCTTGTTTAATTTCCAGTGGAGTTAAAGATAATATAGAAACACCTCGTTTGGCTAGAATATAAAGTAATACACCTCTACTTTGAGCCACACTTATTGCCGTGGTTATATTTTTAAAGAAAAATAGATCTTCAATTATGGCGTGGGTAGGGTTATACTTATCAAGTAATTGTTCTAAATCGCCACCAATCTCGGCAAGTCTGTTTGGCATTTGTTCCTTGGGCAGTGCTTCAGTGTGCAAAACTCCATAATCTAAAATTACAGGATTTTTCTTTGTTCCAGTAGAAATAGCATATCCAACTGTGGCCGTTCCAGGGTCTATGCCTATTACTATTTTCTCTGTTCTATTGGTGACCATAACTTATTCACTTACTAAGTTATAAATCTGACAAATTTTGAATATTATTCTTCTTCGCCAATTTCAACACCAGCTTCCTTTAAAATGGAAGTTACCAAAATTTCAGCAAATTCAGGAATTGTATCTATATTTAAATATTCATCAACAGTATTCTGGTTAGCACCGGTTAAACATTGGGCAAAAGCAGTAGGAATATTTTTTTGTTGCAAGTAATAAAGAGGATCTAAATAATAATCGTTGGCATGATAAACCTCTAAGCCTAAAGTATTAGTAATTTCTTGGGCGAAAATATCCTTAAATTTTGTATCTTCCAATTGAACTGGTGGTACATCATAAATTACTTCTAATTCGAACTGGACTGGTGCGTCAGAACTTAATTTATCTGCCACAGATTTTGCAATTTGCAAGTATTCTTTGCTGGTAAGTGTGAAAGCCGAAAGAAGGCTGATTGAAGCTGTTAAATAGTTTGGTGAAAGCCCAAAACCAGTACCTCCATTAATTTTGTAAACTACTTGATCGCTGCCAATATTATTTGGGAAAGAAGGGTCGGCAGGATAAGCTTTTAGTTGTAGTTTCATTTCTTCCCAAAATTTTGTAAAATAATCAATTGGGTTGTAATCGGCAGTATTTTTTTGCCAAACTTTAGCAGTTAAATTTGGAACAACTCTGGTAATATTTACTTTTAATCTTAGTACTCCTCGGCAACCAGTACAAATAAAAGCTTTGTCATCATTAAACAACAAAACACCTCCAATTAAAGCCAATCTTCCTTGCAAGCCTTTATCAAGAATCATTCTAATTCCGTCGTAAACTTTTGTTCCTACACTGTTTGTATATACGCATTTAAGCAAATGACCGTAACCTAAATCGGTTAATATCTTTTTAACATAAAGACTTAAACCAACTGTTCCTTTCATTTTCCAGGCACCACTTCCGTATAATTTATTATCTCTAATAAATGGTGTAAATGGGTCGTAAGTTGAATGATAGTGTTCACCTAAATCTACTGTTCCATAGCCAGAAAAAATAATCGCACCTTCTTTTTTATCAAAATTTTCACCCACAAAAACTGCTCTTTCCTCATCTTCTGCAAAAATTTGAGATTCTAAACCAAGTTCTTTGGCGATTTTTACAATTTTTTTAGTAATTGGCTCCTGGCTATCTATAACTGCTACAGAAGGTGTTTTAACCAGATCTTGAATTATAGAGATAATTTGGGAGGCTGAATCCTGGGAAATTTTTTTAATTTGATTTTTGGTAACCATAAAAATGTTAAATATATACTATCAAAATTTGTGTTGATGTCAATATTTTTTTACCCTTTTTAACTATATATAGAATTTTTATTTAAAAACTGCTAAGATTGACAAAAGAAATGACAGGCTGAAAAGTGCTTAAGTGAGTCAGCTTAAACCCAGGCAATTTATTAAAAGTTTTCAACAACAGAATGTTAATTACGATTGGCAGCTTGTGGGCGTAATTGTTGCCCTAATTGTTGGTGGTTTGGCCTTTTTAGCAAGCGCCTTAGCCACTGCTGGAATTTTCAGCTTTCAAAGCGAGTTTTTAAAACAATTAGTTTTTGGGGTATGGCTTGGCTCGGTATTGGCTTTTATTTTGGCTAAAGTTGATTATCATTATTGGTTCATTCACAAAAACAAGCTACTTTTAGGCACTGTAGTTTTGCTAGGTTTTATTGCAGTCTTTATTTTAATAGCCGATTTATTAAAAATACCAAGAGATGTGTTGCTGGCAAACATTAACTTTTTACCCATTAAACCTTACGCTGCCAATGGGGCGATTCGATGGATTTCAATTTCTTTCCTGCCTAATTTTCAACCCAGTGAATTAGCTAAATTAACTATTTTAATATATTTTGCCGCCTTTTTAAACAATTTAAAGCCTGAAGAAATTAGTTGGATGAAATTAAAAAAACCTGTTTACGCTTTTATTCTAACCTCGTTTTTAATTTTGTTACAGCCAGATCTTGGTACAGTAATTCTTATCGCTTTAATTGTTCTTTCAGGAATGTGGATTGTAAAAACACCTATTAAAATTTTGGCTATTTTAGGAATTGTAGTAATCATTGGAGGGTCGATATTAACCTTAACTTATGGTTATAGAAGAAACCGTTTTGAAGCTATTTTTAATCCAGACTCCGGCGTAGCATCACAGATTTCACTAGGTCAACTTGCTATTCAAAAAGGCGGTTTGTGGGGGCTTGGTTATGGAAATAGCGAAAGTAAACAGCAGGGTTTAATTTACGAAGGTTCTACCGATTTAATTATTACTATTATTGGGGAAGAAATGGGCTATGTATTTACCATTGCTTTTTTGTCGCTTTACTTAATACTAATTTACAGAAGCCTTCAAATAGCTAAAAATGCCCCAGATCCAGGCGGAAGTGCTTTGGCAATTGGAATTGGGGTTTGGCTTGGAACCCAAGCTTTTCTGAATTTAGCCGGGGTTTTAGGCTTGCTTCCACTAAAAGGTTTTCCTTTACCTTTCGTAAGCGAAGGTGGTTCGGCGATGGTTTTAAATTTAATGGCCATTGGGGTTTTATTAAATATTTCAAGCCAGGGAAACCCAGAAAAAAGGTTTACTCCAATTCCCAAATTGAACAAAAGTAAATTTGTTAAAGGGTAGGGTAGTTTTGCCTATTTAAATCGAGGATTATGCTGACTATTTTAAGTATAAATTATTTCAACAAACCTTCACTTTCCATTTTATCAATGTAATCTTTAAGACATTCTCTGATATATGCAGACATACTAATTCCTCTTGATTTTGCAATGGCTTTTATTT
>JBILXY010000025.1:0-11829 GCA_044378055.1 Bdellovibrionales bacterium | reverse complement strand
AATTCCAAAGAAGACCCAATTAAGTCTGAAAATATTAAAATTAATCTAGCAAAAAAATATGAGTCTAGCGGTGGTAATTTAGAATTGTACTATTCAGTAATATGCTTTCAAGAAACGCTATTTGGAGTTGAAAATGCAAAAATTCTAAAGGTAGAGAAAAATACTATTGAATTCTACAAAGGCCAAGCAGACTTTGTTAAAACGAATTGCTTAATATTGGATTACACCCCAGAAATGGCAGTAACTTTTGCAAAAATTAAAGCACATTTAGTTAAAAGACAAAAACTTTTAAATAAGGAGAAAATAGAAGCTAGAAATTATGATATTATGATAGCTGCCACTGCTATTGAATGTGGATTTACTTTAATTACCAACAACACTAAACATTTTCAGAACATCCCTGGGCTTCAATATGAAGATTGGACAGTAATTTAAGGCTGTGTTGGAATTGGATTATAATGACTGAAATTGATTCAACAATTTTAAATAATCAAAAACCGGAAGGCGATATATTATCGCCGATAATTAATGATGTGTCTCCAACTGAAACTGTAAACAAATCTTCTAAAACCGTTTTTGTGATGATGAGCGGCGGAGTTGATTCCTCGGTTGCTGCCCTGAAATTAAAGCATGAAGGATATAATGTGGTTGGGGTTTTTATGAAATGTTGGTCTATTCAGGCTTTGGATGAATTAGGGGTTGATAGAAATTTGTATGGCTGTTTTTGGGAACAGGATTCCCAAGACGCTGCTATGGTTGCAGCCAAGCTTGAAATTCCATTTTTTGTTTGGGATTTTGAAGAAGAATATAAGAAAAAAGTTGTAGAATATATGCTTGAAAGCTATCAGGCAGGCCTTACCCCAAACCCAGATGTAATGTGCAATTCGGTAATAAAATTTGGTTTGTTTCTTAAAAATGCCAAGAAACTTGGAGCAAATTTTGTGGCTACAGGACACTATGCTAAGCGAGTTAATAATGAACAATTAATAATGAACAATGGAGTTCAGCTAGATAGCTCGGAAAAAATAAAGAGGCTTGATAATTCATCTTATGTTCAGGTTGAACTGCACCGAGGGGATGATTCCAACAAAGATCAAAGCTATTTTTTATGGAGAATTCCGAGGGAAGAATTAAATATGATGTTGTTCCCAATTGGAGATTTCGCCACCAAGGCCGAGGTAAGAAAACTAGCCTCAGATTTCGATTTAATTACCGCAACTAAAAAAGACTCACAGGGTTTGTGTTTTATAGGCACAACTCCGCTTCGTGAACTTTTGTTGCAATCTTTAGGCGAAAAGAAAGGGGATATTGTTAATTTAGATGGAAAAGTTTTGGGTCAGCATTTAGGGGCTTATTTATATACAGTTGGGCAAAGGGAAAAATTAGGTTTAGGTGGGGGGCCTTGGTTTGTAAAAAAGGTTGATGTAAAGACCAATCAAGTAATTGTAGCCCACGGAGACGAAGTGGAAGTTTTAGATAATCAATATTGTTTGGTTAGTGATTTTAATTGGTTGATTTCAGATAATTTAATTCAGCAAATATTAAATAATAAATTGGAAAATGGGTTTAAACTTTCTGCCCAAGTTCGTTATCACCAAAAAGCTGTTGAATGTTATCTGGAAAAACAAGAAAATGGAAAATACAAGGTCATTTTTTCAGAATTAGTAAGAGCAATTGCTCCAGGCCAAAGTATTGTTTTTTATAACGCAGGCCATATGCTGGGCGGAGCTGTAATTCAAACAAATTAGGTTGACTAAGCTGGAAGCTTTATATTAAATTTAAAGTAAAATAAATCTGCCTTTAATTTATGAATTACATCACTTTCGATCTTGAAACTTACTCTCCAAGTGAACTAAATCGGATTGATACTAATGAATTTAGAGTTTCAGTTTTAGGTGCATTCATTAGTTGGGAAAATAAATATATTGCCTTTTTAGAAGATCAAATGTCGGTATTTATAGATTTGTTGAAAGAATGTGATTTGGTGGTGGGTTACAATCATTGCTGGTTTGATTTACCAGTTTTGCAAAAATACGCAAATTACAATCTAAAATCTCTTCCAACTTACGATTTAATGATTGAATCAGAAAAAAAATTAGGTTTTAAACCAAAATTAGATGATATTTGTAAGGCAACTTTGGGCAAGCAAAAAACCGATCATTACGAAACTTTCAAACATTATTATAATGATAAAAATTGGTTACCACTAATAGATTATTGCATGCATGATGTTTTATTAACTGAACAATTATTCAGAATGGCTGTAGAAGGAAAGTCTTTAAAATACGAAGATTTATTAGCAACAAAGGAATTTATCTTAGAAAAACCAGTGGCAGGACAAATGGAAACAGTAATGGAAACCCTTCAAGTAGAAAGCATTTTTGGGTAGTAAATTATCCACCAAAATGTGCAAGTGTATCCTTTTTGTTTAGACTTGTTCAGTAGAGTTTTGTGCTAACTTTAAGCCTGTTTGACTAAATTTTTCTGGTGTATGCTTTTTTAGCCATGAATCAGAAATCTTCTAAAGGTATAAGTAATTGGCTTTTTGCTGTAATTTTAATCACCCCGTTAATAATTGTGGTTGGTGGATTTGCATTTTTTCAATATCAAAAAAGAATAGTGCCTGCTGCAACTGCTAAAATTGAAACAAAAAAGGAGGAAGTCAAAGTTGAAGAAAAGAAACTCGAAGTTATTAATCCAATTTCTCTAGGTTTAAATACATTATTTTTTGGAGATGTATTTTGGGGCAGATATGTTGATGATTGGTCTAAGGCTAGCGACTTAAAATTTGCTTATCCGTTTTCAGGTTTAAACACTTTTCAACGGGAAAATTACCAAGCTTGGATAGCCGATTTGGAATGCCCAATAACATCCACATACATAAATTCAGCAACTCAAGACAATTTATTAAAGTTTTCTTGCCCTGTTGGCTATACTGCCGAAGCCGCTAAGTGGTTCAATGCTTTTACTTTGGCCAATAACCATATGGATAATATGCAGGAAGTAGATGGTTTAAAGCAAACTAGAGATAATTTAGATGCAAATAAAATTCAATATTTTGGTCATTACGATAACGCATTTAGAGACGCTACGGGTAGGGATGAAATATGTGAAATTGTTAGTTTTAAATCCAAGCCATTTTTCCCGGAGATTAAATATAATCAAATAAAAATGGATTCAGAATTCTTGGTACCAGTGGCAATGTGTGGTTATCATAATGTTTTTAAACTTCCAACCGAAGTAGATTTAGCTGTAATTACCGAATACTCTAAGTATTTACCTACAATAATTATGCCGCATCAAGGTCAGGAATATAAAACAGTGGCCGATTCACTTCAGGAAACATATTATAGAAAAATGATTGATCTTGGCGCCGATGCCGTAATTGGGGATCATACCCATTCAGTTCAAAACACTGAAGCTTATAAAGGCAGGTTAATTATATATTCAATGGGGAATTTTATTTTTGATCAGCAAACAGCACCGTTGTATCGTCAGGGTATCGGTGTAAATCTAGACTTTAACTTTGTTATGGATGAGAATTTAAAAAAATGGTCTGAACTTGCTTTAAAATGTACTGAATTTAAAGATGGGTGTTTAGCTGAAGCAAAATTACAAAAATTAACTAAACCGAAGTTTTCTTTGAAAGTTGATCTTATTCCAACTGATAACTCTAATAAACTAGCCAAGAAAGCCGATGAGGATGTCGCGACCAAAATTTTAAAACAGGCTAGGTGGGCTGAAACCAAAACAAAATTGGATTATAGCTATGCTGGTAAATAGTCATGGATATTTGGCGAAGTCGTAGCGGAGACTCTCAGTCTCCAAATTCTTGATTATAATCTCAACAAGGTTAAAGGGTTGCTGCTACAATCCGTTTTGATCCTGAAACGAGTTCAGGATGACAGGCTCAACGAGTTCAGGATGACAGGCTCAACGAGTTTAGGATGACAAGTTTACAAGTTCAGGATGACAGTCCACTTATTTAGGATGCTAGTTCTCTTTCTAAAATCAACTTTTTGTTTGACAAAATAGCCCATTTGCTTATACTATTAAATGAAGCTTTGCCCACGATGATACATTTTGAATAAAAATATATAATTCTCCCTCTTTCGTAGGGCATTTTGCCGTCTTTAAAAATTTTATATGTCATACGTAGCCATTCCAAGCAATTTGAAAAATGTAGACTCTGTTAGTCTTGAATTAATGAGTGCTGAGGAAATGTTAAACATGAGTTATGGTGAAGTTTTAACCGCTGAAACCATTAACTATAGAACTGGTATTCCTCAAACAAACGGTCTTTTCTGCCAAGCCATTTTTGGTCCTGTAAGAGATTGGGAATGTCAGTGTGGAAAATACAAAAGGTATAGATATGCCGGAGTAATCTGTGATAAATGTGGTGTTATGGTAACTCACTCTTCAGTTCGCCGTGAAAGAATGGGTCATATTACTTTAGCTGTTCCTTGTGTTCACCCATGGTTTTTAAGAATTATTCCATCCAGAGTAGCCTTAATTCTTGATATGAAAGCTGCTGAAATTTCCCGCGTTGCATATTTTTCAGCCTATGTTATTACAGAAATTCATGAAGAAATTAGAGCTGAATATATTTTTAAATTAGACAATGAAGCTCAGTTAAGAATTAAAAATAACAAAGCCGAATACGATATTAAATTTGATAATCTTTCTAGACAGTATCAAATTGATAAGTCTGCAGGCAATCATGATCCTGAAACTTTGAAAGTTAAATATGAAACTGATAAGGAAATTTTAAAAACCCAACAGGCTGAAACTGTTTCTAGAATTGAAACTATCGCTGAAGTAGCTAAGAAAGAAATCATGCTTTTGGAATATAAGAGCGTTATCACTGAAGTAGTTTATCAAGAATTATCACAAAAGTTTGGCCCAGTATTTAAGGCAGGAATTGGTGCAGAAGCTATTGAACAGTTGTTAAAAAACATTGATTTAGATAAGGAAATTGAAGCTTTGAAAGAAAAAGCTGCCACAGCAAGAGGAGCTACAAAACAAAAATTAGCTAAGAGAATTAAGTTAATTAAAGCCTTCCAAAGAAACAACACTCGCCCAGATTGGATGATTTTAAGAAGAGTAATGGTTCTTCCACCTGAATTAAGGCCAATGTTGCAATTAGATGGCGGAAGATTCGCAGCTTCTGATCTTAATGAATTATACAGACGATTAATTAACAGAAACAATCGTTTAAGAAAGTTGATTCAAATTGGGGCTCCTGAAATTATTTTAAGGAACGAAAAGAGAATGTTGCAAGAAGCAGTTGAAGCTTTAATTGATAACTCTGCCAGAGGAGGAAGACAGGTTATGGCCAGCACCGGTGTAAAAAGAGCTTTAAAATCTCTAACCGATGTTTTGAAAGGAAAAGGTGGTCGTTTCAGACAGAACCTTCTTGGAAAAAGGGTAGATTATTCAGGTCGTTCAGTAATTATTGTTGGTCCTTCTTTGAAGTTGAATCAATGTGGTTTACCTAAGGAAATGGCTTTGGAACTATTCAAACCATTCATGATTGGTAAAATTATCCAAAAATCTGAATTAGGTTTAATGGTGGACGAAGGTTCAGCCTACAATGTTCACTCTGCTAGAAGATTAATTGAAAGCAGAAAACCTTTAGTTTACGATATTTTAGATGAAGTTATTAAAGATAAGCATGTTCTTTTAAACCGTGCTCCTACTTTGCACAGACTTGGTTTCTTGGCATTCCAACCTGTTCTTGTTGAAGGAAAGGCAATTCGTTTGCACCCATTAGTTTGTCCAGCTTTTAACGCTGATTTCGATGGAGATCAAATGGCTGTTCACCTTCCAATTACTGTAAAAGGTCAGGAAGAAGCCCGAGATTTAATGGTTGCAACTAAAAACTTGTTACGCCCTGCTAATGGTGAAATTATCATGCAAGGTCACCAAGATATTTTACTTGGAATTTACTATTTAACAAGTGTTGGTAAAGAAGTAGAAAATCCAAGAAGATACAATTCAACCTCCATGGTGTTAAGAGCTTTAGCAGATAGAGAAATTGAAATTTCTGAATTAATTAGAGTTAAATTACCTGTTGAAAAAGGTGGAGAAACTGTAAATACAACCGCTGGAAGAATATTATTTAACCGATGTTTCCCAGATTCATTTAATTTCGTAAACAAGGAATTAAACAAGAAAAACTATGGAGCGTTGGTTTCTGAAAGTTATCATTTCCTAGGTCAAGATGTAATGGCTAAAGTTCTTGATACAATTAAAGACACTGCCTTCAAATATGTTACTGAAGCTGGTATTACCTTATCTTACAAAGATTTCACCAACCCAGATGGAAAACATGAATTACTTTCTGAAACCAGAGGCAAAGTTAAACAATTAGGTGAATATTTTGACCTAGGTTTAATGACTGACAAAGAAAGGCACAAACAGGTTGTTAACCAGTGGCGTGTGACTTCCGATGATATTTCCAAATTGACTGAACAGGCAATGGATAAGAGAGGAAATGTTGGAATGATTATCAATTCCGGTGCTAGAGGTAATGTTACAGCTTTAAACCAAATTGTAGGTATGAAAGGTTTGTTGATGACTGCATCTGGAGACATAGTTGAACTTCCTGTTCAAAGTAGTTATCTTGAAGGTTTAACTGGTTTGGAATACTTTATCTCTATGAGAGGTCAGAGAAAAGCATTAGCAGATATTGCTTTGAAAACAGCTGATGCAGGATACTTAACCAGAAAAATGGTTGATGTTTCGCAAAATCTTGTGGCTATGGCAGAAGACTGTTTCACCAAACAAGGTGTTTGCATTACTTTAATGGGAAGCAAATTAATGAGCAAATCAATTTGGGACAGAGCTTATGGAAGATTCTTATTAAAAGACTTGAAAGATGTATCTGGTAAAGTTTTAGCAAATGCTGGTGATTTCCTAGATTACAAATTAGTTTCTGAATTAAGAGACAAAGAAGTGGAAGAAGTCTGGGTAAGATCAAGCGTTAAATGCCAATTACCAAGAGGTGTTTGTAGAAAATGCTATGGCGTAGATTTTAGTTCTCACCAACCAGTTAAATTAGGTTCAGCAGTAGGAATTATTGCTGCCCAAAGTTTAGGAGAGCCAAGCACACAATTATCTCTTCGTTCTAAACATTTCGGAGGTGTAGCTATGAAAGCAGATATTAACTCTGGTTTAGCTAGGGTTGAAGAAATTCTAGAAGCTAGAGTTCCTAAATACATTGCTCCAATGTCTATTTTAGATGGAACTGTTGAAAAAGTTGAAGGAAGCTTAGATGAAGGATTCAAAATTACTATTGTAAGCCACCCAAGCACTTTCAAATTAGAGAAAGATTCTACCGATATGCTTTTATTAGGCAACGGCAGTACAGTTAGCGCAACTGATGATCTATTTGTTCATTCAACCGGAGAAGTAATGAAAGCTGGTCACAACGGCGTTGTTGAAACAGAAGGAAATACAATTGTAATAAGCCAGTTAGGCCCAGAACTTCAGGAATACACAACTGTACCAGGTTTAGTTTCTTTAGTTAAAACCGGTGACAAAGTATTCAGAGGCCAAGCTTTAGCTGAAGGTCCTTTGAATTTACAAGACATTATGGATTCAATTGGTGTGGATGCAGTTTATCAATACATTGTTACCCAATTAAACGAAATTTATGTTTCAAACGGTATTACAGTTAACGAAAAACATATTGAATTAATTGTTCGCCAAATGTGTAACCGTGTTCAAGTTATTGATCAAGGCGAAGGCGAATTATCACTAGGTGACTTGGTTAGCTTATCACTAGTTCAAAGCATGAACAAAAAATTAGAAGCAGAAGGAAAGAAAATTATTATTTACAAGAGAATTGTAATTGGTATTTCCAGAGCATCACTTGCTACTGAAAGTTGGCTATCTGCTGCTTCTTTCCAAGAAACTGCCAAAGTTCTGGTTGAGGCTGTTATTAGTGGAAGAAAAGATCAATTATTAGGTTTGAAAGAAAATGTAATTTTGGGTCAATTAATTCCTGCCGGAACTGGCTTTGATGGAGTAAAAGCAATCACTACAGAAATTCAAGAAGAATTTGAAGAAGAAATTTCTCCAGATTTGGAAGAAAGCATGGTTGAAGTATAAATTTAATAAAAACACACAATTAAAACGGAGGGGTAACCCTCCTTAAACTTTGCCCAAAATCAAACAATAAAATATACTACAACACATAAGCAGAAATTTTTTTTCTGTCTGAATAAAAAAGTAGAGGCGACCACCGCGTCGCTAGTAACCCTCCGCCTTTCAGGCACCTCACTTTACAAGGGAGAATGGGGATCAAACAAAACAAAAACAAATATGTCTAACAAAGGTCAAAACAATAATTCAAAATTAAAAACTGAGAATGTAAAATTAGAGAAATCAAATAATCCAAAATTAAAATCTTTTCTACAATCCAAAAAAGGACAATATTCTTTAATCTCTGTTCTGGTTCTTGGTGTAGTTCTAATCTCAGGATTATTTACATATAATCTTTTAAAACAAAATGATACAGCTAAGGCAGCTAATACTGTAGTTACAGCTTTTAATCCATCAAATTGTACAACTTACACAGCTAACGGAGGAACAACAGCTGCTGGAGTATGTTTTGTTAAACTATATGAAAAAAGTGGAGTATTATATAAAAGTTTAGATATAGCCCCAGGAGAAACTGTTAATGTAAGGAATTATTACAATAACACTACAACAGCTTCTGTAACAGCAGCTAATATTACAGACAGCATGCCTGCCAACTTTACCAGAGTAGGAGCAGTAACAAATAACTATGTAGATGCAACACCTGTTACTTTAAACAATAATGTATTCACAGGACAAAACCTTTCAGTAGCCCCAGGTGCTGGCTATTTTGGTTATGCTGCAGATAATACAGCTACTTCTTCTAATTTGGAGTTGGGTAGAGTTAAATTTTTAATTAGTCATCTTTGTGCATATGGAAGCACAACCACAGCTGATACTTTTTACCAATCCTCTATCAAATCTTCTAATACAGGAACTGCTGGGACAATAAGTGCTAACGGTGAGTGTTCTAGTTATTCAGGATATGTAGTTCAGGGTGGAGATGAGAAACAGCTCGTACCTTTAGCAGGTAACAGATACTCTCATTTCAACCAATGTGGTTATAGCCAAGCCAATTCAAATACAATTATTTCTTCCAGAAATCTAGCCATGAACAATACTTCTACTGTTGGCTCTCCAATTTGTAACTCTCTATCAGGATATACTCTAAACTCTTCTGGAAATGTACAGACAGTGGCAGATATTTTAGGCGATAGATATTTTAATGCAACCTTGTGCAGTTTTAATCGTACAACTGGTTCTCCAAACTTTGCAGATAATATTAAGCAAACAGAGTTAAGTTTTTCAAATACTTCTGGGACAACTTTAAGTTGTGGAACAAAATCAGGCTATTCCTTTGTTTCAGCAGGTAATTTTAGTCCAAACGACCTCTCCAACACCACTAGAGGCTATGGCTACATTGCCTATTCCATGCAAGCCCCAAGTTCAGGACTTACCAACGGTCAAACTGTAGGAACAACAGCAACCCTAAATGCAGGTGGAGCTAAAACTTCAGGAGTAGCAGCAGACTTAAGAATAACCAACATTTCCTATACTAAACTATACAGCGTTGATGGAGGAACAACCTGGAGCCCTAATGTAACAGCAAACCCTGGTCAAAGCGTTCTTGTAAGATTATGGAGTGAAAACACAGGAGGAGCTTCTGTAACTAATGGAAACATTAAAGACAGCCTTCCAGCAACTTTCACATATGTAGCAGGATCTGCTAGAAACTGTTTAAACCCTTCTACCACTACAGTAACAGCACCAAATAATGCAGAACTTGTTTGTGATACAGGCACAGCCACTCAAAAAGATTCTTTATTCTCAACACTTACAAATGCCAGTGGAGTTTCTCCAAGTGCGGGTTTATATGATGGAGCAGGAACATCTGTCGCTAACGGAGGAACAGCTTTCAATGCAACCAGTGGAACTAAGGAGATTGGGAAGAAGAGGTATTTAAACCTTCCTCAGTGTAATTATAGTAGTGACTCTAACCCAGGATCTATCCCTTATGCCTTAAACAATACATATACTTTCTACGGACCAAGTAGCAATCAAAATTTTGGACAAGCTCCAACAGCCTCAAACACCCCAGCTACAATAAATTGTGCAACTCCAGGAGGTGCTTGGTTAAATGCTGGAACAATTCCTGGAACTCAAGAGGGCTTTAAAATGTCAAATGTAGATTTATTAGGACAAAGATACTACAATCTTCCTCAGTGTATTTATAATAATAGTACTTATCCAGGTAATGTAGGGTTTTCTATAAACAATACATATACTTTCTACGGACCAAGTAGCAATCAAAATTTTGGACAAGCTCCAACAGCCTCAAACACCCCAGCTACAATAAATTGTGCAACTCCAGGAGGTGCTTGGTTAAATGCTGGAACAATTCCTGGAACTCAAGAGGGCTTTAAAATGTCAAATCTTGACCTCCTAGACTCCACCCGCTCGAAATCATACATCCAATATGAAATGATTATCCCAGCAGGTACAGCAGGGGGAACTTATGGAACACAATCTACAATTTCTTCTACAGCTACAGTACCAGAATTTACATCAGTAAACAGTGGAGCTGTTGGTAGTGGCATCACTGTAATAGGAGATGCATCTTTTAGTGTTAAAAAGTTATTGGCTCTTCCAACTTCAGGAACAGGAAGTAGTGCAGTATGTCCAACATCTACATCAAGTTACTCAACATCACTTTCTAACACAGCCCCAGGTGCTACAATTTGTGTAAGACTTGCTTACCAGAATAAAACATCTGGTGCAGTAGCAAACGCTGCTATTACAGATACACTATCTTCTGGATTTACTTACATTAACAATTCAACTTCTAACTGTTTAACCCCAGCTACAGGTTCTGAACTATGTGCCAGTGACGCTTCTCAAGCAAATACTACTTGGACAGGAAACAATGGTTGGACAGGTTCTAACTTTGCTCTATCTCCACACTCTGGTTTTTATGGTCAAAGTGCTACAGGTGCCACTTCGGTTATGGAAATGGGGAAGAAGCTTAATTTATATTTACGAAATTGTGAGTATTTTCTAAGTCCTTCAGGTTATCTAACTAGACCGCACCTACAAACCACTGGCTATATCAACTGTCCTGCAATTGGTTCTGGTTGGAGTTTTACTCAAGATAGTCAAAACAATACTGTAGATATTTTAGGTAGACAAGACTTGTTTTCTAGAAATTGTGTTTATTCACAAGTAGCAGGTGGCGGGCAAACCTATATTGTAAGAATGTCTTTAAGTGCGTCTGGTTACATTAATTGTTCTGCAATAGGATCAGGTTGGAACTTCTTACAAGCTAGTCCAAATGCCACTGTAAATTCTTTATCACAGAGGTATGTTTATTATCGTAATTGTGAGTATTATCAAACTAATGGTTCAGGTAACTTTATTTATCTTAATTATGCACATTTAACTTTAAACAACCCTATTTCATGTCCAGTTGTAGGATCAGGTTGGATTTTCAGTCAAGCTAGTGTAACAAACACTCTTGATCTCCTAGACCCCCAAAACGGTACAGGATACATTCAATACAAAGTAACAAGCCCAACTAATCCAACAAGTTTAAGTATCACTCTACCAAACGTAAGTCTATCTGGTACCGGTCAAACTACTTCTACTGGCAATGCTGTTATTAACTTCAACCCCCCAATCACCAATGCCAACATAACTGCAACAACATGTACACCAACTCCAACCAACATCAATACCAATGTAAACTGT
>JBILXY010000012.1:0-29412 GCA_044378055.1 Bdellovibrionales bacterium | reverse complement strand
CCTTTAAAACTACTACTAAATAATCACAGAGGTGTAACAAAAGAAAGGAGAAGTAAATTAATTCACACGTACTTTAATCATAGGAATATTACATAATCCATCACCCCAATTCTTTCTTTAAGTCATAAATTACCAATAACTCTCTATCCATACAACAAAATTGAGTTTTATTATACGAAAGATAAGGATATTATAGTTTTTCAATACACTGATATTCAAAATAAAAAACTGGCTTTTAATTTTAAAACACCAAATCCAAGATTATCCAGACAAGACCTAATAAATAGTAAGAGTGATATAAAAAATATTTCAGATATCTCAATTGAGAAGAATACACATGCAGTAATAAATTCGATTCGAATTGAAGTTAGACCACCTTACAAACAAATTGAAATTGTTTCGGGGCCAGATTTTAATCTAACAATTCCTGATAATTTTAATACAAAAAAGGGGGAAGAAGACGCTAAATCAGATTTTGATTGGTTTATTAATATAATATCAAAATTTAAAATTAGTTCTCTTGAAAAAGATACCCTTGATGAAGAGCCAGCAAAGAGCAATATCTTATTGACAGAAAGGCTTAAGGATCTAAAAGTTATGGTCCATAACACAAACACTGAAGAGAAAGATATGCAAAAGTTTTTGACTAACAACTCTTTTTTCCTTTCACATAAAAGCAAAGAGACAATATCAAACCATGACCAAAAAAGAATCCAGCTAGGAAATGATTATATTCCAGACTTTATAGTTATAAATATAGAAAACTCCATTTTAGTAGAAATAGAATCGCCGAATAAAAAAATATTTAAGCAAAAAGATGAATTTACTAGTGAATTTAATCAGTCTATACAACAGCTTCGAAAATGGAAAGTTTGGTTAAAAGACCCTGTCAATCTTTCATTTGCACAAAAAGATGTAGCAGAGCTGGACGCAAATTTTAAACTCAAGTTAATAATCGGTAGAAACAACAGTCTTACTATAAGTCAAAAGGATTTACTAAAATATTATGATTCAGAGATTGAAATTATTACATACGACGACTTGATTAGTGAAAATGAGCAAATTATTCAAAATTACAGTAAACTTTGACACAAAAATAAAAAATGTTTAATATTAGAAGACAAATTGGGATTACCCACACACCTCTGGAAACAGAGGTCAATTTATTGGCTAGAAAGTTTGTAAAAGAATATATTGCTTCAAATCTGCCAATTCTTTTTTTGGAAGTTCGGCAATTTTCTTTCTAAACCTCTTGCTGTCAACAGTTCTTAGTTGTGAAACTAGAGCTGAATAATACTGTCCATTATACTTTATTTTAAAATAGTATTTATTTTCTTTAATCTGAGAACTTGTGGGTACAATTAGGCATAAATTACGATTATATTTTTTAATAACTATTGCAGGCCGCATATAATTGACACCCTTACCATTTTCTTCATCTCCAATATTTTGACCTAAATTAGCCCACCAAACTTCACCTTCTTTAAACAAGGTTCTATATGTATTTTGTTGTATTTTGAATTTTAGTTTAATCCAATTTAGAAATTCTTCCCACATTACATAATTTCCTTACATTCTATAGTGTTTGTCGAAAGAAAAATATGTTCACAAGTTGGACACAGTTCTTAAATAAGTGTTCCACCTTCAATTCGTAGCGGCGATCGCGGATCGCCATTGGCGTACCGGCGACGATCACTCCGCCAAATTACAACAATCCCAATTCTCCCTTGTAAAGGGAGGTGCCCAAAGGGCGGAGGGTTACCGGCACAACGAGTTGAAAGTTTGACATCACCAAATTTTAAACCCAATTTGTGGGTATGAACAACAACTACGCCTTAATAACAGGAGCAAGCACTGGAATTGGCTACGCCCTAGCCAAAGTAGCTGCTAAGAACAATTTTAACCTAATTATAGTTGCACGAAATAAAGCAAAACTTGAGGAAGTAAAAGCTGAAATTGAAGAGGAATTTAAAGTAAAAGTGGAAGTTATAGCCGCCGATTTAGCTGATCCTAAAAGCCCTAAACATATTTTTGATGAAGTTCAGAGATTGGACTTAAAGATACAGGTTTTAGTTAACAATGCCGGCTTTGGAAGCAATGGAAGATTCGATTTGTTACCTTGGGAAAATGAAAGAGATCAACTACAAGTAAATGTGTCTAGTTTAATGGAAATGTGCCACCTATTCACTCCTAAATTGATTGAAATTGGAAACGGAAAGATTTTAAATGTTGCATCAATCGCTGGTTTTATTCCAGGACCATACATGGCCACCTATTATTCCACCAAAGCCTTCGTGAAAAGTTTTTCAATCGCTTTAAAAGAAGAGTTAAAGGAAACAGGCGTTTCGGTTTCTGTGCTTTGCCCTGGGGCCACAAAATCTGATTTCTTTGAAAGAGCTAAGTTTGCTGTGGAAATGTCTAAAAAAGAAAATGCTATGATGTCTGCTGAATCTGTGGCAGAAATTGGCTGGTCTGGCTTATTTAAAGGAAAAACCGTGATTATCTCTGGTTTATCTAACCTAATTATTATCTCTATAGTTAAGCACCTTCCTGAAACTTTATTGGCCAAAGGAATCCAGTTTTTTAACAAAGCCAAGTAGTTACAAACCAACAATTTCCTTAAAGTCTGAATAACTTTGCTGAACAGTGTGCTGTCTGCTTTTTTCTAAAACTTCATTGCACTTTTCTTGGTATGCAGTTCGATTCGACATAAACAGTTGGTATGTTTTTTCAAGCTGATTGGCTAAAGCTTCTGGGTTTTCCTCCACTATCCAGTTTCCTCCGCTTTTGGCTGAATCGCGAAGACCATCTATATTGTAAACAATTGCCGGTGTACCCATAGAATTAGCTTCGGTAACAATTAACCCCCACCCTTCTTTCACGCTTGTTGCACAAAGTATTGATGACTTCTGCATTAATTCAAGCTTCTGTGTTTCACCTGTTCGGCCAAAAAAAGTAACCTTGTCTAAAAAGTTCAAACTCTTAGCAATTGAAACCAAGCCAGATTGATCCCCTCCCCCACTTATCCATAATTGAGACTTAAGATGTTTTTTCACGAATAAACCAAAAGCCTTCACAACTTCTTCAGGACGCTTCATTTCTCTTAGTGAGCCGTGATATAGAACAGTAAAAATTGGATCTTTTGGTAGTGATTTTTCCAATGAAACAAGTGGCTTATTATCTATAAACTCGGTGATGATTTTTATATTTTCTGGTTTAGCCCCAAGTTTAACAAGATCATTTTTTGTTGATTCTGAAATAGTAATTGTAATTGCTTTAAACATGTTTTGCAAAAAGCAGGCAAATGGTTCTAAAAAATAATATCCAATGTAATTTAGCGGAAATTTAGTTTCAAAAAACCAAACTTGCCTAGCCAGCTGATGATAAAACAAAAACACCTTTTCCTTGCCTTTGCTGAAATTTACAAGATAAGGGGCAGTGTTTACTTCTTCAATAATAATATCAAATTGGTTCTTTAAGTTTTTAGTATAATACCAATTAGCTTGAAAAGCGTGTAAAAATTTATTTGTCCCAACTCTAATTATTTTTATTCCGTCGATTTCATCGGTTTCTTTTGCATCTTGATACAGGGAAGTAAGCAGTGTTACTTGGTTTCCCTCCTCTACTAATTTTTTACACAGTTCGTGGGTTACAACTTCTGCCCCTCCTGCCAGTGGGTGATTTATATCTTTCCAGTTTAACCACAAAATTTTTTTATTCATACCAAAATTGTTAATCTTAAGATTGGGTTCTAAGACTTTGCTTTAGAATTTTTTTCGACAGCTTTCTTGTGAATTTTTCTAACTACATAAATTGGCCTGTTGGTTACTTCTGTGTGAATATTAGCAATATATAAGGCAATTATTCCTAAAGACATAAGCACAATTCCTACCAAAAAGCTATTCAAAACACCTAGTGAAAACGAATTAGAAATATTTAAATTCATTGGATCTTTTAAAATATAACTTTGAACAAGAATAAATACACCTAAAACACCTGATAAAGAAAATATGAACAATCCAATGTATCCTGCTAATTTTAAAGGAAATAGGCTTTGAGAGATGAATGTGGAAAGAGCTAATTTTACCCTTTTTACAAAACTGTAACCTGGCTCGCCGCTGAACCTTGGTAATTCCTTATAATAAACAAAATCTCTTCTAAAGCCAAGCCAATCAATTAAAGCCCTAACCATTCTTCCCCTTTCGCTGAATTTTAAAAGCTCGTCTATAACAACTCTATCTAGTAAACGGTAATCTAAAGCCCCGGAAATAATTGGGGTGTCTGAAATTGCTTGAATTATTTTATAGAAAAAAAGTGAACCAACTTTTTCCACAATATTGTTGGTTTTCTTAGAGTCCCTCATTCCTATTACTACTTCAACGCCACTAAGCCATTTATCAACAAAATCGGGAAGTTTATCTATTGGATATTGTAAATCTGAATCTAGAAAAACACATCCATCGCCAATACAATTAGATAAACCAGCTGTTAAAGCAATTTCTTTTCCAAAATTTCGTGAAAATTCCACCAGAGTTACTTTGTTGTCTTTAGCTATTACTTTTTTCACCTCTTCTACAGTTTTGTCTTTACTTCCATCATCGATAAAAACTATTTCGTAATTAATTAATTTACTTAAAGATTTATTATATACTTTCAGAAAAGTATTATAGAATTCTGCAATATTTGTTTCCTCATTGTAGCATGGTACAATTAAAGATAAGGTCTTCATATATAATTTATACAGATATCAATAGCCAAATATGTCAATTAGTATTGAATATGTTTATTAAAATACAAAGTATGCTTTAGGTTGAACTTTTTTGGTTTGTAAATCTTTATTTTATACTCTTTTGGAATAAGTGGCTTTAGACTTGAAATCAATAAACTTAATATTTTCTTATCACTGATATTTGGCTGTTCTAAAATTAATAACCATCTATTTAAAATTCTATTGATAATTGTATTAAGTTCAAAAGTTGGATATTTTAAACCTGCATTTTTGACCTTTACCATGGTAAGTTTGGGTAAATAAATAGTATTTAAATTTATCTTTTTAATTAGATGTGCAACATCATGTTGTGAAATTTGTTTTTTATTTTCTGCCTCATATTTTTTAATCATCTCTATTTTTTCTGTCTTAGAATGAATAAAGTCGAAAGGGTTTTTTGAGGCCCCAAGAACCATAATTGGAAGACCATTTCCGGCAAACATTTTGTGAATCTCTAAAATTTGAATTGGCAAAGGCTGTTCATTACCTTGAATAAATGAATTTGTTATCCAGAATATTGGCAGCTTTAAATTTCTAATTTCCTGATTCAAAATATTTAGCAGAGGAAAAAGATTACTTATTGAACCAGCCGGAAACAAAATATATCCATTTGAATTATGGTCATTTTCATACTGTTGGAACAGAGCAACCAAGCTAAGATTTTCCTGAAAAATTTGTGCAGCGTTTAAATAAGCATTCTTAACATCATCAAATAATTTGTAGGATTCAAGAATTACAGGGTCACTATAATGAACATCTAGTTCGGATTCGCATTTTAGTTTACATCCTTTTTCAGTTTCTGCTTGTAATTTTAATTGCCTTTCCAAAAGAAAATGAATATTTACATTGGCTGGAATTAATTTGTTATTTTTTAATGTTTGGATGAAACTTTCGGCGTTTTGGGATTGATTATAAATTACTTGAAGTAAAATGTTGGCAAATGAAGTACTTTCCCCTGAATCAGCGCTTTCAGACAGAGTTTCAAGATAAGATTCAGCAAGATAACCAAAGCTGACTCTGTATTCTTCTAGAAAAGGGAATATGGTTGATAATTGATCAAAATTTTCTTTAAAAACTAAAATATTGTCCGATCTTAGTTCGAAAGCTTTAATAACGATTTCGACGCTGACTGGGTATGTAATTGTTTTTGTAAGCCAAACTTTGATGTTATTTTTTAAATCGCCAAGTGCAATTGGACTTTTATTCAAGTTAAATTTTTTAGCATTTTCTTGAGATAAATTCGAGATTGATTCCGTGAAATATTTTTGAATTCTACCGGAACATCCACCGTCGTCCATTGGGACAAGAATTATATCAAACCTAGTTTCAGAGTTAAGAATTATATGATCAGAAACACAAGCCGAGCCATGACCGCCAAAACCTAAAGTTAAACAAAACTTATTATAACCCAAAGTATTTTGCATAGGAATAGCTTGTAAATATTAAAATTAACCCCTCGTAATTAGAACAGAAATTCCACCTACAACTAGAACAACAGTAACAATTACCAGAACGATTCTCCAGCTCTGATTTTCAACCTGAGGTGAATTATTTAAATTTTCGTTGAACTTTGGTGCAAAGATAATTTCTAAGCTATCTGAAGCTTCTGGGGAAAGTTTTGTATAGTTTTTATTTACTAATTGAACTTTAACAGTTTTTCTGCCTTCAGCAACATCGTTAAGGCCAATTTCATTTAGGGTAAAAGTATTTTTTGGCCAAAGAATTTTTAAAGGTTTATTATCAACATAAATTTGTAAATATCCTTTTGTATCTTCGTTAGCTTCTTTGCTTGTTTCAGTTAGAATGGTAAAATTATCCACTTGAACAATGAATTTTTGGTTACCATCCACAGTAAGATTGGTTCTATCTTTTCTTGGTTCTGTAATTGTAACCCTTGGAAGACCAACATCTAAGCTGCCATTATAATTACTTCTTACTTGCAATGTGTTTTGGAAGTTCAATAAAGTTCCATCAGTTTTAGTTAAAACAAAAATTAATTGGGTTGCAAGACCGTCGGGAATTCTGGAGGTTTCAAGATCTCTTGTATTAAACCTTACATAGATATTTCCCTGTACATTTTGTGAAACACTAAAAATTCCAAGCCTGTTCTGATCTAAAACTGTGTTTGCGTAAACATTCAATTTTCCCCTATTTGGAAGCCTACTATCAGAGTTTTCTAATTCAAAATTAGTTAGTTGAATGGAAATATCTTTATCTGCGCCCCTTCCAATAACCGAATTTGGCGTTGGTTCTAAAACCTGAATATTGGGTAAGTTACTGGCTTTTTTAAATTTAAAACTAAAGGCCACTTTGGTTGGTTGACTTGCAAATCTATTGGTGGAATCAATATAAACCAGTAAAATTTTATTCTGACCTTCAACTAGCTTAGACTTTAAAGCAGAAACTGGAAGCGGACTAGTACCGTATTCGGTTATTAAATTTGCTTCATTGGTATCATCATTTAGATATATTTTTAAATATCCTCCGCCAATTGCAGGTGAAGTTTTGTACTTTAAATTTAAATCTGTTCCAAGCCAGCCATACCTAATATCGTCGTCTAAATTCAATTCGTTTTCATATACAAAATTGTTGGTGCCATCTTTCTTTGTATTTTCAACCTGTCCATTTCTAGTAACTTTGCTAATTGCAAGACTTATTGGATTTGTAGAAGATTGTTGTGCCAAAGCTAGAACTGGAAATAAACCAACAAAAGAGAGCAATAAAGTAACGCTTACTATTTTAGTAATTAAACCTTGATTAGGCATATTAAGACAAGACTTGTTTGGGTCATTGTATTTGTCAACTACCGATTACCAAGCTTGGAGAAGCCTTTGTTTTCCATAATTATCTGGCCAAATAATGGTATTTTGATACAATTCTTTTAAAATTACTTCAGCGGCTTGAATATTTCTAGGGTCTAGTTCCAGGATAATTTCACTTGGTTTATAGGTAGGGGCAACTTTCAGTTGTTTAATTAATTTTTTAAACAAATACAGTCCATCTTTCCCAGAAAATATAGCTTTCTTAGGTTCAAAATGCAAGTTATTTGCATCAACATTTTTAAGATCAGCGGTTGGAACATATGGCAAATTTGCTATCAAAGTGTATGGTAAATTTTCAATCTTTTTCTTTAAATCTTGGTTTTCCAACAAATTGGAACAATAAAATTCCACATTTTTAATAATATTATATTCTGCATTTTCTTTGGCAATTCTTAAAGCCGACTTGGATAAATCGGTGAGCAGAACTTTATTAAATAGCGAGGCTAAACTTAAGCCAATAAGTCCACAACCACAGCCAATATCTAGCAGAAAATTAGTAGGCTTTTGAAACTTTATTGTATTGGTTCGATGGGCAGGAGATAATAAATCATTAAGCCAATCTATAGTTTCAGGTCTTGGAATTAGGGTATTTTTGTTAACTTTAAACTTAATTCCAAACAATTCAACATAGCCAATAATATAATCTAACGGATAACCGCTTCTAAAAAGTTCCAATTTTTCATTTAATTTACTTATTTTTTTCGGAGGTAAATTTTTATGATTCGATAAATAAGCCACAACTTCGCCTGAATTAATATTAAGAATAGTCGCAGCAATTTTAATTTCGTTTATGTCTTTTAGTTGTAGTGGAGCGGAATTAGACATATTTTTAACAATTTAGATTGGGCAAATTTACTAACTATTATAGTTGATTTTACTTTTCATCAAGTGCAAGTTTGAAAGATACTAAATTTTTCTTTTGACAGACATTGTTTTACATGTTATACAAGCCCAATTTTAAATTTGTTACAATATGCTTACTTCTAAATTTGAGTACCTTAGGTCTCCCAATTTTATAACCTTATGTGCAGGACATGGCGGAAGAGATAGCGGCGCCGTTTCTGGAAATAATGTTGAAAGGGAAAATAATATTTATACTACAGAAAGGATAGCCAGCAATCTTAAAGCCCTGGGTATTAGCGTTTATGTTGTGCCTCATGAGCTGGATTTGATTGGATCTATTAATCATGTAAACTCTAAATTTAAATGGGGACAAACCTGGGCGATTGAAATTCACAGAGATTCAGCTAGTGGAATTTCCAGCGAAACGGCCGATAAAAGAGTTGGAGTTTACGGATTTGGACAATACACAGGCCAAGATGGGCAGTTTTATAATGAGGATAAATTAAGCATGAACATTGCCAGATTTATGAGAGATAGAATGGTTCAAGTTGGAGCAGAAGCAAATTCTTGGGCGAGAACAGATAATTTAGCATCTTTTGGCAGACTTGGTTGGATTAGAGATACAAACCCTTTAGCCCATTTAATCGAGCTCGGCTTTGTTCAAGGATTGGGATCTAATGAACATTTAAATTGGTTGTCAGATTTAGCTACTGTGGCTATTTATGAAGCCTTCACAGGAAAGACAGCCCCTACCCCAAACTCGCCAACTATGCCTGAAGTACAACTAGGGCTTACCATTGAGGAGAAATCAATTTTAGCTTTAAGAAATTTTAACGACTTACCCATAAACATTAATGAACTTGAAAATTTATTAGTAAAAAAAGACTACAATTTGGTATTTGAAAAGATTCTAACAACATTTAGGCAGCAAAACTTATTGCTAAACCAAACCAAAAATGATTTAATGGTTTCTAATCAGCAAAAAGAAAATTATAGAGTGCAATTAGCAAATCTTTTAAAGTTATATGATCAATTACAGGTTGATTTTTCAAATTATAAGAAGGGTAACTCGGTTGAATTTGTACCCAGTCAGGCTATACTTAACTCTGCTAACATTAGTTTAAATTCTAAAAATGTGGAGAATAATTCACAATCCGGCCTTGAACAAAATAATGCAAGTAATAAACCATTCTGGAAATCAAAAAAGTTCGGAGCTAATCTTCTAAGTACTTTGTCATCAGTTGGGTTAATTCTATGGCAAACAAGCATGTTAAAACCAGAAGATAGTCTTCCAATAATTTCAACAAAATTAGGTACGGCAATAGTAGGAGTTTTGGGTTTAAGTTTTGTTGCTAATCAATATATTAAATCTCAAGGGAAAGTAGATGAAGCTTCTTTCAATGGAAACTTTCAACAATTAAGGAATTCTGAATTACAAAATTTCATTAGGAAAAATATTTAGTTAACTTAACGATAGAATCACTCCACTTTAACTTAAAAATTTCCGCCGATTTCCAATTTCTTCGCTTGAATTCTTAATTATTGATACTTAATTTTAGTATTTCTATTTAATATGACCTTTCTTTACAAAATAGAACCACATTAAGAAATTTATACCAACTAAAAATATAATAATAAAAAACAAAGAAACTGCAATATCAAAAGACATAATGGTATTATTAAGCTTATAGAAATACATTGTTTATTGCTTGTCAAAATAGGAATATTGTAAGAACCTGATTGTAATGGTTTCATATTTAGACTCGGTAAGAAAATTGGTAGATAAATCCATTTACGGCAGAGGATTGAAAACTTTCTTGGAAGGCGGAGTGATTGGTTTTACAGATTTAACTATTGATTCTTGGAGAAAATACCAAGTTAAGGATACTAATACTGAAGTTGTAGTAATTCCTCTATTGCATTTGGTCTTGAGCATTCAAAAATGGGAACAGGCCGAAAATGCTCTTCAAGAATCTGCTTTTTGTAGCTGTGCTTACTTTAAAGAGTTCGGTACTTGCAAGCATATTGTAGCTGTTTGTGCTTCTATAGAACAAGAATTTATTCAACCGAAACAACATAAATTACAAAAGCAAGAAATTCAATCAAGTTTAGATAATTTATTTGAATATAATAACAACCAAGAGCAACGAGAATGGCTATCTAAAATATACCAATACTTCGAGAGATCAAGGTCTAACCTATTCCCCTGGATAAGCCAAATTGTGCGTAAAACCAGTGATGAAAATTTGCAGTTTACCGAGTTCTGGCAAGGTTTTGAGGATATTTGCAAGCAAGCAACCCAAGACTTCTATCAAGAAAAAAAACTGGCTCAATTAATTGTAGATTCAATGATCACTGGAAGTACGGTTTGGTGGAAATTTTGGATGAAATTATTTCCTAATTTGCACCCTACCCATCAAATTAAAGTATTGGTGGAGCTGTGGTTTCAGTCTCACCTTTTAAAACATGAATACGGAAAAATGCTTAATGAATATTTGTTCAAGCTGGAGGATAATTTAAAGATTTTAATTATGCAGGAATTGGATGCATATCCAAATAAAGAAAGTTTGAAGGTGCAATTCGCCCTAGAAATTAAAATGAAAGATTGGCTGGAAGAAAACATAGCCAAATTAGACCCAAAGTCTTTAATTGAAATGGCCGTTCTTTTCCCAGACTTACTGGAGCAAATTGAAGAAAACATTTTCCAACATTTAAAAATTTGGGCTGACTTTTTAACAATTCAAGGAACTGAAGAAATTCGTGAAATAATGCTTACTTGGCGAACAAAAATTGGCGATACAACTTCTTATGTTGAAACAAAGAAATATTTAAAAGAAAGTTATCCAAAACGAAAAAAACTTTGGTCAGATTTATAATTGACCAGCCCTGAAAAATTACCTCTATTCAATTCATGTACGACACACATGCTCATTTAGATTTGTTTCTTCACCAAAACGGTTTTTGGCCAAATTTAAGAGAAGAAGAACCAGTAGAGTTATTGTCTGTTGAGAATCATAATTTAGAAGATTACGCTATAAATTTTGGTATTGAAGAGCAGAGTTTTTTAGAACAACATATTCAAAACCACGATTGGATTATTCAGCCTACAGTTTCTTCCTTTAATTTTTTACAAAGTTGGAAACTAATTGCTAATCCTAAAATATATTTACTGCTTGGCAGCCACCCTGAAATTGTGCAGAAAGACTTTGATTTAGCACATTATTTAAATTTTCAAAACTTAGTAATTGAATTTATTAATAGTAAACCTGAATTAAAAACCAAACTAGTTGGTATTGGCGAATGCGGTTTAGATTATTTTTATTCCCATGAACCTAACATTATTCAAACCCAGAAAGACCTTTTTGAAAGTCAAATAAAATTAGCGATTCAGCTGAATTTACCTTTAATTATTCACTGCCGCGAAGCTTTTGAGGATTTGTTTGTAATCTTAAAAAAGTACCCCGAAATTCACGGAAAATTTCTAATTCATTGCTTTACCGGAAATGCTAATGACGCTGAGCAAATTATTAAGTTACAAGGGAAAATGGCCATTGGTGGAATTGTTACTTTTAATTCAGCAAAAAATTTGAGCGAGGCTGTTGAAAAAAATGATATTAATAATTTTGTAGTGGAAACCGATTTACCATTTCTTGCCCCAAATCCGTTTAGAGGAAAAATTTGTGAGCCTATGATGGTAGAGCATTCGCTGAGGAAACTAGCTGATCTACAAAATATGTCTTACAAGTTAGCTTTGGAGACTTCTAAATTCAATGCAGAAAAGTTTTTTAATATTTAATTATTATGCAAAACATTTTAACCAAACATTCTAAAAAAATAGATTTAATTTTAAAATTTATAATTACATTTATTGCCATACTTTTAGTAAGCCCTATTGCGGTATTTTTAACTGAAAACATGCCTATAAATGGTAGTATTGGAGAAATCTTTAATATTACAATTATATATCTATTATACTTAGTTGTAATGATAATAAGTTTTAGAACCAAATTTAAATTCAATAAAGAAATTTTTAAAATAACATCTTCATGGATAATGTTACTTTTATCAGGTTTACTAATTTTTAGTCTTTTGCATTTTTTTCTTAATGGAAAAGTAGAGTTTTTTGGAAATATTTATTTATACAATTTAGAATTTGGGATCAACCCTTTTAACATTAGATTGGATTTTTTCTTTGCTATAATTATAATGTATCTAATTCAAACTTTAGCAGAGGAATGGATATTTAGAGGATGGCTAATTTCTTCACTATCCGATTTCTTTGGAAGTGCTTGGAGTGTTTTTATAAGTGCGGTCATTTTTGGCTGGATTCACACACCAGGTGCTACATTTTCTATTCCAAATTTTTCCATAACCTTTGGGCTTGGTGTGGTTTGGGGAATAATTACAATTTGGACAGGATCATTTATAAATACCTGGCCGATTCACTTTTTTAACAATCTATTTTTCACATTTATTTTGGGATACGGTGGAGCACATTTATCCAATCTATCTTTTTTTAAAATGGAGAATTTACCGCTAAATCCACTTTGGGTATTTATTTTCTTTTCAATTAATCTAGCTTTTGCATGGCGAGTAAATAAGATTTCGCAACAAAATAAAATTGATCAAGCACTGCAGTCTTAAGAATTAACGATCCAATTTATCAAATTATTTCTACACTCTTCCCAGCTGAAATTTTTAAGTCTATCTTGACCCTTGCTTATTAATTCCATTCTAAAAGAATTATCTACGCTTATTAATTCAATTGCAGAGGCAATATCTGCAACATCTAGTGGATTAATTGCCACAACCCCTGACCCACCAATTTCCAAACTGCTTCCAGTATTTCCAACAATTACTGGCACTCCAACACTAAATGCTTCTAAAATGGGGAAACCAAAACCTTCAAATAACGATGGATAAAGTAATGCAACTGAGTTTGATAAAAGTGCTTTTTTTTCTGATTCAGACAAATTTAAACACCAAATAATATTTTTTAATTCAAGTTTATTAATTAGTTTTAAAAGTTCATTGTAATATTCTTTAGACACAATTCTTCCAGCTAGTACTAGCTTATATTCAAAGCCTTTCTCTTCCAACTCCTTCCAGGCATAAATTAAATTTATCCAATTTTTTCTTGGTTCAATACCTGCCATAGCTATAAAATACTTTTGCCTGGAACTTAAAATATTTTGAATAATCTCATCTTCGTTTTCTGGTGGATTTATTTCTTTAGAATTCAAATTTTGAGGTAAAGATAGATAGACTAATTTAACTCTTTGAATGGATTTTGGAAAAAGATATTTTATTTGATTGGCGGTTGAAATGGAATTAGCATAAATTATATTAGCTTTTGAAAGTATAGATTTAGCTAAGAAAAAAGATTCATTAGGTCTTTTGAGCACATTGTTCCAGCGGGGCATTTGGAAGTGAAAAAAGTCGTGGGTTGCCACCAACCAATTAGTGTTTGCAGGAGCTAGGATGGCTTTAATTTGCGGTTGGTATAAGTGAGTAAAACTATGTGGGTTTGTTGTGAAGTTTATTCCAATTATATTAGCAATCCAGACAGAAATGTTTATAACTTTATCAAGGTAAATTTTAGGTAGAAACCATATTTTAGAAACCCAAGCGATATTATAATATTCAGATAAGCTGTAATTTTTAACAAACAGACTTTCAAACCATACATATTCCTGGCGAAGATTTTGGTAAACTTTATTATCCAGACCAAAACCGGTTATTTCTAAGCTAGGATTTTCTTTTTTTATTTCAGATAATACTTTAAGAATATTTAGGAAATAGATATTAATTCCAGTTCTAATTGGATAATTTAAACTGCGTAAATCTACGGATAACCGCTTCATAGATTATTTTAAAATTTCCTCCACTGCTCTATCTACTGAATTTTTGTTTAGATCTACCAAGATATCTGGTTCAAGGCCTTTTAGATTAATTTTATCACCCTTAGGCGTAATCCATTCGGCGATAGTAACTTTCAATAAATCACCGTTTCTTAAAGTAAATACTTGTTGAACTACTCCCTTTCCGTAAGTTTTTTGACCGATTAATTTTACTTGCCTGTCATCACGCAGGGCTGCTGCTAAAATTTCGCTAGCAGAGGCTGTAGAACCATCTGTTACCACAACAATTGGGTAATCTAGCAATGAATTACTTTGGGCGATTGTTTTCTCTTCTTTAGCGTCATTTTTATAAACTTCTTTTACAAAAGTAGAGTTTTCAGGCAAGAAAAAACTGGCAATTAATACTGATTGATCCAGCAATCCTCCGGTGTTACTTCTTAAATCAAGTACCAATTTTTTAATATTTTGATTGGATCTAACTTGAGCAGCAACAGCCATCATTTTGGAAGCCGAGTTTTCACCAAAAGTTGAAATATTAATTATGCCAACTTCTCCTCTTACCTCTAGGCTTACCATGTCAGATTGAACATTTTTTCTGGTAATTTTAAATGAACTTTCTAAGCCAGATCGTAATACTGTTATATTCACAGTGCTATTTTCTTCACCTTTAATTGCATTAGCCAATTGCTCATTAGTCATTGAAGCAACAGATTTGTCATCTACCTTTACCAATTCGTCACCTACTTGAATTCCTCCATTACTGGCTGGACCATCTTTAAAAATTTGAGTTACCAGAACCTTACCTGTTTCTCTGCTAAAACGAACCCCAATTCCACTGTATTTTTCGTTTAAACCATTTTGAAATTCATTAATTTTGTCCTTCGGAATATATTGGCTATATGGGTCTTGAAGAGAGGCAACCAAACCTGCTAATTCACCTTTTGCTTGATCTTCCTTGGATGGTAAAGTGCCGGTATATTTGTTTTCAATAATATTTAAAATTTCTTGTTTGGTGCTTGCTGTTTGCCTGTTTATTTCTGCAGGCCAAAATTTATCAACTAGAAGTACAGAGCAAAATACAAAAAGTATTAAACAACTAGCCTCTAGAATTAGGGATTTTCTATTTTTTGCCAGGCTAAAGAAACTACTACTTTCCCCTGTTTCCTCTAAAGCAATTGGGGTTGACTTTTCTCCCACTTCAGCTGGATTGATTTCATTATTTTGATTCACTTGTAATAAATGAATATTTTCAGGTTTACTGTCAAAATTGAATTTTGTAATTGACATTTACCCAGTTTTGAAATGAGTTAATACCATGTCGAGTGAAAATTTAGATAATTTAATTTGGAACAAGCCAGGCCTTCCCGATAGGGTAAACAGTCAAGAAGATCTTGTGCTGGTTGTAAGGGAAGATTTAGTTATAATTGCAACCAAAGCAGTTGGATTATTTCTTGTATTCTTGCTTCTTCTAGCTTCCAGAACAATACTTTTGGGTTACCTGGATAAATTTGGAATTGCGGTTTTTGACTTAATATTTTTTGGAGTAAATGCAATGTTAATCTTAATTTTCAGTATTATTTTTCATAATTATTATTTATCGATTCAAATAGTTACCTCAGAAAGAATTATTGATGTTGATCAACGTGGTTTGTTTAACCGGGAAGTAAATACTTTAAGTATAACTAATATTGAAGATGTAAGTTATAAAAAAAGTGGATTTTGGGGAACTTTGCTTGATTTTGGAAATGTTGTGGTTCAAACTGCAGGTAATAGCGGCGAAGGAATTGGAGGTAAAACTAATGGATTCGTGTTTGATAATGTTCCTAACCCAGCCCAAGTTTCTACTGCTGTAATGGCTTTATTTCAGAAGGAACAACACAAAACTTTACAAGATGCTGCCATGTTAAATGCACAAGCACTAAGCCAAGTAATTAAATAATCATCCTAGGTATTGCTGCACTCTCTATTTTGCAAGCAAATAAAGACTTTTCTTGGAATTCTAAAGTCTAAATATTTTATATCACCTAAATTAATATCCGTGCGATATTTACTATCTAAAATGGTATCAATACGCTTTTTTTGTGAATCTTGCGGTAGCGAATTTGAGTCGAAATAAAGTTTAGTTCCAGAATCTAAGGTTATAATTATATCGGTATCAAATAAACTTGGCAAAGTAGTACTTAAAACTTTATAATTTTGCAATTCTAACACTTTCCAAATCCAATTTATAAACCAAAAACGGTTAAGCTGCGGTAAATCGTCTTGAAAGGAATAATTCTGTAAAGTTACCCCACTTCTATTTAACGAAATTGGCCTTTCCACATTAACTAATTTTTCTCTTAAACCTGCTTCATCGCTACTTAAAACTTTACCGGTTTGGCTTATTCTCCAGTACTCGCCGTTATTAATTCCTAGGGTTAATAAGATGGGCTGCGTTGTAATTTCTAAAACTGCCTTATTAGGCCAAATTCTATCTTGAACTTTAACATCCACTATTTCTGGTTCAAACTTACTCATGGCCGAGGTTAAGTTTTGGCTATTTAAAAACCAATACTGGTTATTAGGCACAATTCCTAAAAGCTTAGAGCTTTTCATGTTTTGAATGATTTTAACTGTGTCTTCAGAAGAAATATATGAACCTTTGGTAAAATTAATTTCGTAGTCATTTACAATAAAATATGTATCAAAGAAACATAAATACAGAAAGAAAAACATCAAAACCACTGCACTTCCAATTCCTACAAGAAAATTAAGTCTTGGGATTAATTGAATTTTTACCAGCCATAATTTTAACTCTTTTTGCCAAGATTGAAAGTAATCTGTGACAGCTGAAACCTTCAACGAAGATGGAGTTTTAAAACCAAACTGCCATTGATTCTTTTTAGGCGGAATAACCTTATCGATTATTTTTTCTGGAATATTTTTTGGAGCAAAAACTTTTAGGCTATTATTGCTTGTTTGGCCAGGATAATAACTACGGTTTTGATTATTACTTTGCTTATTGTTTGGTTTATGTGTTACCTTTTTGGAGGAAAAAGGATTTGAAAAAAAATTTAAATTCAAACCGAACAACTTGAAAGATTTATCTGCAGTCTTATAATTTTTACCAGTATTTTTCCTTACTGAATTCCATAATTTCCTAGGATTATATTGAACTGACGGCATGGTTTAAAATTATGGTGCAATCGGCAGGGCTCGAACCTGCGACCTTCTGGACCGCAACCAGACGCTCTAATCCACTGAGCTACGACTGCTGACTTTTAAAGCTGACTTCAGGGCTAGTCTTTGTCAAGAATATTATTAGGCAGGTGAATTTTGACATTTGTTCAAAAGAAGTGACATTTGTAGATTATGAACGAAGATAAAATTACTTCAGAAAATAATAATTCCCAAATTGCCCAAGCAGAGTTAAAGCAAGACAATTTAAGCTATAAGCAGAAGTCCAATTCGCTTCTTAAATCAAGTTCAAGTGCTTTTCTTGCAGTGCTTTCTACTTGGTTTCCTATTAAAAGAACATTTCAAGTTTTAGTGGTTTTGCTGGTAATTACAATTTTTGTAAGTGTCGGATATTTAGTGGTTTTAAATCTTGCCGCCTTTCAATACACTCCTGAAAATGTGGTTAAAAAATTTACAGCCTTGATAGAAAACCCAACCTCTACTGTTACAGACGAGGAAAAAAAGGTGCTTGGAGATATAACTCAAGCTGGATTTCTAAGTAGTTGGGGTAATGAAAACAATATTAAAACCTTACGAGTGTTCGCAAACTCAAATCCAGTCGAGATTGGGAGTGTAGAATATACAGGAATAAACCAAAACTATGCAGTTGTTACATTAAAATTTCAAAACGATTTTAAAAATCCTAATAGCAAACAAGCTAAAATTTATTTAGAAAAGTATTCAAGCAATAATTTTTTTGGGATAGTTAACACAGCCTACAGATGGAGAATTTACCAGCTAGATATGCCTAAGAATGATAATATTTTAGATAATTTTAATCAAACAGTTTCAGATACTACGAAAAATATTGATGAAGGAAGCAAAAGTATTATTGATTCAATTACTAGTATTTTTAAGTAAAGGATAGATAATTTTCTTGCACTTAATTGATTAGTTAAGTATAATGTAAAACATACCATTTTGATAACAAATTTGCCTGGCTATACTTGTGAAAAGTAAAACTGGGTGAAATTTCTGTTGGTAAAAAATAAAAATAAAAAATATGTCTGCTTCATCAAGACCACCAAAAATAAAAATTAACACCCTCAGAAACAAATTAATCTGCCTTTCTCTCAGCTTAGTTTGCATACTTTTAACTGGGGTTGCTGCACTTCAGCTAAACTATAATAAAGCCTCAGTTCTTGGGGTTGTTACAGGGAAAGAAGGATATTTATTAAGATATTCTAATACAACTAACGGCGGAATAGTATTTACAGGTAACAGTTTATGCCTTTCAAGTAGTGTGGAATATGGAAGCTGCGGAACTTACACCAGCCTAGACAGCACTAAAACTGATACTGGTTTTAGTCCAAGTACCAAAGGAACTACTTCAAACTGGCAGGAGAATTCTGGATCAAGTATTCTGAACATTCCAGATAATAGCCAAATTCTGTACGCAGAGCTAGTTTGGGGAGGAAATTATAGATATCTTGGCCAGACTGTTGAATCTGAATTAAATAAATCAGTTAAACTAACCTTACCAAATAACCAGGTTAAGGAGATAACTCCAGTTGATAAAACTGCAGCCGAGGTTCAAGAAAGCAATAGCTATGTAAGAACTTCAGGAGATATAAAAGATTTAATTACTTCGGCAGGGTCTGGTAAATACACTCTTGCTTCAGTTCCAAGTGTAATGGTGAAAGATAATCCTTATAATAATTCTGTCGGATACACTTTAGCTGTAGTCTATTACAACCAAAACGAACCAGCTAGAAACATTTCATTTTTCACTTCAGCTGAGCAAGTTGGAGCCGATCAACTTACCAACACTGCAGAAGTTAAGGGTTTTGCTACCTCTGCTTCTGGAAAAGTTTCAGGTAAATTATTAGTTAGCGCTCAGGAAGGAGATTCAATGTACAATGGTGATAAATTAAAGTTTGGTGCTAAACCAGATAATTTGGTAGATTTACAGGGTCCAAACAATAACATCAACAACTTTTTTGCTTCTCAGATAAACAATGGTGATGGAAATTTAGATAGAACAGGAAGTTTTGGGAGTGTAAACCAAATTTTAAATTCTAATAAAGTTGCAACAAGGCAAGGATGGGATATTACAGGGGTGAACCTTAGCAATAATTTAAGCAACAATCAAAATACTGCCTATGCCCGGGCAACAAGCACCGGAGATGCTTATTTAATCAACGCCTTAGGAATTCAAATTGAGGTAAATTCAGCTCAACCAAAGGCAGTTTTGAAACTTGAACAACAGACTGTGGACTGCAAAAATGATATTCTAAAACTTAACTTAAATATTACAAATACAGGAAAAGCAACAAGCAACAACGGGGTATTATCAAATATTGTGCCTGAAGGTTTTAGTTTGGTTGGCGATGTAAAAATAGGAAATAACACAGCTAGTATTAACAATAATTCAATAAATATTCCAGATCTAGCGGCTGCAGAAAGTGTAACCATTACTTATACTCTAAAAAATGATGCTGGAAAAACTAATTTTAGCAGTAATCCTAAATTCGATTATAACTTTAAAATGATTGAAAATAGTCAGCCGATTTCCGGGCAGTTAGAAATAAGCACCAAGGATATTAATCCTGGCCAGGCCTGTCTTCCAAATCAAGCTCCGATTGCAGTAAATGATTCTAGTTATGGAACAAAAAATGCCATCCAAACCACCAATGTAGTTAAGAATGATTCTGATGCAGAAAATCAGCTTAATTTGAATAGTTTAAAAATTACAAAACAAACTTCAGATGGAAATGCTTTGGTTAACGGACAAGAAATTATTTATACCCCTAACTTAGATTTCGTTGGATCAGACAGTTTGGAATATGAAATTTGTGATGTTCAGGATAAATGTAGCAAGGCCATCGCCAGTTTTACCATCGCCGATATTAAAGCGGTTCAAGATGAAGAAAATATAAACTTTGGCAGCTCTGTAAATATTGATATTCTTGAGAATGATATGTTTCAAGGAGATATTCCAGATTATTCTTCCTTAAAAATTACCAAACAAGGTCTTGCCGGCACAGCTAGTGTGGATGGTTTAACTGGGAAAATAACTTACAAATCTAATATTGAAGGAATAGTTGTTGATAATTTTGAATATGAAATTTGTCTAAAAAATGCAGTTTTATGTTCTACAACCAATGTAAAAGTGAATATTAACCAAGCTAAACCTACCCCACCACTAGCAAACCCGGATGAAGCAAAAACCGAGCAAGGTAAACCAGTTATTGTTGAAGTTCTTAAAAATGATACAGCCGGAAACAACCTGCTTAAAACCTCATCGCTTATTTTAACAAGCAATCCTAGCAATGGTTCTGTGGAGATAAACTTGCAATCTGGGGAAATTCAATATAATCCAAAAAATAATTTCTCTGGAATTGATTTCTTAAGTTATAAAATTTGTGATCTTGGAAACCTTTGTTCTACAACTACAGTTAAAATTACAGTAAGTCCTAGCCCTGCTGTGTTAGGGGCTTCTGAAAACGCTAAATCACAACCTAAAAATATTATTAGTGAAGCTTTAAAACCGCTACCTTCCGTTTTAGGAATTTCCGAGCTAGTAAGAACAGGTGGTAATAGTATGATTGGAATAATTGTTTTTGTGATAATGTCTATTTTAACCGCCGGAGCATTCATTGGTTTAAGTTTAATGCCAGACGATGCAGAGAAACCTTTGATGGATGAAGTTGCGGCAATTTCAGATTCGAAAAAATAAAACTTGGTAGTAATAGTTTTAGTTTATATGAAAGTTTTAGATCTTCTAGTCACCAAAATGTCCAGATAATTAAGCTAATTACAGCAATTCTTTGTAATCGGTAACTACCCTGGTTCCCAAGTTTTCAGCTTTGGAAAGCTTGCTTCCAGCTTTTTCGCCAGCGAGTAAAATTGTGGTACTAGAAGTAACTGCTGAACTAATTTTGGCACCTAACAAACTTAGTTTTTTGCTAATTTCATCACGACTAATTTCAAAAGTTCCTGTAATACAAATTACCTGACCAGATAATGGGCCGTCTATTATTTCAATATTGGTTGAAATTATATTTGGCCCTAAATTTGTTTCTTCAAGTTTTTGAAAATTATGAAGCATTTGTGAATATCTTTCAGAGCTAATAAATTCTTGAATATTATTAATTAAAACCTCCCCCAACCCCTTCACATCGCGAAGATTATTTTGGTCTAAGTTTTTTAGCTTTAGTAGAAATTCGCTGGGCTTCATATAAATTGACAAATAAACCTTATAAAATAAAGTTACTATAATATGATCCCTAGCATGAAAAAAACTAGGCATAATGTCAAAGGCCGCAAGGTTGATTATTCCAATTTAGCTTACAAAAAAACAAGTTCATCTTTTTTGGACAAAATTTATAGTACAATCAGTAGTTGGCAGAGTTCAAAAAAAATTCAAGCAAATCAAACAAAATTTTCTGAAAAAAGGCATGCTCATTTACCTAAAGATTCTTCAGAAAAATTAAGTAAAAATAGCAGCAACCAGAAAGAAAATGTTTCAAGTAGGATTGGCCTTTGGTTTAAAAACATGGCTAAAAACATCATATTAATGGTGATTGCTAAAATTTCAGACTGGGTAAATAATATCAATCGATCTTTGATTGTTAAAATTGTTTTTACAGTATTTTTTGTGGTGATTTGCTTTAGATTAGCATATTTTCAAGTTTCAACCAATGGTGCTGCAAGCCAAAATAATAGTAACTGGTTAAGCAATTTACAAATTATTCAAGCAAGAAGAGGGCAAATTTTTATTCAAGATTTAAGTCAGAACAAAAATGAAATTCCAGTTACTTCTTCCCAAAGTTTAGCGAATGTTTACATAGATCCATTTGTCTTAAAAAATCAGGTGGATAATAAAGTTCTTACAATAAGTCAGGCCAGCCAAATGGTAGCTGGTTCGTTAAATTTAGACTGGAAAACGGTTGAAGATCAGTTTAATTTGGAAATTAACAAAAAGCCTTTATCCAGGCATGTAATCGTTCAAAAATTTATTAACTCTACCCAAAAACAATCTGTAGATTACCTTAGAAGTCAAGATTTATATCTTCAATCAGGGCTTGCAAGTTTCAGCCCGTGGCTTGGAATTGAAAATGTCGAAAATAGAATTTACCCAGAAAATCAACTGTTAAGCAGCACAATCGGTTTTGCTCCAAGAAGCCCAGTTACGGCCGAAGAAGCCTTAAAAGTAAATGGCTGCCAAGATATGGTTACAGACAACCAGGCTAGAGGAACTTCATATTTAGGACAGTATAACATTGGTTATTACGGCTTAGAGCAGAAGTATTGTAGCGTTCTTGCGGGGTTAAACGGAAGGCAGGTTCTGAATAAAGAAATTGGTTCAGATAAAGAAAGTCAGGCCAGGGTTGTAAATGGTGCTAATATATATTTAACCATTGATAGAAATTTGCAAAGACAGGCCGAAGAAACTTTGCAACAATTAGTTAAAGATAACACCAACAGCAAAGGTGGCCCTAAAGATGGTTCAATCTTAATTATGGAAGTGAAAACAGGTAAAATTTTAGCCCTAGCAAGCTACCCAAGTTTTGATCCAAATAGATATGAAGAAGCAAGTTTATCTGCATTTAGAAACAGCGTTACCAGTGTAGATTACGAAGTTGGATCGGTTATGAAACCTTTAACTGTGGCAGCAGTTAGGAACGAATGGGAGAATGGCGCCAAAGACAGCACTGGAAAAAATATTGGTGTACCAGCCGATTGGAGTTTTGAAGATTACGATGCCAAAGGTAAACCTTATCAAGAAAGGAATGGTACAATTTATTATATTAGAAATTCACAAAATTTTTCATATCGCGGTAGAGGAAAACAAAATCTTTCCAATATTTTAAGAGATTCAATTAATACTGGAATTGCCCAAATGCTTTCTGAAGGAATGCCAAATTCAAAACTTCAGCAATATATTACCGAACAATATAGAATTGGTAAACCAACTGCAATAAGCCTTCCAGGAGACGGTGGAGGTGATATTCGTCAGCTTGATACCAACTTAAATTCTGGCTTTACCTATGCCACTTTCGGCTTCGGACAAGGGTTTACCATGTCTGGAATTCAGCTTGCAAGGGCTTATACTGCCCTAGCTAACAAAGGTAAAATTGTAGAGCCATATTTAGTAGATAAAATTGCTTATGGAGATAACACCATAGACGATGGCAGTTCGGAAAATAGTATTATAAAAAGAAAACAGCCGCAACAAGTTATTTCTGAAAAGGTAGCTACAGAAGTTACCGGATACTTGGCTAATGTTTTAGATCAAGGTTATTTAGGGCAAAAAGCCAGTAAAGCTCAGGTTTCTGGATATACTGTTGCTGGTAAAACTGGTACCAGCCAAGTTGGAAGAATAGATAACGCAAAGTTATGTGCAGCCAATGAAAATATTTATGATTGTAACACAAGATTAGGGGTTTACGACCACACCTTAATCGGCTATGGCCCAGTCTCTAACCCTCAACTTTTAGTATTAATTAAACTCTCAGAGCCAAGCCCTGGTAATGTTAATAATTTTGCAGAGAATACTTTGGGATTTAGTTTCGCTAAAACCATGAAAAATTCCTTAGAATATTTAGGTGTTCCAAAAGACAGATAATGTAAATTATCATTTAGAAATTACGGGTTGACTATTGCATATTATAGAGGTAAACTAATTTATTGAAGAGAAAGTGGTAGTAATTTAATTTACTAATAAACAAAAACAAAAAGTTGGGATGTTTTTTAATTTTAAAGAAAGGACTGAAAGAAGTAAAAAAAATATTCAAAAATTTAACTTCATAAAAAAATTCAAAACGAATTTGGTTACTTTCTTTAGTGGCTTAAAACATAGAATTAGCAAGTATATTGGACAGGCCTTTTCCAAAAATAAAAATTTTAAATGGTTAGTTTTAGGCTTGGTTATTTCAATCAGCTTAGCTGCTATTATTGCTACCAACTTTAGGTCAGGTGGAGATAAAGCCCAAGCTTCTGGTAACCCTACTATTTCTTCCATCACCCCAAATACAGGTTCACCACTTGGTGGCTATGAAGTAACAATAAATGGAACAAACTTTGCCCAAGGCGGTCCTCAACGGGTTGTAACTATCAATAATCCAGGAAGTACAATTACCAACTATGAAGGAAATATTAACTTAGATACTGCAAGTTTAATTACAGCAGGAAAATTAAGAAGCGATTGTGGCGATATTAGAGTAAAAGATAGCGATGAAAGCACAGATTTAAATTATTGGATTGATGGGCAATGTAATTCAAACAATACTACCATTTGGTTCAAAAAACCTAGTTTGGCAGCTGGTTCTAGCAGTGTTTATCTAAAATATTCAAATCCAAGCGATACTTCTCAAAGTAACATTGCTAATTTTAGTTTTGGCGCTGTCTTAGCTAGCTCGAATAATAAATTGTGGTTAAGTGGAAATAATATTGCTACGGTAGATACTTTTAGGCCTACTTTTTCGAATGTTGTTGGGGTATCTGTAAATGGTGGAGATGTGACTCAAACGGCAGGTTCAGGCTGGAATGTAGCAGGATTAACTTCCACAGAAAGTATTACAAGTGGAAACGGTTTCGTATCAGCTAGAATGCAAGAAACTAACACCTACAAAATGTTTGGCCTTTCAAAAGGTAATACCAATTCTGATTATGTAGATATTGATTTTGCCATATATCCACAAATTGGTTCGGTACAAGTATATGAATCTGGAAATTATCGTGGGGATTTTGGTAGTTATGCTACAAATGATGTTTTGAGTGTGGAAGCCAGCGGAGATAAAATATTATATAAAAGAAATGGTAACACATTTTACACAAGTTCAACAACTCTTTCTCCATCTAGCTACCCTCTAATTTTAGATAGTTCATTTTATTCTACTGGCTCAACAATAAATGATGTAAGAATGTGTATTGGTATTTGTGATAGTTCAAGTATTGAATCTTGGAGTGATAGAAGCGCTTCTGGAAATAGTGTTTCTCAAAGCTCTGCTATAAGCAGACCGCAACTGAAAATAAACTTCTTAAATGGTAAACCAGTTATTAGATTTGATGGCAGTAATGATGAATTAAGAAAAAATTCGCTTCCAGGTACAAACATTTCTTCCGCAGAGCAATCCACAATTTTTACCACAATAAAACAAGATGGAAGTGATGCACAAAACGATGCTTTTGGTTGGGGAGATTGTAGTTCCAATAGATTTTTAGCTCATTTAACATATAACGATAATTTACATTTTCAAACTGGCAGTGGTAATATTAATGTTGCTCAACCTTCTGGATGGGATAACAATTTTCATACAGTTCAATTATATCGTAACACTGCAAATGCCGAGATTAATGTTGATGGTACTAATTTGGTAAGTGTAAATAATTATTCTGGAACTTTAAATACTGGCATAAGTTCAGACTTTATACTTGGTAATTCGGCCTGTAATAATAAGCAAACTGGCGATTTTGGCGATTTCATTGTTTTTAATAATGCTTTGAGTGCAAATGATAGAAATCTTGTTGAGACTTATCTTAATTCAAAGTATAGTATCTACGGTACAAACCCAAGTTTAAGTGTTGGCAGCGAAACTTCTACAACAGCTAGTGTAACTTTTGGTGGGGTTTCTGGTACTAATTTGGTTTTTGTTTCATCCACCCAGCTTAGGGTAACAGTTCCATCTTCTACGCTTGGCGGAAATGGCACTGGTTCGGTAAATGTTGTAGTTACAAATCCTGATGCTAATTCGGTCACTTTAACCAATGGCTTTACTTATGCAGCACCAACTATTTCTTCAATATCACCAAACACAGGAACAACTTTGGGTGGTAATGAAGTAATTATAAATGGAGCAAATTTCTTAGAAAAAGGGTATAAAAAACAAGTTACAATTACCAAATCTGGTTCTACGATAGCCAATTATGAAGGGAATATTTTAACTGATACTGCAAGCTTAGTAACTGCAGGAAAAATGCGGTCAGACTGTGGTGACCTTCGAATAAAAGATTCGGACGGACTTACTGATTTAAATTATTGGGTTGAAGGCGGCTGCAATACAGCCAGCACAAGCATTTGGGTGAAAAAATCTAACTTAGCTGGTGGGGTAAGTAATATATTTCTTTCATACGGAGATTTAACTTTAACAAGCCTTAGCAATAGTGCAAATTTCTCTTTTGGAAATAGTTTATTTGGAAGTAATGTTAGGTTTTGGTATAGCGCCGACAGTGGTACAGGGGTAACTGCAGACGGAGCTTCAATCTCTTCATGGACAGATAAAAGTGCCAGTGCTAATAACGCAACCAGAGGAACGGTTTTAAATCAACCTACCTTAAAAACTAATTTTGCCAACGCAAAACCAGCAGTAAGGTTTGATGGTAGCAACGATTCTCTATTAATTACCAATTCAACTTCGGTTGCCCAGTATATAACAGTATTCAGATCTAATGTAACCAATTTTAACACATATGGTTCAGTACTGGAAAATGCTTTTGGAGGTGGTAGAATGGGGCTTTTTGAACCTGGAACAAATTATTTTCACTCAAACACATTCCCATTAGCAGTAAGAAAAAACGGCACGGCACTTTCTTCGCCGTTTAATTTAAATGGAATTACCTCTCCAATGGTGATGAGTTTAAATCCCTCCGGCCCTGGTGTTACCAAAGCAATGACACTTGGTGCTATGGAAAATAGCTACTTTGCCAATATTGATATCGCCGAAATTATTGCTTTCAGTGCAGTTCCTACTGTTGACGAAACCATTGGCGTTGAAAATTATTTATCCACTAAATATGCTATTTCTTCAACTATACCTACCATATCAATTGGCACTGAAACTGGTTTTGGGGTAAGCGGGGGTGTAAATTTTGGAACAAACGCTGCCTTAAACATTCAATATATTTCCTCCACCCAACTTAGAGTAACAATTCCAGCCTCAACATTACCAGGCGATAAAACTGGAATTGTGAATGTTGTAGTTACAAACCCTGATAATTTATCTGTAACCTCAACCAATGGCTATACTTACTCAGCACCTGTTGTTTCTAGCGTTTCACCAAATTCTGGCCCTAACGCTGGGGGAACTTATGTAACAATTACAGGTAGTAATTTTAGTAATTTAAGAGCAAGCGGAGGTTTGATTTCCAGATATATCTTGATTAATAATCCGACTGGCTCAACCATTACTAACTATGAAGGAAATATTACTTTGGATACTGCCAGTTTAATTACAGCAGGGAAATTAAGAAGCGATTGTGGAGATATACGAGTAAGGGACAGTGATGGAACTACAGATTTACAATATTGGATTGATGGCGATTGTAATAGTGCTAATACTGTTGTTTGGTTTAAAAAACCTAGTCTTCCAACTGGTACTAATACTGTGTTTTTGAAATATGGTGATTCTGGTTTATCAAGCCAAAGCAATATAGCTAATTTTTCATTTGGGTCTGCTTTAACTTCTGTCAATAATAGATTATGGCTATCGGCAAATTCTGGTGTTGGCACTAGTACAGACGGTACGGCAATTCAAACTTGGACAGATAGAAGCGGAAATGGAAATAATGCCACTCAAGCTACTTTAGCCAATAGACCAATACTTAAAAATAATATTCAAAATGAAAAACCGGTGGTCAGGTTTGATGGAGGAGATGCTTTAACTTTAAACACTACCATTCCTACCACTACCCAACATACAACTTTTGCAGTTTTTAAAAATCAAAACACTGGTATAAGTACAGATTCCGTAAATCAAAGAATTTTTGGGGATACTACCAACTCGCTTTATAGCGAAATAGGTTTAAATGGTGGACGATTCGGTTTTTCCCAATACACATCCTCTTGGATTATAAATACTTCTAGTGCACAAGTTAACAATGGAAATGCAAGTGTGGGAAGTTTAGTAAGAAAAACAAATGCTGATTTTGAAATAAGTACCAACGGCTCAAGTTTAGTTACAGGAAATATTGGATTCAACTCTTTTAATAAAATTAATGTTATCGGCAATGGATATGCTTATGCACAATTGGGATTTGCTGGGGATATTATCGAGGCTGTAGTTTTTAACACTGCATTTTCAAACACAGAACGCCAAACTGTGGAAAGCTATTTAAACACCAAATACAACCTCTATGGTTCAAACCCAGCTGTAACTTTAGGAAACGAAGCTAATTTTGGAATAATCATCAATGGCCAATATCTGGGCGGGGTTAACTTTATCAATTCCACCACTCTAACAGGTTATATCCCCGCAGGTACAGGTACACAAAATCTAACCGTAACCAACAGTGATGGCAGTAGTGGAACTTTAAACTCTGGTTATACCTATGGTGTAAACGGTGTTCCAAACCAAATTTTTGATTTAGCAATTACCAACAATGAAAGTGAAAATGTTCCCCTAGCCTGGACAGCACCTTTTAACAACGGTTCTAGTATTACAGATTATATAATAAAATACAGTACAGATAACTTTGCATCCGAGACTGTTGTTAATGATGGGGTGAACACCAATACAAGTTATACAGTAACAGGTTTAACACCTGCTCTCAGCTATAAATTTAAAGTAATTGCAGTAAATGGAATTGGAAATAGTATAGATTCAAATATTGTAACAGTGGCAAGTTTAGATTGTGATACAAATCTTAACGGAGCAGATTTCACACCTGCAAACGGCGCTACAATTACTGGAAGATATTGTAATATTGGAACTTTTACAGTTTCGAGTGGTTTTACAATAAATGTAGCCCAAGGTTCAAAAATTAAAATATATGCCCAGAATGCTAGTATTTTAGGAATTTTGAATGCAAATTCCGACGGCTTCCTAGGTGCTTATCAACCAGGAAATGCTACTGGTAACGGTTTAGGCCTTGGTGGTGGAATAGGAAATGCAGGCCCTAACGGAGGTGGAGGTGGAGGCTATGGTGGAAATGGAGGTAGGTATAATGTTGGAACAGGTGG
>JBILXY010000001.1:0-98409 GCA_044378055.1 Bdellovibrionales bacterium | reverse complement strand
GAAAGGAGAAGTAAATTAATTCACACGTACTTTAATCATAGGAATATTACATAATCCATCACCCCAATTCTTTCTTTAAGTCAAAATTTTTGATGGAGCATGATTTCTTGATAAATAATATCCCGGAAACAAGTATAAAATAATAATTTGCACCTTAAAATCTGGAAATGCACTGACCATACCAGCACCAGTACCAAACAAAAATAATAGCAATACAATTGTAAGTGTCATCTTTAGAGAAAATGAAATTTTCATTGTGAAAGTATTTCCAAGTTACAACAACCTGAGCTTTACCCATAAAATTCATTTAGTCAACGATAACTCGCCCACAAAAAATACCCCTTAAGGGGAAAATATTTAAATGGTGCCGACGGAGGGACTCGAACCCTCACACCCTTGCGGATAGGAGATTTTAAGTCTCCCGTGTCTACCATTCCACCACAACGGCACTTGCTAAGTTTTCAATTTAATTAGCCTATTTGTCAAGCCTTGCCTGAATTAGAATATTCTTCAATGATAATGATATTCAAACTTGCGATGCTAATTCATCTCGAATTTGGAGACTGGGAGTCTCCGCTACGCCAGCACTGTCATCCTGAACTCGTGAAACTGTCATCCTGAAAAAGGTTTCAGGATCCAAAACGGATTAACACCACGAAACTTATTCTCGTAAATAAACTCCATCCACAACAACCAACCCCTATGAATCAAAGTTCCATTTTCTTAACCAAAACCTATCTAGATTTACCAATCCTAATTCCCTCTCTAGCTACCAATATTCTTCAACAAATAGATAATAATCAGCAATTCAAACTTCCAAATACTTTAGAAAAAATTGATGCAGAAGGGAAAACTTGGCAAACCTATTTAAGTTCAGAAAGAGTTATAATACCAAACTGGATAGCCAAAGAAGACTTCCGCGAAGATTTAGCTGGTTTATACAAACATTACCCAGCCTCTACTCTGCTTTTCCTTGGAGACCTGGGAAACATTTCGCTTCCAGCCCAAGAAGGACTGTTAAAATTAATTGAAGAAACCCCGCCTAATTTGCACCCTATACTTTTCAGCCCAGATATTTTCACGATACTTCCGACCATTAAATCTCGATGCCAAATTTACAACCTAAGCCTGGAAACTTGTTTTAGCTTTTTGGATTCAAGTTTAATCGAGGTATGCAAGAAAAAATATCCAGATGTTGGCGAATTTACCAGAAACTTTTTAAACAACAAAGTGGGCGATTTAACAGTTCTAGCCAAAGCCGAGCGAAACGAAATTTCCTTCTGGTTATGGCAAGTTCTACAAAATTTAGAAAGCATTTATTCCCAAAAACCAAGCAAAAACCTAGCTCAAAAAATTAGCAAAGTGTTACAAGCCCAAAAACTAAACTCCGAAAACCTTCAAAAAAAGTTTGCTTTAGGGGTTTTGGAGGGGTAAATGTTCAGCCGTTTGACAATCATTTCACCCCGTATAATTTTCCCTTTATTATGAACAAAATTGCACTTTGTGGGGCTCACTCTACTGGGAAAACTACGCTTGGGAAAGACTTGGCTGAAAGGTTGAATTTGCATTTTATAACCAACACCATGCGCAATTTATGGCAGGAATTTGGGGTTTCAGACTTTGAAAAACTTCCCCAAGACGCCAGAGCCTTGTTTCAAAAACATGCCTTGAACAAACAAATAGAGCTAGAAAATGCAAATGCAGAGAACGGTTTTATTACCGACAGATCAGTTATAGATTTTCTTTGTTATACCCAGTTAAGCAGCAATATGAACGATGTGGATTTACAATTATACACCAATTTAATTTCCGAAAGGGCCAAAGATTATACCCATTTTATTTATTTCCCAATTATGTTTGAAGGTGTACAAGAAAATTTAAGAGCCAATATAGACACCAGAGAAAAGTTCGATAAACTTGCTGTCGCGAATATTCAAAACCTAGTTCCAGAACAAAACCTTTTAATTCTTAAAACCCAAAAACACGAAGATAGAGTTAAGGAAGTTTTAGAGTTTATTAATAGCAAATAAACTATTACAAGAGTCCTACCTACCCTTCCACCTCTTTAACAAAATCTCTCAAAGCGGCTGCCATTTCGAAGTCCATGGCGTCTATGGCAATTTGTAACCTTTCTTGAATTTCAGTTGAAGATAAATTTAATTGGCGAAGTTCAACTAAATAGGCTTCTTTTTGGGCATCAAAAGCATCGAAAACTTGCTTGCCACTCCCTTCTCTGGCCATCGCTTGCCTTGTGGCTGTGTAAGCAGATTTTGCAGGACGGGAAGTTCTGGTGTATCTACTTTCAATTTTCATTTCATCTTCTTCAGGCTTTGTTTTATCCCAACCTGTTATTGAATATTTCGCCCCAGCTTTCCCCCAATCTTGGTTTTCTTCTATCTGGTCTTTCACCTCATCAGAGATGGTTTTTAATTCTCTAATAGTTGTAGTAGGAACAATATTGTGTTCTAGGTTGTAGGCCAGCTGAATTTTTCTTCTGGCTTCTGTTTCATCAATAGCTTGACGCATGGAATTGGTAACAGTGTCGGCGTACATAATTACTTTTCCATTGCTATGTCTTGCTGCCCTTCCAATAATTTGAATTAGCGATGTTTTGGATCGTAAGAAACCTTCCTTATCTGCATCAAAAATTCCAACCAGCGAAACTTCAGGCAAATCTAAACCTTCCCTTAAAAGGTTAATTCCAATTAAAACATCATATTTTCCACGACGAAGATCACTTAGAATATCTAACCTATCCAAAGTTTCAACATCGCTATGAATATAGGCAGATTTAATTTGAATCTGCTTGAAATAAATATCTAATTCTTCAGAAAACTTTTTTGTAAGTGTTGTAATTAAAACTCGTTGACCTTTAGCAACACACTGACGAACTTCTTCCAAAATATCATCAACTTGATTTGCTACAGGTTTTAAAACAATGACCGGATCAACAAGCCCAGTAGGACGGATAATTGCCTTGGAAACCACCATTTCATTTTTCCTTTCAATTTCTGCACCTTCCACACCTTTTCCAATAGAATTTTTAACTCCAAATTCAAAATCGGATGGAGTGGCCGAAACATAAACTATTTGATTCTGTTTTTGGAAGAATTCCTTAATTTTCAAAGGGCGATTATTCAAGGCAGAAGGAAGCCTAAAACCGTATTCCACCAAAGTATCTTTTCTACTTTTATCACCAGAATACATAGCCGCTACCTGAGAAAGTGTCATATGGCTTTCATCAACAAAAGTTAGAGAATCATCTGGGAAATAATCCAATAAAGTTCCTGGGGCCTCCCCGTTTTCACGGCCATCAAAATATATGGAATAATTTTCAATTCCAGATACAAAACCCAAAGTTCTAAGCATTTCAATATCGTTTAAGGTTCTTTGCTTTAGCCTTTCTGCTGGAAGAAGCATTCCTGTTTTGTTAAAATAATCAACCCTATCAATTAAATCTTTTTCAATTTTAGGAATAGCAGCTTGAACTTTTTCCTGGGTTGTAACATATTGTTTGGCCGGGAAAATATTGTATTTTTGAATAACTTCAACAGTGTGTCCACTTACAATTTCAAAGCTTTCAATTCTTTCCAGTTCATCACCATAAAAACCAAAACGGTAACCAAGTTCTTCACCGGCTGGAGCAATTTCTAAATTATCACCACGAAGCCTGAACGAGCCTCGCTGCAAATCTAGGCTGGTTCTTATGAATTGCAAATCAATAAGTTTTCTGGTTAATTTATCCAATTTGTACCTTCCGCCAACTTCTAATTCAATTTTCAAAGACTTAAAATCTTCAGGGTCGCCTAAACCATAAATACAACTTACCGAAGCCACAATTATTACATCTTTTCTGGTTAATAAAGCTTGAGTAGTAGCGTTTCTTAGTCTTTCAATTTCAGCGTTAATCTGGGTTTGTTTTTCAATGAAAGTATCCGACCTTGGAATATAACTTTCAGGCTGATAATAATCGTAGTAACTAACAAAATAATGAACCGCATTGTTTGGGAAAAAGCGTTTAAATTCTTCTGCTAATTGGGCAGCTAGGGTTTTATTATGAGCCAGGATTAAAGTTGGCTTTTGTAAATTATTAATGATGGAAGCCATCATGTAGGTTTTACCAGAACCAGTAACCCCCAATATAGTTTGCTCAAAATTACCCTTTTCTAAACTTTCAGTAATTTCATCAATAACCTTGCCTTGATCACCTGCAGGTTTATATGGTGAAACCAATTGAAAAGCTTGAGAATTCTGACTTGAACTAAATTTCTGCTCCGACATAATTTATAATTATGACCTTAAAAACCCAGCTTTTGTCAACAAAAAGTTTTAGCTAAAAATATAAACTTAAATTAAAAAAGTCTCTCCGTTTCCAGAAAGACCACAACTAGTTAATAACATAAAACCACTTTCCTTAATTAGAGACCAGGAGAAAGTAAATATATTTCCCTGGTGTTTTGGGTGGGAAAAATCGAGTCAATCCATTCAAAAAACTCAGGAAAATCTTGACCAAATTTTGCTCGAAGCTTCTCGATCGCACCGGTCGTCAAAGATTGCAACCAAGATACAATTTCATCACGATATTGTTCTCTAGAATTCCAAATTGATTCAATTTCATTACTAATTCTGTCCCAGTCCCAATCAAAATCAAATTTGTTACCCTCACGTTCGTAGTCTAAACAGCTTTGAATATAAGCATAGTTATCTTGCATAATAATGACTCACCTATAAATTTGTAGTGTGTTTGAATACACTCTTTACTTCAAGCACAGCTTTTTAAGAAAGTCAAAGTTAGTTTGAAATTAACTATGTTTTCTATAATTTAGACTTATTTTAGCTATTCTACAAAAGGTTTATCGCAATTTCCCCAAACACCTATTTTGGCTTTTTTGGCCTCGGCTTCTAATTTATTAAAATAGTCGGCGTATGTGTCATTTGGTTTATAAATACTTGAACGAGCGTAACCTTCTTTCACCATTTTAGCGTTCAAACTATTGGCTATGGAAGAGGTATCTGCACCTACAAAAAATATAAATCTTAAACTTCTGCCATATCTATCTTTGTCTTCCTTCTCTGGTTTAATTAAAATTCTTCTTCCGCTTACAGAGGTTTCGTTATATTTACTAGCTTCCACGCCATAGCACATTACCGGAGTAGCTGGCTTTTTGGTTTCAGGTGTATCCATATTTAAATACCTAATTGTTCTTCCATCTTCTAAAACTATTGTGTCGCCATCAATTACCCTATTTACTTTAACTTCTTCTACACCCTCAGTGGTTTTGTTTACTTCTGAAACTGGTTGAATCAAGGTATTATCTATATTGCTGGAAATGGCTGCAAAGCTATTCTGAATTTCGGGCAAACTTCCCACCCAAATTATTAAAAAAGTTATTACCAAGCTAATAATTGTAATTCTAAATGGAGCTGTATTCATATACTTATCTTTGAATATGTAGCAATACAGGTCAAGTTAATTTTGGTTCTTAGTTAGTACCCAAACTGTAGGAAAATTTTTAGCATTGTTGTTTTGCAAATACCCTTTTTGCCAGTTTTCAAGTTCCTCTAATTTATTCATAAAAATTCTATATTTAATCTGGGAAGAAGAAAGTAATTGATCTACAGTAGGCCTAAAACTAACAATTTTGGATAATGATTCAATAAACGATTTTCTATTTTCTTGATCGATTAAACCATCCTTTTTAACTTTTTCCTGAATTGCAATACTCGTTTGAATTAAATTGTTTACATCATCGTGCAAACTTGTATCATAATTGTTTGTAATCGGGTTTTTTGAAATTGAAGCAAGACTGTCTTTATAAGAATCAGCATTTTCCAAAGTTGCTTGGCATAATTTTATACTTTCTTGTTGAACCTTTTGCAAATATGCTGTGTAAATGTCGGTTTTTTCAAGGTCAGTCTTAGATTCTACAACAAAATTAAGTCCTTCTTCAGCAAAATTAATAATTTGAGAATTTTTTAATCCGTTAATTTTTGAATTTAAATTAATTAAACTTTGATCAACATTTTTCTCATAGCTGATTATCTGTGTTTGTAAATCTTTGTTGCTGGATTTATCAATACTGCTATCAGCATAGCATGGGGTAACTACTTGTTTATTAATTTTATTGGATCTATCTAAACTGTCCATTGAAGTTTTCACTGCTTGAATCTGATTATAAATTTCACTTTTAGCTTTATCAACAATCAAATATTCTTGCTTAAAAGATTGTGGTTGCAAATTGGTAAACCACATTAAAGAGCTAGCAGTAGTTAAAATTAAAGTAAGCACAATGAAAATTTGCCACACCTCAAGGCCTAAAGTCAATTTTTTATCATTGCCTACTTGGAAATATGGTATACTAAAATTGTAGCTCATGGCTTATTTTACTAGTTTACACTACTAAACTACCATCGTCAAAAAATATTCATATGCCTCAAAGAGTATAAAAAGGTTTAATTTTGCCAAAAAAGGAATATAATAGTAAAATCAATTTATGTTAAAGATCCCCGCACGATCTAAATTATTGAATCTCCAAAATAGTGTTAAACTTTATTATATTTTAGCTATTGGAGCTTTTATTACTATTTTAACTTTCGTTTTGTATAGAGACTTTGTTGTATCTGGTACAATGCTTATAAGCACATTGGCAGCCTTTTTTATAACATCGAGGCCTCCATTAAAAATAGTTATTGAAATTGAAGAAGATGGAATCTCTATAGGCGATGAAAAAATTAAATGGGAAGCTTGTTCAGGATGGTGCTTAAGTGATCTTGGAAGTACATTAGAATTTACCGTACAAACAACCCAGCTTACTCAACAATTTTATTATTTTTACATTGATACCAACCAACCAGGTGTATCTGAATTAATTTCCATGCTTTCTGGTATATTGCCTTATTCTGAAGAAATTGCAAGTAAAAATACTGTTCACACAGTACTAAGAATACTTGGAATTCGTTAATCCTTGGCTTGGTTTAAAATTTTTTGCTTATTATTAATATACAAAGTACCCACAGCCATAATAAGTAAACCTATTACCAATAAAGCCAAATAGAAATCTAATCTGCTAACCGATATTTTTAAAATTCCAGTTAAAAATACAGATATCCAAACATAATATACAAATCCTTTTTTATCTTGATGCAAACTCATGGCATAAATTAACATGGCAATAATTACAACCAGTTGGAATAAGCTGGAATAATCGGTTGTTACCCCCAAAGCAATTAGCTGAGTAGCATTAAATACATAAAACAAAGACTCTGAAACTTTACTTTCCCCTCTAAGAAAATCTACCAACATCCAAAGCGTAAATCCAGATTGTAAGAAATACATACCAATAAAATAGCTTGAAAATATTGGTAATAACCCAACTACACCAGCTATTGCAACAATTCCAAAAATAAGCCAGTGAATGTGGTATTTTGTTGGATAATGTTTACCAATTTGATCAACAAAGAAAAACAGAACTGTTATAGCAGAAGTAATTCCTACTACCAGCCAAGTACTATTTTGACTTGCAAATGAAGGTAAGTTTTCAATAACCCCACGCCAAATTCCTGCACCAGTTGTTAAAAAGGCTAGTGTTCCAGTGGAATATATTAATACTTTATTGTTTTTTATTGTTTTAGGTTCCGTTTGATGCCACCTATAGAAACTAATAAATAATAGACTGTGAACCAAAATTAAAACAAAGTAAATCAACCTATTATTTACAATTGAAAAACCATTACTGACATTAAAACCAAGTTCTGAAATATTTAAATTATCACCAAGATATGTTAACAACCAAAGTAAATGTACAAAACTTTGAATTCCAATTATCCAGCTGCTTCTAATAATATACATTAAAGGAATTAAGGTTAATGCCCAAAGACCTAAAATCTCGCTTAAACCAAAAATTGATCTTCCTTGCGAAATGGCTAAATAATCTGCAAACAAGAAAATAATTGCCCCAGAACCAAATCCACTAAGAATTAACAAGGCTTCTGCCAAAACCGAAGAAACAAAATCTTTTTTATAGAAATGTAGATACATTCCAACACTAAACAAAATTAGGTAAACAAATAATGTTATTCCAAGTTTGTATTCTGGATTTATTCCACCCCAATATTGAGCTATAATACCAATAAGCCCAACACCGAATATAATTGGCCCAATTGCCAGCATTAAGCTTCCAAAATTAATTTCTTTTTTAACTTTCTCTTGGTTGCTGTTTTGCAAAGAACTATCCAATTGTGGGAAAACTAATTTTGCTAATACTATTATCACCACAATTAAGGCGGCTAATAAAAACAATGCTGAAATCATGGCTGGATAGTAAAAGAGGCCGGAATATTTGTCAATCACCCAATCCCCAAACATCATCTTTCAAAAATATGTTTGAGTGAGTGAGTTACTATTTCTTGATAAGTTCTTTAATGCTTAAGCTTAATTGGCCTTTTTCATTAACTTCAATTACTTTGGCTTCAACAATTTGTCCCATTTTTAAAACATCCTGCACTTTGCCAATTCTATCAGTACTTATTTGGGAGATGTGAATCAAACCTTCCTTATCAGTACCATCTATTTTAATAAAGGCGCCATAGGCTTCCATCCTAAAGACTTCTCCTGAAACTATATCGCCAACTGCATATTCTTTAACTAAACTAGAGATTATTTTTATGGCCTGTTCAACTTTAATACTATCTTTTCCATACACATATACAATTCCAGTTTTATCATCAATATCTATTGTAGTTCCTGTTTCAGCGATTATAGATTTAATCATTTTTCCACTTGGGCCAATAACTTCTCCAATTTTATCTAAAGGAACCGAGACTGTTTGAACCCTAGGTGCATAAACAGAAAGTTCTTTCTTTGGTGCAGATATAGTTTCCAACATTTTATTAAGAATAAAGATTCTAGCAATTTTTGCTTTTTCCAAGGCCTCCTTCAATATATCAAGGCTAAGTCCTGCTACTTTGTTATCAAGTTGAAGTGCGGTGATTCCCAAGTCGGTTCCGGTTACTTTAAAATCCATATCTCCGTAATGATCTTCAGCACCTTGAATATCGGTAATTACTTTAAACTCTTTTGTTTTGTTGTCTATTACAAGACCCATTGCTACCCCAGCGACTATCGCCTTAATTGGAACACCAGCATCCATTAAACTTAAAGTTGAAGCACAAGTTGAGGCCATGGAAGTAGATCCGTTTGAGCCTAAGCACTCACTCACCAAACGAATTGTATAAGGAAAATCCTCTTGTGAAGGCAATACTGGCAATAATGCCTTTTCGGCTAAAGCTCCGTGACCAATTTCTCTCCTGCCTGGGCCAACATATCTTCCAGTCTCACCTACTGAATATGGTGGAAAATTATAATGGTGAATATACCTTTTAGTGGTTTCTTCGAAGTCTTCCATATCATCCAAAATTTGAGCATCTTCGTTAGTTCCTAAAGTTAAAATATTTAGAACCTGTGTCTGACCTCTTTGGAAAAGACTAGAGCCATGAGTTCTAGGAAGCACACCTACTTGAGATGTGATTGGTCTAATTTCATCAATCTTTCTTCCATCTAACCTTTTTTCCTGATTTAATAAAACCTCCTTCACTATTTCTGCAATTGTGTCTTCCATAGCAATATCAAGGCTTTGTAACAAATCTTTAATATTTTCCAAATGCGATTCGTGAACTGCAAAAAATTCAAACCATTCGTCTTTAGAATAAGCTTTCCAGAAATCTAAATTTGGGTTAGGTAATTCAAATTCTTGTACTTTATTTTCATCAGCCAATTTGTTAATTTGAAAAACAACGGCTTCTTTTGCAACTTTTAAAACATCTTCAACTGCCTGATTTCTAATTGTTTTATCTGAAGTAGAAAATAAAATTGATTCTAAAAGCGGTTTTTTACTGACCCAATATTCTTTTGCCACAGGGTTTGCTATTTTCAATGAAACAGTCAAAGTTTTTGGCTTAGCTAATTTAATAAATTCAGCTTGAAAATTTCCAAGGAAACTTAATTCCTGGTTAGCTTTTTCCATTGCTTTTATCATCAAATCTTCATCAATAATTTTTGCTCCTGCTTCAATCATAACTATATTTTGACCATCACCTGAAACAACTAAATCTAAAATGGAAGATTCCACTTCTTGATAATTTGGATTCACGGTGATTGAGGTAGATAATTTGTTATTTTCCAAAGCTGTTTTCCTTGGTAATTGTGTAGCACCTTGATAAGCAATTCTAAATTTTGCTGCCCACTCTGGGTTTTTTCTTCCAAGAACGGTGAATATTTTTTCAAGACCTTCTTGTTCTACTGTAATATTTTTATCTACAGAATGAGCAATTTCGGTTAAAGTGTTTCTTACATCGTTAATTGTTTCAGCTTTCTCAATTTCAGATTCCAATTTTTGTAACAACAAATTAGCAATACTTGGTTCAACCATTCCAATTCTAACAGCACTGGTTACACCTTTAAAAATTATTTCATTGCATAAACTACTTTCTTCAGCCACAAATCCACACAAATTCAAAGCAGCTGAAGCAGCTAAAACAGCCAATGTATCAGGAGAATTAATCTCATCTAAGCTTAGAACTGTAATTACAACTTGAATTTCTTGCCTAACATTTTTATTAAATAAAGAACGAATTGATCTATCAACCAGTCTTCCAGTTAAAACTGCATTTTCAGATGGTCTGCCTTCTCTTTTAATAAACCGTGAACCTTTAATTTTTCCGCTGGCATATAACCTTTCTTCATAAACTACTTGAAGTGGCAACCAATCCTGCGATGTTGGCTTTCCTAAAACAACTGCTGCTAGAACTACAGTTTCACCAATAGAAGCTAAAACTGAAGCGGAGGCCTGATTTGCCAATAAACCAGTTTCTAGGGTCAAGGTTTGATTGTGCCAATTTACTGTATGACGAACAGGTGTTGAATTAAACATATTTAACTTTTAAATACCCCTTTCAAACCATTTTGTCAAAGAAAAGTACAAACTTCAATGATAATTATTTAATTAAATTAACAACCTAGGCACATTAGATTTTGATTATTCAGACTCCGTTTCCTTGGGAAGGTACTTGCTGTACAAATTCCTTAATATGTAGCCGAAAACTGAAGTTCCTACAATTGTTATTGGTAATTCTAAAATAAATAATACTGGAACAAGTACCACAAACAACCTTAAGAAAAAGATAATTCCAAAACTAATAAACAACCAATTTAAAACCGAAATTTTCTTGTTAAACGAATTTCTAAGTAAATTGGCAAGATATATTGGTACAAAAACTAGGCTGAGTATAGAAGTTAGGTAAATCCAACCAGACAATGTAGCTATGAATGGAAATAGGGACAGGTAGCCAACAAAAGGAATTAAACTTAATAACCCTGAAATTATAATAACTATTGAGGGCACAATAAGGGTAACAGAACCAATCAAGAAATCCCAACCAAACTGGCCATTAAACTTGATATTATCAATTTCGACTCCATCTCGTTTTTTCTGAATCCAATATATTACAAGGGCAACAATTATTACGCTAAATTGTCCGTATAGGTTTAGATTTGAAAGAAATTCCGCAGAAGTATCTCTTTTGTTCTCTTCAATTTTCTGAATATTTTGTTTTCCAGCTACTTGGGAAGAAATGTCTCCACTTATTTCTCCATAACTTCCATAAAAATCTCCTTTTATTTTAGAATTTTCTAAGGTCAACTTTCCAGCTGTAACAATAAGATCTCCGTTGATTGTAGAATTTTTGATAATTACTTCGCCAGCTGCAATAATCACATCCTCACTGACATTTGATTCAAGTTTAACAGTTCCTCCTGTTGCTCTTACGCTTGCTCCTACAGGGCCTTTAATATCAACCGTACCACCTGCAGCAATTAAGTTTCTTTGAACGGATGAGGTAATACTTATTGTTCCACCTGCAATTACTAAATCTTTAGGTGAATCTTGTGTAACTTCTAAATTTCCACCAGCCAGATACTTATTGTTTAAACTTGTTTGGAAATCTGCCTTATCATTGGTTTGGCTTTCTGCTGCTCTAACATTTAGTATAAGTAGAGAACTTGCCACTAAACCTAGAAACAGAGTTAGCGAAAGTATTTTTGTAAATTTAATTGATTTTAACATATGCTTTGGTTAATATTTAACTACTGGCATTCTAGCGAATTAATATTTTGTCAAGTATTGCCTAAATTCCAAAATGATTTTATTTAATTTGTATCAATTATATGAGTACAGAACATAAATTTAAAATTGCAGTTATAGGTTCAGGGCCAGCAGGTTTAACCGCAGCTATTTACACAGCAAGAGGAGATATTGAAACAATAATTTATTCAGGTTCCCAACCAGGAGGCCAATTAACCACGACCACAGAAATCGAAAACTTCCCTGGTTTTGTAAATGGAATTATGGGGCCAGAACTAATGAGTAATATGCAATCTCAGGCAGAAAGGTTTGGGGCTAAATTAGAGCTAGCCGAAGTTTCCCAAATTATTGTTAACCAGGATAAAAATAAAAAATTTACAGTTGTTAGCGAATCTGGGGAAGCTGACTTTGATGGAATAATAATCGCCAGCGGAGCCAAAGCCAAATATTTGAACTTACCCGGCGAAGAAAAATGGATTGGCAAAGGTTACCATAGTTGTGCAACTTGTGATGGTTTTTTCTATAAAAATAAAGTAATTGTAGTGGTTGGAGGTGGTGATTCAGCCATGGAAGAAGCTAATTTCTTAACCAAGTTTGGCTCTATTGTATATATTATTCATAGGAATACAAATTACAAAGCCAGCAAAATTATGCTTGATAGGGCAAAGGCAAACCCAAAGATTAAATTTATTGAAAATAAAACCGTAACCAAATTAGCAGGAAATGAATTTATTGAATCAATAGAATTAACCGACACAGTTTCCGGAGAGAAAAATGAGATGCTGGTGGATGGGGTGTTTATGGCAATTGGTCACCAGCCAAATTCTGAATTTGTAAAAAATGTTTTGGATATGGACGCAGCCGGTTACTTGCTTAACCAGACTCATATTCCACCAGAAAATAGAAATAGTAAGTACGAAACAAGTACCAAAATTGAAGGTATTTTTGTAGCCGGAGATATACAAGATACAACTTACAGGCAAGCCATAACCGCAGCCGGAGATGGATGTAAAGCAGCTATGGATCTTGAAAAGTGGCTAGAAGAAAGAAAAGTTTAAGTAAACAATTAATTATTTTTCTGTTTCCTTGAAATAGTAACCATCTGCGTTTGCGTCTTGAATATTTTTAAAGCAAGCACTTGGCTTTTGCTCTTTTTCTAAACTGATAACAATAAGTTTATCGCCTTTTAAATCTATATAGCCAATTACTGGCAATTTATCTGTACACAAACTATTTTGCTTTTCTTGGTTTTGGGTTGAGGCTCCTAGAACAGATTTTCTAGCTGAAGTGATTAAGGCAAATTCTAAATATTTTGAATCGTCTGCAGTTTTCAAAGTAAGAAAGGGAAGAGATATTATAGCAATAGAAGTTACTAAGGCTAGAGTTCCTAAATAAAGTGAAAAATGCAAAATATCTCTTATCATTATGCAATTATACTTTCAAAAACTAACAATGACAACCTACTAATTTTTAAATAAAAACAAAACCCCAAATGGGGCCGAAAAAAAGTTACGATTAAAACCTATTTAAGATTGTTAACAGCTAAGGTTTTCTTGTATCTTGCTTGTGATACAGTTGAAAGATATCTTAAAACATCTCTTCTTTTTCCAACTTTTCTAAGTAAACCTCTTCTGGATGAAAAATCCTTAGGATTAATTTTAAGATGTTCAGTTAATTTTGAAATTTCTTCACTTAATAAAGCAATTGCAACTTCAGGAGAGCTGGTGTCAGTTTTGTGGATTTGATGTTTTTGGATAATTTTGCTCTTATCAATTTTTGCAGGAGCTTTCGATACTTGTGACATATTGTATATTATAATCTAAATTTTTTTCTTTAATATTGGCAAATTAGAATTTTACTTCTACATTTTTTCTTTCTTCAGTTGGGTTTTCTAATTCAAAGAATGGTTCTGGTTTAGCAGATGCCAAAGACTTGAATAACAAGGCAGGAAATTGATCTTGAGTAGCGTTATAATCGGAAACTACTTGGTTGTAAAATCTGCGGGATGCTAAAATTCTATCTTCAGTGTTGGTTAATTCTTCTTGCAGGGCTAAGAAGTTTTGGTTAGATTTTAAATCTGGATAACTCTCAGAAAGTGCAAATAATTGGCGAAGAGCACCAGAAAGCATGTTTTCTGCAGCAGCTTTTTCTTTGCTTAAACCACTAATATCTATAGCTTGCTGTCTTGCTTTTACAACTCTTTCTAAAGTTTCTGCTTCAAAATTTTTAGATCCTTTCACTGTTTCTACCAAGTTAGGAATAAGATCATATCTTCTTTTTAGCTGAACATCTATATCAGAGGCGGCCTCTCTTACTTTAATTTTTAAAGTGATTAAACTGTTATATACAGAAATTGCAAAAATTGCCACAGCAACAAGAACAACAAGAAATATTATAAGATACATAAATTAAGTAATTATTGTAATAAAGCTTAGAATACTATAATTTGTCAAGAAAAACTATGAGGAAATGTTTCGAATTAATTCTTTCAAATCTGTGTAACCTTGAAGGGCTTTTAAAATACCATCTTGCATCATGGTTAACATTCCTTCTTCTGAAGCCACCTGTCTTACTTGGTTAATTGAAGGGAATTGGGTGGAAAGTAAATCTCTTAGTTTATCACCTACCACCATTACTTCGTAAACACCAATTCTACCTTTATAACCTAAACCATTACACTGTGGGCAGCCATCTGAAGTAAGAAACTTCATTTTTAATGGGATTTGAGGGTGTTGCCCTGGCAGTTTAGATAATTGTTCTATTACTAGAGTTCTTTCTTCAACGGTTAAAACATGATCATGTTTGCAATAATCGCATAATCTTCTAACCAACCTTTGCCCGATTACAACGGCTAAGGAATCGGCTAATAAGAAACCTTTTACACCCATTTCCATAAGTCTTGGTATTGAACCAGCTGCATCGTTGGTGTGGATTGTTGATAACACTTGGTGACCTGTTAATGAAGCCTGAATGGCAATTTCGGCAGTTTCTTTATCACGAATTTCTCCTACTAATACCACATCAGGATCTTGTCTTAAAATAGATCTTAAACCTGAAGAAAAAGTGTAACCAGCTGCTGCGTCAATTTGGGTTTGGGAAATTCCATCAAGCTTGTATTCAATAGGATCTTCCAAAGTAATAATTTTACTTTCACCATCGTTCAATGTTTTCAAAAAGGAATACAAAGTAGTGGTTTTACCAGATCCAGTTGGACCAGTGGTTAAAATTAGACCTTGTGGTTTTTGAATAGCTGCATTAATTCTGTCTCTGGCAGTGCCTGTAAAACCTAGTAAATCTAAGTCTAGCCCTACACTTCCAGTGCCCAAAAGCCTCATTACAATGGAATAGCCGTAATTGGATGGTAACATGGAAACACGAACATCGATATCCTTATCAGCGGCTTTAAATGTAAATCGTCCGTCTTGGGGAATATTATCTACATTAATTTTTAAACCTGAAATAATTTTAATTCTACTTTCCACTGCTTTCTGGTTTTCTTTTGGTAAATCGGCGAAAGTATGCAAAACTCCGTCTAAACGCAGTCTTAAATTGTATGTTTCTTTTTCTGGTTCAAAGTGAATATCACTTGCATTGTTTTGAAGTGCTGCAATTAAAACAGTTTCAATCATTTCTGAAATAGAAGTTTTAGCCAGTACAGTGTTCAATTCAGCCAAACTAAGGGTTTGATTGGTTTTATTATCCATTCTTTCTGTGCTAATCTGAATGCTATCATCAACATCTTTGTTTTTTACCACTGCATTATATGCTTTTAATAACTTTTCAAAACTCATTTGGGAACAAATAAATAATTTATACTTTCTTTTTGCACCAAATTCTTTTAAAAATTCTGCTTGCCCGGGAAAATAAGGGTCATTAGTGGCTAGGTAAATTTCTTGATTACTAAAAGAAAAAGCCCCGATGTTAAATTTTTTGGCCGTCTCGGCTGGAATACTTGCCAAGGCAGAAGATTCGATCGGAAATCCATATAAATCAATAGAGGATAAGCCAAGGGCATGAGCAATTGACTGAGCCTGCTCTTCATAAAAAAACTTATCTAAATCTTCTTTTACGCGCAAAGTTCGTCTTATCCTAGTACTAGGGAGGGTAGAAAGTAAATTTCCCGTTTTCTTGATTGGATTAGGATTTAAGACAACTGACATCTTAGCATAAGCTTAATCTTATTGTGGTTTTTGGTCAAAACAATTTGTAAAGCAATAAATTTATTTCTGAAGATACTTTTCGGTAGCAAGGTAAGAAGTTACCACACCTGTAACTACACCTAAGCTCATGGTTACTGCAAGGCTTAAGTAAACTTGGGTTAACAAATCTGAAGTTAATTTTACATCAACCCTGAATACATTGGTAAGATAAGGAACAGTAATATTCAGCATTGGAATGAAAAATGATAAAACAATAATTGCAGCAATTATATTAAACATCGCCCCTTCTACAATGAAAGGACCGCGAATATAATTATTGGTAGCACCTACTAAACGCATAACTTCAATTTCCGACCTGTGATTATAGATGGCAATTCTTAGAATGTTAATCATAACCAAAATTGATACCAAGCCAAAAACTATCACAGTAATAGCTCCGATTAAATTAGTCCAGTAATAAACCTGCTGAAGATTAGAGATAATATCCTTACTTCCTCTTACTTCATCAATAATACTAGAGTATTTAGGATCTTTAATATAGTTTTCTAAAGAGGCGTAACTATCAGCATTTTTTGGCCTTATGCTTGCATATTCTAAAACTAGATTTACATTACTTGTTCTTAAAGTTTCCAGTAAGCTTCCTGAAATACGATTGCTTTCACTTAATTTTTTCTGAGCTTCTTCTTTGTTTGTAAAACTATAGTCCTTCACTTCAGGCCTAGACTTAATATCAGTTTCAAATTTGGTTATTACATCTTGCTCTACATCATCTTTGAAATAAACTAAAATTGAAATTTGGCTATCTAGCTGTCTAAGTGTGAAGCCTGCAATTGTAGAAACGCTAGCCGCCAAAGCAAAAGAAGCTAAACTTACAGTTAAAACAGCAACAGCGGTTGCCGACAACCAAAACGATCTGACTAAATTTTTAAATCCTTCCAATATAGCTTTTTGAAACATTTACTTAATTCTACTTAAAAATAGTTGGCTATGTCAATGAAATTTTAACTTAAAGATTCCGAACTATTTGGTTTTAAAAAACTTAGGTTTCCATTATAGAATTGTGAGATTCCTGAAACACCAAGCTTGAACTGTGCCATTCTAGTTAAACCAGGACCAAAAGCCAGACCCTGCCATTCATTTGGATCTAGACCCATATTTTTAATTACTTCAGGATTTATTAATCCACCGCCAAAAATTTCAATCCATCCTAAATCTTTGCAAACTCTACAACCAACCCCTTTACAAAATGGACAGGAAATATCACCTTCGAAAGATGGATTTGTGAATGGAAAAAAAGCTTGTCTTAATCTAATTTTTAAGTCTGGCCAAGCGAAAAAATCTTGCATTATTTGTTCAATTAAGGTTACAGTTTGGGAAATACTGGCCTTTCTATCTACAATCCAACAGTCAAATTGGTGAAAATTAATATCGTGGGTGGCATCAATATTTTCAGCTCTGAAAACTAGACCAGTGAAAACTACTTTAAATGGCGGTTTGTGGGTTTCGGCGTATTTAACTGCGTTTGAAGTTACTTGTGTTCTTAAAACATAATTTTCCCCCTTTTCATCTTGAAGATCTGCAAAGAAAGTATCTTGCATGGCCCTGGCTGAATGGTAATCTGGAGTATTAACTGAAGTAAAATTATACCACTGACTTTCCACCTGTGAACCTTCAAAAATATCGAAATTATACTTTTGAAAAAGCTTCACAATTTCTTCAGTAACAAGACTAATTGGATGAATTTTACCAGGCTTTACTTGATAATTTGATTGATAAAAGGATGGATCGAAATTTTGAAAATTATCTTTCTCTAATTCTGACTGCAAAGTTTGAATTCTCTGATCACAGGCAAACTGGACCGACTGTTTGAAAACATTCAGCTCTTGGCCTAAAACTTTCTTTGTTTCATTATCTGCAGTTTTAATTTTTTCTTTAATCAATAAAATTTCTTCAGAATTACTTAATTCATCGCGTTTTTGTAAGCATAAGTTAATGCTGTTTAAATCTTTAAAATGACTTGTAAAATCAATCATACTTGGGGTTACTTTTTAGAATAAGGGTTTAAATATATTAAGTGTCAATTAGTAATTAATTTTCATAGCCTGCCGCAGTTCGTTCATAGTTTTTTCTGCTTCAACAAGTACATTAAGTTTACCCTGTTCTAACCTACTCCAAACTTGCTCTGGGTGGTTAATAATTTCTTGTCTTTTTTCACGAAATTCCTGGAAGTAAATATTCATTGTTTCGGCTAATTTAAGCTTAAAACTAGAGAAATTCATTCCAATAAGTTCTTTTTCTGCGGTTTTTATATCAATGTTATTAACTAAACTAAACAATAAAATTAAATTGGATACTTCTGGCCTATTTGCTGGATCGTAAAAAATACTTGCTTCAGAATCGGTTTTGGCTACTTTAATTTTGGCGATAGTTGTTTCAGGATCATCTTTTAGGAAAATACAATTATTTAAACTTTTACTCATTTTGGCATTTCCATCCAAACCTAAAATTCTTGGGGATTCGGATAAAATTGGTTTAGGATATGGAAACACATTTTGCTTATAAATTTTATTAAACTTTTCAACAATTTCTTGGGTCTGTTCTAAAACTGGTAATTGATCTTCTCCAACTGGAACCAAATTTGCTCTAACTACAGTAATATCTGCCGCTTGGGAAATTGGGTAGCCAAGGAAACCGAAGGTTAAGCTTTCACCTTCCTGACCAAACTTTTCTTTCTTTTGTTCAATTTCGGTTTTCACAGTAGGGTTTCTTTTCAATCTATTAATAGTAACTAAATTTGAAAATAAAACTGTTAACTCTGCAATTTGAGGAATTTGGCTTTGAATAAATATATTTACATCATTGTTTAAGCCCATTGCTAAATTATCTGCGGCCACTTCAAAAACATTGTTTCTAACTTTTTCTGGATTATCCCAATTATCAGTTAATGCTTGAACATCGGCTACCATTATAAATGTATTATATACTTCTTGAAATTTTCTTCTATTTATAAGCGACCCAAAATAGTGGCCGATATGCAAAGAACCTGTTGGTCTATCGCCAGTTAAAACAACTTTTTTATTCATAGTATGGGTTTATTTGTCTTGCTTATTTTCGTCAAAATTTAAATTAGGTTCTTCCTAAATATTCTCAATCATATTTTTTTTAGACAAAAAAAGTTATTAATTGTATACTTTTAAACAGTATCTGGAAAAAGCTGCAGCTTTCGAAAGTACTTTAAAAAAAAATAACACACAAAAAAAACAAAACAAATATGACTTTATCTCAAAAAGTACAATCCGCAATTGTATTAGGAAGCCTTTTAGCCGTAGCCGGAGTAGTTCCTGCTTCAGCTCAAGGTAACGATACAACTACTTTAAACTTGGAACTAACTGCTGGTACTCGTACAATCACTTCTGATGCTTCTGCAACATTATCTGCTGTAGCGATTACCAACATTTTAGCAACCTCTACTGGAAGCGTTCCTGACACTACAATCGTAGACACAACTGGATCACTATCAGGATGGGCAGCCAATGTTAAATTCACTAACTTAGTTGGTGCAACAACAGCTTCTAAAATTATTCTTTTAGCTTCTGATGTTACAGCTAACTTTGGAACTGGTGATGAATACTTAAGAGTAACTCCATCTGGACAGACAACTGTTTCTGGAAACTCTACTAACTTAACAACTCCAACCTCTCAAGTTACAATTACATCTTTAGACACTGTAGCAGCTGGTGGTGAAAGTAATACTTTCGCTCTTATCTCTGCTGCTTTAGGCCACGGTAACGGAACCTATACAGTTGATACTGGAATTGAAATTGATATCCCAGCTTACGCTTTGTACCCAGCCCCTACTAACATGAGTTTAACAGCTCAAAACTATGTAGGAACTGCTACTTTCGCTGTAAGTTAATCCCCTTAGTTTCTGGCAGAATCTGCATATTCTGCCGGCAGCTTAGAGACTTTTACTTTACAAAGTTTCTAAATTGCCTTAGCAAATTCTAGTTCATATATGTCCATCAAAAAAATTACCTCTATACTTTTTTCATTAATTTTATTAAGTAGCAGCCTAATTACTTCTATTCCAGTTTCCGCCCAAGAAACAGGTGTAAGATCAGTAGATGGTGTTGCTGTTCAACCAGCTGAAAGCGAAAGAGACCCTAATCAATCTATTACCAGAGCTTGGTTTGTTAAAAGCATGAAAGCCGGTGAAACAGTTGAAAGCAAGGCTCTAATTTCCAATCTTAGTGACAAAGAAAAAGTTATTTTACTTTCACCAGAGGATAGAGTTCCAAACTCTGATCAGTTTTCTTTTACTGACAAAGAACCATTAAAAGATGTTGGAACTTGGATTACTTTAGATAGAGATCAATTTACAGTTCCTGCCCAAAGGTCACTTGAAGTTACTTTCAAAATTAAAGTTCCTGAAAATACACCCGCTGGAGAATATGCCGGAGTTCTAGCTGTTCAAGAATTAAAACCAGTAACCGGAACTTCAGGTTTTAATGTAATTAACAGAGTAGGATCTAGAGTATATATTACAGTTGCTGGCGATTTAAAAACTGGAACAGAAATTCCTAAATTCGAATTCAATTCTCCTGCAAGCCCAGATTTTGCAAATTTTGTAAGAACAAATTTTAATCAAAAGTTCGATGCAGTAAACATGAATTTAACTGTAAATATTACAGGAAATATTTTTCAAAAAGTTAAGGGTGATATAATTATTGAAACACCATCTGGTACTATCACAGAAACTTTCAATAGAGACTTTGTGCCTAAAGACCTTCCAGTTAGAATTCCAGCATTAACTACAAAGGCTAAATGGCAAGTAGGAAAATACAAAGCAACCTTTAATTTGGAAAGCCTTCCTCTTATCATCTATAATAAAAGTGATGTAAAAGATTTCTCTTCTACAAAAACATACACAACTGAAGTAAATATTACACAGGCAGACTTGGATAAGATGAAAAAAGATTTTGAAGATACCAACGCTAAAAGACCTAAATCTAATGACCCAGTAACAAAGCCAACAGATTCTAACAAAAATGAAGGCGGAGGTATAACAATTACTGAATCTGGAATTAAAAAAGATGAAGTTAAGAATGACAACAATTCATTATTCATTGGTCTTGGAATTGGTGCTGGAGTTATTATTATTGGTTTAATCGCAGTAGTTGCTTACCTAGTTTGGAAACAAAGAAAGGATGCAAAAGATTCAACCGTTGAACCAACCATCGTTGCTGAAGAAATGCCAACAACAACTGATACTGGTGTTCCAACAACCCAGAAAACTAAAAAACCTAGCAAGAAGTAAGTATTAGTTAATCCAAAAATTATAGCCCCCTAGGGGGCTTTTGTTATGTTAAATTAGAGTTAACTGGAGTTTTATGAATCTTAAATTGACTCTGTGTATTTTCTTTCGATCTCTGACCAATTAACAATGCTCCACATATCTTTAAGATAATCAGCTCTTCTGTTTTGATAACCAAGATAATAGGCATGTTCCCAAACATCGATTGTAAAAATAGGTGTTTGATTATACAATAAAGGACTTTCGGCGTTGCTTGTTTTAGAAATTACTAATTTTTTCGTTTCGTTATCCACAGAAAGCCATGCCCAGCCGCTTCCAAACTGAGTTAGACCAGCAGCTTCAATTTGCAATTTAAATTCTTCTACAGACCCAAAATTTTGGTTTAATATTTCTGTAAATGCATTTGAAGGTGTTTGATTCTTTTCGTCAGTAATACTTTCCCAATAAAGATTGTGGTTATAGACTTGACCGGCGTTGTTAAGCACTGCTGATTGAAGCGGAGCTGGTAATTGTTTATAATTTTGAATTAATTGAACTAGGGTTTTATTTTGTAATTCAATATTAGCTTCCACCAGTTCATTAAGCTTATTTACATAGGTTTGATGATGCTTTCCGTAGTGAAAAGAAATGGTAGCAGCAGAAATAGCTGGCTCTAAATTTTCAGGGTTAAAATTAAGTTTTGGTAGTGTAAACATATTCTAGAAATCTATCACACCAATAATTTAGTCAAATAATTTTATAATTCAAGCAGAAAATTATAAATATCTGGCCAAACTTGATTACTAATTAATGGGTTATAAACTTCTAGCCTTTCAAAGTTAAGAAAAGCATGGCCTGCTGGAACTATAATCTGGCTATAATCAATTTCTGCTTCTAGCATTTTAGCAATTATCACATTTTTATCTTCGCCGGAAATGGAAAAATCCTGACTTCCAAAAATACTTAAAACTCTTAAATTGTGATCAAATTGTCGTTCTTTGGCTAATGCTTCAATGCTTGTAAGATCTCGGTAATATGGGCTATTCATGCCACTGCCATAGCAGGCCACAATTTTATTTATTCTATTATCCAAACCGCTTAAATAAGCCAATCTTCCACCGAAGCAGAATCCCAAAACTGAAAATGTTTGTATCTGAGGATATTTAGTTTGAATTAAATCTAGGTTTTCTTTTAGTAAACTTATAAATAGTTCTGAAGTTAATTTATTTTTTAATTCTGCCCCAACACTAAAATTAGCATAACTAGTAATTTTCCTTTGTCCTAAAACAGGGAAAAAAATGTCTAGACCAAAAACAGGTAAATTTAATTTTAAAGATAGATTATCAATTGTTTGTTGAATAAAATTATTCAATCCAAAAATTTCTGGTAAAATAATAACCGCCTGATCGGCTTGTAAAAATTCTAGCTGACTGGTGATTAAGTTTGATTGTTTCAACATTAAAGGTTAAATATATATTTTTATTTTTTTAAGTCAAATAACTTGGTGCCATCGGAGGGAATCGAACCCTCATGAGATTGCTCTCGCTGGATTTTGAGTCCAGTGCGTCTACCAATTCCGCCACAATGGCAAGCTGTAATTTGTTTTTATTTTGGTGCGGTCGAGAGGATTTGAACCTCCAAGCCTTGTGAGCACTACCACCTCAAGGTAGCGTGTATACCGTTCCACCACGACCGCAACTTGGTATAGTTGGAGCGGATAGTGGGAATCGGACCCACACCATAACCTTGGGAAGGTTAAGTTCTACCACTAAACTATACCCGCTTAGCTTGTAAAGTTTTGATTTTAGAAAATATAGATGTCAAGTTTGAATACCTGTAAATTCTGGTAAAATCTACTTCTACAACTGGCGTATTCCAAGTTACATAGCTTTGGTAATATAACAAAAATGTAAATGCAAGTGTTAAAACCCTGAAAAATGTATCCCAACCAAACAAAGTGAATAGAAATTCGTTTGGGGTAATTGCAAGCCCTGCCCTTCTTTCAACCCAATTTTGAATATCCATTACCGAACAACCATTATACAAGGCTTGAGTAAGGGTAATGCTAGCTATATAGAAATAACTATAAGGGGCATTTTTTGCGAAGAGTATTCTTAGGAAGCAGAAAAGGAAAAGAACGAACAGAAAATTATGAGCAACATTCACTATTGCAAAAAAAACGGTGAATAGAAACTGCGAATCCATTATTTGTAGTAAGATCTGATTTGGAATAAGATATATCCACCAATTAAACCGCCTAAAATAAATCCTAATAAATTTCCACCAATAATTGATGAAAGTAATGAAACAAGAAGACTGTAATATGAATAAGTCCAACCCTTCTTAGTCTTGCTAAATAACCCTGGTAAAGCAATTGCTGAAAGAACAAGTGAAGCTAATGAAATTAACATTGCCAAAGCTGTAAAAATGTTACCTCCAAGTAGTAAAAGAGGAATAAGTACAATAGAAAACAAGATACCAAAAACACCTAAAACTAATCCGATAGCAGATAAATAAGGGAAAATCTTAACTAAAATTTCCTTAGCGTTTGTTGGTAAAACTGGAGCTTGTTTTGTAAAAAACTTATCCAAAGTTTCGGTGAACTTTTCAAAAGTAAAACTAGTTGTCTCTTCAGTCTTTTCTTCATGTTTGTGTTCATGATGTGTTTTGTGAGAGTGAGAAGTAGATTCTCCGTGCTCGTGATTGTGCTTTTTTTCTTCAACAGCTTCAGCTTTTACAGTTGTTTTTTTAATTTCTTCAGACATAAATATTTGTAAACCCATGAAGTATGGATTCAATTTTTTTGTCAATCACTGTTTACTTCAAAAACTCTTCTTCCTTAAATTCTGTAAGAATTTCCACACCTTTTTTGGTAACCATTACAGTATGTTCAAAATGTGCCGCCCAACTTCCATCAATAGTTCGAACAGTCCAGCCGTCTTCCTTGGTTTCATCGAAAGAAACATCACCTGAACCCAAGGTAAACATTGGTTCAATGGCTACCACTTGGTTTTCAAAAAGCCTTGCCCCTTTCCCTTGTTTTCCTGCATTAGAAATATACGGCTCTTCGTGAACAGCTTTTCCAACCCCATGACCACCCAAATCTAGGACATTTCCAAAACCATATTTTTTGGCAACAGAATCTACGGCATAACCAATATCGCCTACTCTACAACCGTCTTTTATAGCAGCAATTCCCTTGGCTAAGGCTTCCTGGGTTCCCTCCACCAAGCTTAAAGCTTTTGCACCAACGTCACCAACCACATAGGTTTTGGCTGAATCGCTGAACATTCCTTTGTAAATTACACCCATATCTAAACTTACCAACGCCTTTTCAGGAATATATTTTTGGGAAGTTGGAAGACCGTGAACCACTTCTTCATTTAAAGAAACAATCATGGAATATTTAAAACCCTGATAACCAAGAAAACTTGGAACACCGCCATGATCACGAATAAAAGTTTCGGCTAATTTATCCAGTTTACTAGCCTGAACGCCTTCTTTAACTTCTTTTTGAATCATGTTATAGCAAGACATTAAAATTAAGCAGCTATGCTTTAAATCATCTTTTTCCTGTTTGTTCTGCATTATGGCCATGGTAATATTGTTATAATTTAGATTTGATTAATGTTGTGGAATTGGCAAATTTGGGGGAAAAAATTGCAAGGCACGAAACCTTGCAATGGATTAGTTAGTCTGGAAACAAATTTTTTTGAATTGGCTGGGCAAGAGCATCAGCAATAACTGGCACAATTTGTTGTTGAACAAAGCTTTGAAAATAGCCAGTCTTAACAGTGTCACTCAGTGTTACCCAACATTTCTCAATAATATCAGTATTGATAATTTCAAGACTGGTTCTTGGAACGCACTCATGATTTATAGATTTTGTATCTCCACAAACTGAATACTTAAAGGAAAGTAGACACCATGGGTAATGTGCTTTAATTAAACTATACAGAATGTCTGTCAGCTGCCTGTAGGTTAACTGATACTCTGGACGATCAAACTGTATTACCAAGGTTGTATCATCTATAGTTGAGACAGTGCGAAGTATTAACCTTAAGTAATCGTGAATTGAGAGCGAACTAAAACCATCATTCATAAAGTACCTCTTCTTCCAGCTGTGATTTTACAAAATATATTTTAAGAATTGTTGTAAAGAAAAAGTTCTATGTCTTCCCCTACTCTTTTCACCAAAATAATTAATGGCCAAATTCCTTGTTACAAAATTTACGAAGATGAATACACTTTTGCCTTTCTAGACATTAACCCATTACAAATTGGCCACACCTTAATTGTTCCTAAAATTGAAATTGATTATTTTGTGGAAGTACCAGAGCCTTACTATTCTGCAGTATTTCGTTCTGCCCAGAAAATTGCCCCAGCTTTAACCAAAGTTACAGGAAAAAATAGGGTTTTACTAACCGTGGAAGGCTTTGATATTCCCCATTTTCATTTACACTTAGTTCCAGCAAATTCTAGCAAAGAACTTGGGGAGGAAAGGAAGGGATTTAGTGCGGAGGAGTTTGTGGGTTTGCAGGAGAAGATTTTAAAGTTAATATAGCAATTGACCAAATTAAAAAAACATTTAACAAGTTTAAAATGATTGATTAGTTTCAATCTAAATTAAAAACTAACGGAGTATATAATGCCGAAAATTTTAGTTGTTGAAGACACACCAAAACATTTAAATGATGCACAACATATAGCCAATCAACTGGTTGGTGTAGAGGTACATTTCGCCACAAATTTACAGCAAACGTTAGAATTAATCGACACACTTGCTTTAGACGGAGTTGTTTCCGACGTTTTCATTCCAAATCGAGATGGAGAGGAAGCCACAAGCTGGCAAAATGCTGTAACGATAAGCAATCGACTTAATGAACTACGTGTTCATCATGTATTCAACACAGACAGAAATCATCATGGCAAAGCAATTCTTGACTTTTGCAATGTAACACCTGTCAACATTCATAAAAATGAGGACGGTGATGAGATTGGTGGTTTTCTAACTTCTGGAATGCTAATTGAGTCACATCCTGAAGATTCCAATTCTTTGGCAGCTACAAAACAATGGCAAGCAGCATTTCGCTATGTCTTGTTAGTTTACGAGCTATTGCAGCTTCCAGACAAAGGACGAGAAGTGGTTACTGAGGGTAATTTTTGCCCATTTACCTATGGAGACTATGGTAAACTAACTCAAAAATTTGAGCGTGGTTGGCCTGACATGAATGGTGGTACTATTCCATTGCCACAGTTTGCTGAAGATATTTTTAAAAAATATAACATCTAGCCTTCTGTTTTTCACAGTTTGAGCAGTACATTTAACAAGAGTAGTAACCCGCTACTCTTTTTTGTCGGGGAAATTTTGAAAGGCCCACCCACCCCCTTAGACAAAAGATTAAAAAATTTGTTGATTTAAATTATTATGAAACTGTACTTTTCTGGAATTGGTGGGGTTGGTCTTGCACCGCTTGCTTTGATTGCTGTTGATTGTGGGTTTGAAGTTTTTGGTTCAGATAAAAACCCAAGTTTATCTTCAGCAGAGCTTGAAAAAAGAGGAATAGAAATTACTTTTGAACAAAGTTTCGAAGAGATTCAGACTGCGTATAAAAACCAGAAATTTGATTGGCTGGTGGTTACCGCTGCCCTTCCTCAAAATCATCCGCACTTACAATTCGCCAAAGAAAATAATATTAAAATTTCTAAACGGGATGAACTTTTAAACTATATTTTAGAACAGAAAAAACTTAAATTAATTGCAGTGGCTGGAACACATGGTAAAACCACTACAACGGCTATGGTCACTTGGCTTTTCAAACAAAATAATATTCCTGTAAGTTATTTAATTGGTTCAAATATTTCTTTTGGCCCTGCTGGAAAATATGAAGAAGGAAGCCAATATTTTGTTTTAGAATGTGACGAATTTGATAAAAACTTTTTGCATTTCAAAGCAGAAATTAGCCTGATTACCAGTCTAGATTATGATCACCCAGATTCTTACCCAACAAAACAAGATTATTTAGACAGTTTCCAGCAATTTTTAAATCAAACTAAGAAGAATATTTGCATTTGGAACGAAGATTTTAAAAAACTAGATTTGAAGGATATTACTGCCAAAGTTCATAATTTTGAATCGGAGGAAAAGCCAAATTCTGAATATTTAAAATTGATTAAACTGGCTGGCCTACACAACCGAAAAAATGGATTCCTAGCCATATCGGCAACATCTTTAGCCTTGTCTGAGACTTTAAGCGATAACACGGTGGTGAACAAAGTTGATTCTGCCAAACTAAATAATAGTCTTTCAACTTTTCCAGGCACAGAGCGAAGATTTGAAAAACTAAGAAATGGTTTGTATTCAGATTACGCCCATCATCCTGTGGAAATTGCGGCTACAATTCAACTGGCAAAAGAAGTTCAAGAAATGGGGAATTTTAATAAGCTGGTCATAATTTATCAGCCACATCAAAATTTAAGACAGCACGACAAAACCATTCAGCAAGGATATAAAAGTTGTTTTAATTTTACCGATAAATTATATTGGTTACCAACCTATTTAAGCCGAGAAAATAAAGATTTAGAGATTCTTACACCCATAATGCTGGCTGAAAATTTAGAGGGTTTTAGTATGGAAAATTTAACTCAAGAAAACTCTTTCACAGCTTCTAACTATTCTGGAGAATTATTTGGGGAATTTGTGGAGTTTAATGATTACTTGAAAAACTTAATCCAAACCGAGCTGGATAATAATAATTTGGTAGTATGTTTCGGAGCAGGAAATATTGATGAATTTGTAAGAAAAAATTTCTCCAAGAATTAGTGCTGAGATGAAGCTCAGTGATGATTTTGGGCATGAAAAATTGGCTAGATAACGGATATTTAGCCAAATAAAAATGATGATTCATTTCGGAGGGGGTGTTTTTTTAGCTGGGTAAACAATAAATTTGCTATGAAAAATCGCACTCACTGCAAAAATGAAAATAATCGAAACTGCTGTAGGCCGAATAGCATACATGATATATTTAAAACCAAATTCATAAATACAAGGCAAAATCGATACTATAAGAAATATTTTTGCACCTGAATATAAAGCACCCGTTTTAGGAAGTATCGATAAAACAACCTGTAAACCAAGAACTCCAACAATCACAACTAAGCATTTGAATCCAAATTCTGATATAATCAAATCGAGTACATAGTGTTCTAGAAATGATAACAGTTTTTCCCAACTCATAATTTACTCTCCTGTTCAACATCTACTAACTATTCCAACAAAATATATAATTAAGTTATATGCAAGCTTTTTTATTTTATACTGTTATTGAGAAATTTAAACGAATAATTTAACTCATCTTTTCTATCATTTCTTTGGCAGCTTCTAAGTAAGAAAAGGCGGCTAGGGAATCTGGGGCGTATTCAAAAATTGATTTTCCAAAAGATGGCGCTTCGGCAAGTCTAACGCTTCTTGGAATTATGGTTTTAAACAAATCTCTGCCAAAATTTTTAGCTAATTCGGCTTGAACTTCTCCGCTTAATTTATTTCTTTTATCGAACATGGTTAGTAAAACCCCTAAAACTTGAAGCTTTGGATGAAGCTTACTTTGAATTTCTTTCAAGGTTACAATAAGTTGGGTAAGCCCATCTAAGGCTAAAAATTCGGCTTGAACTGGTAGTAAAACCTTGTCGGAGGCTGTTAGGGCATTTAAAGTTAGAAGAGAGAGTGAAGGCTGGCAATCTATAAGAATAAAGTCGTATTTGCTTCTAAATTTTTCATTCAAAGCTTCTTTCAAAGCGAACTGCCTTCCCACCGGGGAATATTGATTAAATTGCCCCAATTTTAAATTGGCCGGTAACATCCATAAATTTGGTAAATAAGTTGGAACGGTTGCAGATTCGGCACTTATTGATGATAGCATTACCTCTAAAACGGTTTCTCCGGAAATGGATTTAACACCCAAATGCTCTACGGAATGGGCTTGTGGGTCTAAGTCTATTAACAGTGTTTTAAAACCAGCCCTTGCCAAAGCAGCAGATAGGTTAACTGTACTGGTGGTTTTCCCTACCCCACCTTTTTGATTTACAACAGCAATCACTGAAGCCATATTTGAATAATGTATTCAGCTTAAACGATTGTCAATATATAGAATTAAGGCTTATTATCCTTGTGAAATGGCTGGGTTTTCTTATTGGAATAATAATTTTGACCGAAACAAATATATAAAGCATAATAGATCAAAACCCTGGTGGGCGAAATAAAGACATAACATGGACGCTTTGATTCAATCATTAATTCTTAAAACTCCTTTTTTATCGGCTGGAGATAAGTCTTTTTTGTCTGAAAAAGTTCCAATGATGTCTCCTTTGGATAAATTGAAGCTTAGGCAAAGCCTTGAAACCGGCGTTGCTCCCGCTATTTTGCAGCAATTACAATTAACCAGAGCTAAATTCTTCGATCAAGAAATCCCAAAACCACCAGATGCTATTTCCAAAGTTATCAATGCAGTACTGCCACCAAAGCCTAAAAAGGTTATTAGTTTCAGTATTTTAAGTCAGAATCAACTTTTAGGAGGACCAACACCACAGGCCATAACCACTGATAAAGTTCCTGCAATTAATACTCTTGCAGATTTTAGTCATCCAGCTCAGCTTTCCCAACTTCAGCCAAAGCACATTACTTTTAATATTAATGATAATGGCGACCAAATTCTTCAGACTTTTCTTAAAAAATTAGATACCCTTTTTGCTGGAATTCCAAATTTAAATGTAAGGCGCTGCTATTTTATGAATTTTTTACAGTCACCCTTATTTAGTGGCTATTTAAATACAGGCCTTACCGCCCTTCGACACCCTGAACTTGAACCTTCTAAAATTATATTAAACTTGCTATATCAAATTGATTCAAATTATCTAAATAATAAACAATTTGTTCATGCAGCAACGGTTTCAAATCATCTGAGAGGTCTTTGCGGCTTATAATTTTGACAAGCTAACTAAAAAATAAACAAACTAACATAAATAGTTAATCACAGCCTGTCTAATAAATAAATTAATTATTAATAACAAATATGTCCGCAAAAAAAGTACAATCGATTTTAAGTTTAATCGAAATCATGGAAAGTAATTTAAAAACTGCTAGAATTTTATTATCACAATTAGCTGATGATAAGGGAATTTCCACCACTTCAGCTACCAGAGCCACTGCTCCAAAAAGCTATGATGAAGAACAAGCCTTGGAAGTTGTAGAAGGATATTTTGATGGACAACAAATGATTGGCGACAATGGCCAAGTTTACATAGTTCCAGCCAACTATGCCAGCAAAACCCAATTAGTTGTTGGTGATAGATTAAAGTGGATTCTAACTGCTGAAAGAGAAATTTATAAACCAATTTTATTAGCAGCCAGAGAAAGAGTTGTTGGTACTTTCACTGTTGAAGGCGAAGATTTCGTTGTACTTGTGGATAAATTAGCTAAACCTGTTAAAATACTAAAAGCCAGTGCTACTTATGCAATTAAAAATCTAGGCCTTCAAATCGGTGACGAAGTTTCAATTACTATTCCTAAAGATGCCACACCAACCTGGGGAGCTTTCGGAAGCGTTGTAAAATCTAGTGGCAAAGAAAAGCCTGTTGTTGCATCAAACAATGCCCCTGAAGAATTGGATACTTTGGAAGAATTCAAACTTGATTCCAATGAAGGTAGCTTGAACGATTATTTTTAAACTAAGTAATTAAGCATGAAGTCTTTTTTAAAGCCAATTAAGAAAATTATAGGTCCAAATTTAACCAAAAAAATTAGGCCAATTGGTCATGGTTTCAAAGGATTATTATCTAATATTTGGTTTGGAAGGCCAACTCATGTTTTTACTTGGAAAGGCTTAAATAAACTTATACTTAACTCTCCTTTCACCAACCCTGAAATACATTTAATAGGAATTAATGGCACAAAGGGTAAAACTAGTACAGTTATTTTAACTGCTAAATTATTAAACGAAAGCGGTGTAAAAACTGGTTACATTTCCACAGCTTTAATTTATGATGGTGAAAAGGAATTTCTAAACCCCTATAAAATGGGTACTATCGATGGTTGGAAAATGAATGAACTTCTTGATAAGATGAGATTTAATGGATGCAAAGCAGTTATTCTAGAAATGACTAGCCAAGGACTGGAACAAAACAGACATTGGGGAATTAGAAAATTTGATACTGCAGTATTTTTAAATGCCTTTCCAGAGCATATTGAAGCCCACGGCAGTTGGGAAAATTACTTGAAAGCCAAAAGTAAATTGTTTTCACATACCAGAAAAGGAGCAAATATTTTCATTAATGGAGAAACCAAGCAGATTGAGAATTTTAATGAAATTTCTGAATATGTAGCAACTAGTTTAAGTGATTCTTGGAATTTAGAAAAAATTGTGGAAGGACAAGATTTTGAAATAATTAAAAACGAAGATATTTTCCTGAGTATTAAAATTGGTAACCAGATTTACGACACCAAACTTGTGGCTAATTTTGAAATAACGGACTTATTTTTTGCCTGGAAAGTGGCCTGCCAATATTCTCCTTCGTTGTTAGAAGCCAATACTATAAAACAAATATTTAATAATGTAGGAAATTTACCTGGAAGAATGGAATGGATTTTTTCTAATGGAATTCAAATTTACAAACCTAAAACTGATTTGAAGAAATTAATCAATGCAAATATTGTTACACGATTTCAACAGCCGGAAAATTTATCTATCATCGTAGATTACGCCCACGAGCCTGAAAGTTTAAAATTAGTTTTAGATACTTTTCTGGAATGGAAGAAACAACAAAGATTTGATTATATTATTCATGTTCTTTCCTGCGACGGAGTTGGTAGAGACGATTGGAAAAAACCTTTGTTAGGCGATTTAAGTTATTCCAAAGCAGATTTTACAGTTCTTACAACCGACAATTACGGGCAAGATGATGATCCGAATAGTATTATAGAATTACTTGCTAAAAACTACGATCCTAAATTAAAGTTGGCTAAATATGATAGCAGTGTGGATCGGTTTGAGGCTTTTAAGCTTGCTTTGATTAAAGGAGCTGAGCAAATTAAATCTGGGAAAAAAGTATTAATATTTTCAACCGGAGTTGGAACAGAATTTGGACTAACCCAACCAACCGGAGTTATGGAATGGGACGAAAGGCAGAAGTGGATTGAAGTCTTAGCAAACAGTTAAAAACTGACTGAGTTTCAAACTTGGCGAAAAATAACCTTTATAGTAAATTTATATAAATATGAATAATTCGCCTTGGATTGCCCAGTTAAATCTAAAAAGAAAAGTCAATTTTTTAAACACTGATGAAAAAGCTGATATTTTAATAATTGGTGGCGGAATTGCTGGTGTTTCAACCGCCTATTATCTGCTAAAAAATACCAATTTGAATATTGGTCTTATTGAGGGTGGAAGAATTGCCCACGGGGCCTCTGGGCACAATGCAGGGCAAGTGGTGGGATATTTTGAAAGACCTTTTGCAGATATCGTCAAAGAATTTGGTATGGATTTAGCTGTAGAAGCACAGCTAAATATAAATTCAGGATGGGAATTGTTGGATGAAATATTCTATTCTGAAAAGTTAGCTGCCTCGTATGCCAAGATTAATGGATATGCAGGAACAAAAACTTGGAGCCAGGCTGAAGACTTTCTGGAAAATAAATTAATTAGAGATACTCATGATGCCAATATTACTTCAGCTTTAATAAGCAAACAGTATTTGCAGAAAAATTCTATTCCTGAAAAATACTCAAGTCTTTTGCAGGTGGTTGATGAACAAGAAATTTGGGATTTACTGGAAACTAAAAATACAGATTATTTTGCTGCTTTTGGAATACGAAAAGGTGTTTTGAACAGTGCTGAATTCTCAGAAGAGATTGTGAATATTTTACTTACTAAATACCCAGAAAGGTTCAGAATATGGGAAGATTCTTTGGTGAAAGAAGTAATTCTCGGGGCTGATAATATTCAGGCATTATCAATAAAAGGAACTATACAAGCAGACAAAGTAATTCTTTGTACAAACGGTTTCGAGCATATTAAACTTACCAACAAAATTGGGCAAGATATCAACAAAAAATTCAGGAAGAATATTATAGGAAGAATTGGCTATATGGCAGGTTACTTGGAGGAAAGAGAAAGAGGGCCAATGGCTACAAGCTATATTCTGGCCGATAGTTCTGAAGGCAATACTGCTGAAGCGGAACCTTATTATTATGTAACCAGAAGGAATTATGAAACTATTTTTCACAAAAACAAAAGCTTGGTTTGTATAGGTGGGCCTGAATCTGAACTGGCCGACAAAGCCTATTATCAAAAAACATCAACTCCGGATAAAAAACATTATCTTGAAATTTCTAATTTTTTAATCAAGGAATTTAAATATACGCCAAATACTATAGACTATGATTTTAAATGGCATGGTTTAATGGGCTACACAGAAAATGGAATTAGAAAGATAGGGCCTGAAAAGTTAAATTCCAGACTTTTATACAATTTAGGTTGTAATGGAATTGGTATTTTACCATCAATTTTTGGAGGCTGGAAAATAAGTGAATTTATAAACAACAAAGTGGAAAAACCTTCTATTTTTGATCCTATTTAGCCTAAATTTTGAAGACTAAACGGGAGAGTAAAATTTCTTCAAAATATTGAAAATACTATTTCTAACCATTTCAATACTTTCAGAAGCATCAATGGCAAAAATTTCAGCCTTTGCCTCTAATTGGTATATGAACAAAATTTTAGCAAAAGATTTCTTATATAAATTTCTGTATCTAGAAATGGTTTTTTCAACATCAACATCTTCTTTTCTTTGGTAAGGAATTTCCCCAGCTTTACAGGCTTTTAAAGCATCCTCATAGGAGGAAAATGGATGATTATTATTGGGTGCATAGAACCTGGTTTTAACCCTAGCTACAATATCTTCCAAATTTAAGTGTAAGTGAAATATAGCTACGCTTAAACCGTTTTCATGCAGGAATTTTGAAAGCCAATGAGCTTCAGTAATTTGCCTTCCAGGGCCTTCGATTATTAATCCTTTTCCTTGCTTTACGGCTTCGATTATTTTTTTCTCAACTACAAATTTCAAGTCTTCAAATTCTACAGGCCCAGTTTGCATTAGTAATTCCATTTTCTGGGCCAACTTGTAATTATCGTCTTTTTTGTCTGATTCTTTGTGAATTTTTATGAAATTTCTAATTTCTGTACCAAAATCAATATGAAAATAATTGGGAAGATGTTCCTTCAAAAATTCTGTTTGAGTTCCCTTACCTGCAGCCGGAGGACCATATAAAATAATCACTTTGGGGAAAGAGGGATGTAGTTGAAACATAACCTAGTTTATTCTTTTAAAATTTTTATTGCAAATAATGAAAAACTAAGGTAGAATAAAGCTATGAAAGGAGTTTTTAAGAATATATTGGTTTCCCTTACAGGATTGCTACTAATGCTATCTTTTACTGGGGTTTCAAATATTACAGTTTCTGCCCAGGGAACTGGCCCTAATGTCGGTTTTGCCGAATGTAATTTTTCGGGAGATGGGAAGAATGGAGCTGCTTTAATTCAGGCTTGTCTTAGCTCTATTTTTACATTTTCCTTCGTAGTGGCTTTGTTCTTAATTGCCTTTAGGGTTGGCTTCAACGCGATAGAAGATTACAACCCTTTTGCCAACGGGAATGCCACCAATGATGCTGTAAATACAGTTTGGGAAGTTACAGTTGGGCTTATTTTAATTGGTGGTCCAGTATTATTTTTAAACACGGTAAACTCTACTTTGCTAAACTTTGACTTTTTAAATTTAGGTAATTTAACTTCCCAAAGTTCCACCCCTGGAACAAGCACACCGGGAGCAAATACAAACACGGCTCAGTTTAATACTAGCGTTACTAATGCAGCTTTGAATGGAGCGGTTACTATTGGAAGCCAACAAACTAATGCAAGTCTAATTAAAGATTTATCAACGCTTGGTTCAACAGTAGGCACTTCTGGTAAAACACCTTCTTTCAATCCAAATATAAAATAAGCTGAAATAAATATATAATTATGAAAAATTCTTTTAAAAATCAGTATATTCAAAAAGCCACAACCATATTTTTAATATGCTTAATGTTATCATTTAATTTTTCAATCGCTGTCTTAGCTCAAACTACTGAAGAATATACTAAAGCCCAAAATAATGTAAGCGAAATTTTAGGAATTCAGGCTTTATGCGAAGAACCATTCTTAAATGCCAAATCAATTCAAGATTGTATTAACCTAGAAATTGGTGGTTTTATTGATACTTTAAGTACTATGGATGAAGGACTTAAAAACCAATTAACCCCACTTCGTGATTCAGCCAGGCTTTACCCAGGGGTTTTATTTAACAAAGAAGAATTGGAAATTTTACCGATTGAAATTGCCCCTACCCCAAGTTATAAAACTGGCTGTGTTTGGAATTATTCAGTATTGAAAGCCAAAGGAAAACCTGCAGCTAAAAACTATACTGTAACTTTCGAAACTTGTGGGCTAGACATAACCACCAACAAACTATTAGAAATTAGAAATGGTATAGCTGTTCCAAAGTTATCTGGGAATGTTGAAATTAGAACACCTTTAATTGGGGCAAACCAAACTTTTTACCTGATCTCATAATATGTTTCAAAATTTAGTTTCCACATGGAATGACCCGCTAGGCAAAAAAAGAATAATTTTTATTGTAGCAGTTAGCGTAGGTGTTATTTTGCTTTTAATCGGAATTATTCAATTAAACTTTGGCGGAAGAAGTTCCAACACAACTACAAATTCTAATTTAACTGGTGATAGCGGCATAAAAAAACAAGTTAGCACCGCGTCTTTTGGTGATTCCCAAATTTTAGAAAGAGTAGATCCAGTAGCTTTGGGAAGCAATGGCCTTGCTTTTGCAGGTAACGGAAAACCTATTTACTTAAATAGCAGTTTAAAACTAAGGCTGAACAACAAAGACATTGAAAATTCACCAAGCTTTGCCGTTCCTAGCATCTCCAATTCTGCTGAAGGCGTAATAATTAACGAACCAAATAGAAGCACAGTTTATTCACCAGATGGAAAATTCAAACAAATTGCCCAGCCTAATTTTAGTTTAACCCAATATTTTGTTCTGAATAGCTCTGGGGTTCCAACAGTTTCAAAGTGGGCCTACATTAACTTCACAAGCAACCTTTACACTGTTCGTTCTTCAGATAATATTAACCTAACCACCGATACTGTTTTAGCCACAATCAGCCCCACAATTACAACTTCCATGGTTGAACTGGTAAACTTTAACCAAAGATTATACTTTATAGCTTGGGAAAATCCAACCAGACAAGGAAATATGGAAATTTGGTCGGTAAAAGAAAAAACTCCACCACAAAAAATATTCAGCAAAGCCCAAGTTCAATCTGTGGTTTACGGCCCAGATAGTTTAATTGTTACAACCTTCAGCCAGAAACCAACTGAACTTACTTTATACCAAAGCGTTTGGCTGGATTTCAAAGTGAACCCAACCGGAAACCCAACCGATTTACAATTAGACTTTACCTTAAGCCAGAATAAAGTTTTTGGAACCCTGCTAGCCCAAAGATGTGCTTTAGATGTTTCAGGCACTGCCTATTGTTTGCTAAAAGAAAGCAAAGTTCCCTACACTTCTTATGTAAGTAAAGATGTAATTTTAAAAATTAATTTAAGACTGAACACAATTTCTAAAATTCAAGAAAACTTATCAATTTCAGCCGGAAGCATTCACTTAGATGGAAGCGGAAATTTATACATTGTTTCCCAGGAAGACAGGGTTTTGTATAGGGTTATTACTTAGTGTCTATCCTAATTCCCCTCTTGAGGGGTGGCAACTTTCAAGGGCTCCCGAAAATTTTAATTTTTGGGATGAAGTTGACGGGGTGTTTCCCATTACATGAAGACGAATTATTTGTAATTTAAGTTTGAAAAATAGATTTCAGACATGTACATAGGGAGTCAATTTAGGTTAATACTTCCAGGTGAATCTCCACCTTATCCTCGACATTTAATTTTTCGGCTTTCAGAATAGCTTTTTTGATTGGTATTAAATACCCACCCCTTTTGGAATCTGGAAATATAGAAGTTTTCCAAACACTTTGTCCAAGTTGTAACTTTACAGGCAAAGAACCCCAACCAGCCTTTAAATAACCAAACATAGCCTTAATTTCATCGGCAGTATTTTTCTGAATAGTAACAAAATGCCAAGCCGCCTTCCCCCGCCAAACCCAGATTTTATTTTTGATGGTGTAGGTTGGTTTGGTCATAACAGGTTAGTATAATTTAATTTTCAAAATACGAGGGAGTAGCTATTTTTTTTGAAAGTGGTAATTCACAATATAAATATCTTTATTTTATCTTAGAAAAATCGGTTTTAATAAAAAGCTTTATCACAAATTATAAAGTTATTACTTGTATGTTACGATAAATCGGTCATGATTTTTTTTGCAATATGAAAAGCAAAATTGACTGGTACTGCGTTACCAATCATTTTATAACCATCTGCTACATCTCGATAAATAAAAATGAAATCATCAGGAAAAGTTTGTATTCTTGCACATTCTCTTACACTCAATCGACGATACAGAGCTTCTTTTCCTGGAACAAAGATTCTAACATTTTGAGATATGAATTGCATCTTAGGAGCTTGAGGGTGTAGTGGTGCATGACGACCACCTGCTTGAATAGTAAAAGATGGTTCATCCCATGAGCGAACACGATTTCTAGACATATACATTGTTGAAAATCCACCTATCATATACTCATGGTTTGGAATTTGTAAACTATCACCATTAGTTTTATTTTTTTCTAAAGCAGGTTTTGCCATTCTTAAATCATAAATTGCATCCTTTAAAACAGGTTTGTGTTTTTGTGGCTCTGGGAATTCAAATTTCTTTTTTAAATCCTTTCTATATCCTACAATTATTAGTCTTAAACGATCTTCAGGAACATCGAAATCATTTGCATTTAAAAGTTTATATGAAATTGTATAGCCTGCAGATTCAAACTCATTAAGAATTGCATTGAATGCTTCTGAATGTTTTGGATGTAGAATTCCAGATACATTTTCCGCAAGGAAAAATTTTGGTTGTTTACTCTTTAAAATACGAATATAGTCATAAAACAGCTGACCTCTCTGATCATTAATTCCTCTGCCAGCCCCTGCCTCGCTCCAACTTTGACAAGGCGGACCCCCAACTATTCCATCTACATCTGGCACTTCATCACTTGTTACATTAGTTATACTTTTAGTGTTTAATTCAGTATTTGGAAAATTTAGTTTGAAAGTATCCCAAATCACAGAGTCATATTCATTCGCCCAAACAACATGAAAACCAGCTTTTTCAAAGCCTTTATCTAAACCACCAGCACCTGAAAAAAAGGAAGCAATATTCATATATTCAATCTTAGCTAATTTTAAGTGTATTTTTAAACAACTTCTTCGGCGACTTAAGAAGATTTATATCAAATTTAAGTGAAGGTTCGACCCTAGAACTGGCGTTATGAATTCTAAAAGACAAAATCCAATCATTATCCATAGTAACAATTACAGTATTATTACTGTTAGTTTTAAAATTAATATCAATAATTTTAGTTGGCAAAGGAACTCTTGATGTTTTATATTTTGGTTCAATATTTTTAAATGGTAAATTTAAAGTACCTTTCATATTATAAGCTTGGATTTCGACTTTATTTTTCCCTTTAATTACTTTGTAGAAGTCCTTATTTCCTACAAGATAGGAAACCATGTTTGGGGCAACCTTATCTGGATTCTCATCTTGTGTCTTTTTTAATTCTTCAACAAACGCTTTTAAAATTGGTGTGTAGATATTTAAATCATAGTTACCAAGTTCACTCCATTTTTTCGTTGCATTACTTTCATTTCTAATTATTGCTAAACTATTGAAAATTGGTATTACAGAATCAAAATAATTTTTAGATGCTTTAATTCCAAACCATTTTTCTCCAAAATCTATGCTTGAAGAAAGTCTTGAGTGTTTTACTGCATGATGATTATTTTTTGCTGACACGCCGATTTCCCATTTTTGTAAAAGACGAATCGCAATTACATCCCTTACATCTCCAGATTTTCCTTTATCATCAGACAATATTTCAAGTTGGAGAACATCCTCTTCACTAATTCCATTAGACAGTCTAGGTTCAATATCCATCAAAAAATTAACTGCAAAACTTGCAGACAAGGAATACTCGCTTTTTTGTATTTGTGACAAATTTTCATAACACTCTTTCGCTATGTTTAAAGAAGTATTTTGAATTACTTCTACATTAGTTTTGCTAGATAACTTCTCTTTGAATTGAACAAGTAAAGAATACTCAAAAGATTTTCCTGTTTGCATTTGTTTAGATTTTTTTATTTCCATATATAAATTAAATTTACTCTTTATGATGAACTATGAATATAAATCAGTTAAGTCAAAAATAATATATAAAATTAACTACAATTATATTTAGCTCTTAAATAAATAATTAATTATTTATTTTTATTTCAGTGGCGGAGATGGGGGGATTCGAACTCCCGATACTTTTGGTATACTCGCTTTCCAAGCGAGCGCACTAGGCCTCTATGCGACATCTCCTGCCCTTTTATTGATTGTTTTTTGCTTGAATTCGTCAAGTAGTTCAAGGATTTTTGCTTGATGATAATTCAAATGATTTATTGAATTTACTTCATCAACTATAACCATCTGCTGTAAACCTAGCCTCATGTCAAAAGAATTACTATTTATAGGACAAGCCTTACCAGAAAAACCAACAGACTATCCTTTTGCAAGATCTCGACTTTACAAATGGCTAGAGAAAATTGGCTTGAATAAAGAACAAGTGCTAGAAATTGCTATGTTCAATGCAGTGCTTGATTTTTATCCAGGAAAAAATGGTAGGGCTGACCGCCATCCAACTTGGCAGGAAATTCTAAAAAATCAAAACCGTTTGGGAGATTTGGTAAATACAATAAACCCAAAAGTAATTGTAGCAATAGGAAAAATTGCAGTTCAAGCTATTTTAAATACGAATGAGAAAATTGAATTGGTTGATTTTGTGGGGAAAAAGTTTGAAATTATTCCTTTTAATATTGGTGATAAAGTTTACCCTGTAATTGTTCTGCCCCATCCTTCTGGCCTTAGCACTTGGATTTATAAATCTGATAATCAAGAACTTTTAGATAAGGCTTTAAACGAAATAAGAAAGTGTTTAGATAAAATTTAGTCTGACTTTACGAAAATTCTTTCTAGTAAAGGGTGTGGGTTGAAAGCAAACAGCCTCCCTGCTACCCCCAAGCCTTTGGCTTGACCCCTTACCAGGGGTACTTCCCTGCATTTTGCCCTTGGCGATCCTCGATCGCCGCTACACTTATGACCAGAGCTTACTCTGCCAATAAATCTTGGATGAATTCTTGGGTGCCTTTTACACCTTCGGAATATTTTTTGTCTGGAATGGAAAAGTTTTTGGTCATAATTCTATTCCATACTTTTTGAATTAACAGCTTTAATTCTTCGGCTTCAGCGTTAGTAATTGGGGTTTCTAATAAATACAATTTGTTGGTGTCTTCTTCAGGTTGAATGAAATCTAGCAGGCCAAAATCAACTGAATATTTGCCTTTAAATTCTCTGGAATTTTCTACTAAAATTTTATAAAAAACTAGCTGTCTTCTATATTTATCTGTCTTCTGAGCCTCTGGTGTATTCCCTTTTTCATGCCATTTAGTTAATGGTTTTCCGGTTTTTAAATCTACCACACTAATTTTCTTATCATCTTCCAGCATTATCATTTTATCTATTTTACCGGTTAATTTGGCCTCGCCTATTACCACGCCTTGGTCTTTAAAATTAAACTCTATTTTGTCGGAAAAATTGAATTCGTTTTTTCGTGTATCATAATAATTTAGCAAATATACAGAAGCCATTTCCAGCAATTCCTTTTTTTCAGTTAGAGAAAGCCGTTGTTTTGAAAGCAAAATTTTGAAAGAATCTAGAAGATAATTAAATTCTGGCAACACTTTTTTGGAAGAAAATTCCTTATAGAAATTGGCTACACTTTCGTGCATTAGCGTTCCAAATGTAGATTTCAAAGTTTTAGCTTGAGGGAAACGAAGTAAGTTAGCATTCAAAAATAATTGTGGGCCGCCTTCCGAAATATTCAAAAAATTATTTAAATGGGTTACGCTTAACTGATAGTTATGAAGTTCAGGAGACAAAAAATCTGCCTCGGGAATAGTTAACAAGTTTTGCTTGTTCATTTCCAAAGTAAACCAAGTTTTGTTTAATTCTAAAATGTCTTTTTTCACTTCTTTTTCAACCAGATTTATTCCATCTAAAAAGCTAAGCTTATCCCATGCATCGCCTTCGATTGATTGGTCTGAATACGATAAAAACAAATTCTTTTTGGCTCTGGTTAAGGAAACAAAGAAAAGCCTAATTTTATCGTCTGCATTTTCAGAATTTTGTTGAAGACTTAGGTTTTTGGGCAGACTAAGTTTAGACGCTCTGGTTTTAGAGGACCATACTTCTTGGTTGCAGTGAATTAAGAAAACTGTTTCAAATTCCAACCCTTTTGCCGAATGCGCCGTAAGAAAATTAACCGCCCCTTTAGAATCGCCGATGTTAAGTTTTGATATTAGCGGCCTTCGGCTTTTAGTAAGAATTTCCAAAGAATTCAACCAATCTGGTAATAAAATTTGGGTTGTAGAATTCATCTTTCGAAGCTGATCAACCAGCACCCTAAGGTTTGCTAAAAACCATAAATAATCGGTTTCTTTGGTTAATTTAGCTTCGTCAAAATAGTAGTTTTTAAATGGCGAAATAAATTCTTCAGTTGCAGATTTAGATTTTAACGCTACTTCACTTTCCGTGTCTTGATCGGTTTCATCTTCAGCTATTATGTTGGTTTCTTCAGCACCAAGCAATCTATTTAAAATTCTTTCGGCCGATTCAATTTGGCTAAGCCTTGAGATGTTTATAAAAAAGTTGGCAATTTTTTTCAGTTTTAAAACCTCAGTTTCGTCTAATTTTAAATGTTCTTTTTCTGTTATATTATTTTCTAAAGTTAAAATGGTTTCTAACCAAGTTTGCCTGTTATAGTGGCTGATTAAAGATAATTTCCAAATTGTTTCAGAAGATATTTCCCAGCATGGGTTTGTTAAAACCTTCGGCCAAAATTCCTGGGCTATTTCCACATCGGCGGTAATATAATAGCTTAATTTTGCCATATCTAAAAGGGCAATTATGGAAGGTTCTTGCAAAACTGAATTTTCGCGAATATATGAAATTGGAATATTTTTCTTCAGGAAGAAAGGTACTAGGTTTTCTAAATATTTGTGTTTTGGCGAAATGATGGCTATTTCTTCAGGGTTTACACCAGAAATAATTTGATCTTGCACGGCCTCTACCAGCCAATCTATTTCAGCTAACTGGTTTTCAAAATGCCATAATTTAACGCTCATGTTTTTATTGTTATATGGGTAAATTATCTTTGACAAGTACAAAAAAATATCGCTTTTCTGAAACATGCAATCATTTTACCAAGCCCTAGATAAATACAACGCAGCTAACGGAGATTTAGCTAAAATTGAGGAGGCTAAACTTTGGGAAACTTATGGCAAAGACAGAGCAGTTCTTTGCTTAGACATGTCTGGTTTTACCTATTTGGTGCAGAAACACGGCCTTACCCACTTTCTTGGAATGATCAGAAGAATGCAACTTGCCACCGCCCCAATTGTGAAAAGGTTTAATGGAGAAATTATAAAATTTGAAGCAGATAATTTGTATTCCTGTTTTAACAAAGTTGAAGATGCAATTCAAGCAGCCATTTCAATTAATATTGCCTTACAAGCCATGAATACAATGACCGAGGATACTAAAGATTTATTTGTTAGTATTGGTATTGCTTATGGAAAAATTCTTCTTATTGAAGGAAAAGATATGTTCGGTGACGCAGTTAATTTAGCCAGTAAATTAGGCGAAGATATAGCCGAAAGAGGTGAAATTCTGGTTACAAAAGAAGCCAAAGCCAAATTGGAAAACAAAGATGAATTTGAATTTAAGCCACAACAATATTCCGTAAGCGGAATAAGCCTGGAGGTTTTGAAAGTTTTGTATTAAAAGAAATTAAGCCAAAGAAAAAGAGCCGATTGTTTAAAAATGGCTCTATTAGGGGAGGAAAACTGCTTTACTTTTTGCCCTAATAAATGTTTCGTTATCAACAAAAATTGAATGTAATTCATTATCACTTTCAATAAATTGAATAATTTTACATAGTATTGAAAGAGAAGAGTTATGTAACTTATTAAGTTCTGATCTTTTAGCTGCAATATTTCCCGTTTCATCTAGGCTTTCCATTATATCTAGAAAATTCTCAAACTTAATAGCCGCTTGTGAGCTAACGAAGGCTCCTTTTCGAGTGTCCATAAGCAATTCTATCCTCAAATTGACCTAATTAATAGACTAACAGATTTTTTATTTTTATGCAATAGCTGAAATTAGGCTTTTATCCATTCCTATTTCTCTAGAAAATCTTTGTTCTACTTGTTCTATTACTTGGGCGGCTACATCTAAAATTTCTTGGTTGGAACGATAATTTAAATTCAAATTAATTTCCTTACTTTCTGGAAAAGTTTGCTTGAACTTCCATAAGTTTTGGATATTTGCACCTTGAAATTTGTAAATTGCTTGGTCGTCATCACCTACTACTAAAATGTTTGGTTGGTAATCTGGGATGTTGGAATTAAGTAAATTTAAGAGTAAACGAAGTTGAACCCCGTTGGTATCTTGAAATTCATCCACTAAAATGTATTGATATTTTTCTTGCAAATTAAAAGCTAGTTCTGGATTATTTTTATCTTCCATTTTGGCCACAACTTGCATTAACATGTCGGCGAAATCATATAATCCTTGCTTGTGAATTTCTTGTTGATACTTCGTATAAATTTCAACCAAGGCAGTTTGTTTTTTAATCTTTTTTAACTCTTTAAAAACTTTTTGATTCAAACTATCCTTTTCTAAATTTTGTTTTTTCCATTCAGTAATTGCCTTTGTATCTTCATTTTCTATGGTGGCGTTGTTAGCAAGTTGCAAATCGATAAGGAAAGTTTCTGCTAAGCTAGGGAAAATTTTCAACCATTCATAATTTTTTTGCATTGCAGCTTGAATATGCTTGGCGGAAATTTCTTCGCATTTATTTACAAATTCCTGCCAAATTGGAAAATGTTTTTTGGAAGTAGTCTGATTAAATTCTTCAGGTAATATTTCGCTAATTTCATTCAAAAAACTGGTATTAGTTTGAATAATTTGCACCAAATCTTCAGGTGAAATTCCGGCCTGTTTTAATTTCTGAATAGAATTTTGAGTGTCTGATAAATAAACAAAATCTTGATCAGGATGATAGGAACGAAGTGGGTTTTCCCAATTTAAATTTTCAAAAATATTCCTTAAAATTTGATACTGACCTAATTCATCTATTGGGCTGAAACTTGCACCGAAAAAGAATTCTTCCGGGTTTTGGTTAATAACTTCACTTCCAAAACTGTGGAAAGTGTGAAAAGCCACTTGGTGGGCTTGTTGGCCAATAAGCGAGAACAACCTTTTCCTCATGTTACTTGCAGCCGCTTCGGTAAAAGATAAGCATAAAATGGAGGAAGGCAAGGTGTCTGTGGTTTTTAAAATCTGACCGATTCGCATTGATAGGAGCTGGGTTTTACCAGAACCAGGAACGGCCATAACAATTACAGGCCCATAAATATTTTCCGCCGCTTCTTTTTGAGCCGGATTTAACTTAGCAAATTCTTGGTCAAAGTTGGTCATGTTTTGGTTGTGAAGTAGATTAGTATTTTGGGCAAGAAAAAGCCGGGTCTAGCTATAACCTTAAATCTTTTTGGCGAAAAATAGCCGAGCCAAAAATTACAGAAATTATTGTAATCAATACGAAAACTAAAGTGCGGGAGGTATCGAGTAAAAATTCATCTCGAAGTTTTGGCACATCTAAATAGTAAAAAATTGTTAGAGGTTTTAACCAATCTGGATAGCCATCGGTATTGCTAAGCCCGTGCAAAAACCACATAAAAACTAGGATAGTGATTCCTGAATATTGGGCAATATTTTTAGAAAACCAAGCTCCTAAAAACTGGCCAAAACTGCTGGCTGCCACAAACATTAACCAAGTAGCTAAACAACCTAATGCAAAAAACTGAGAATGAATATCTGATTGAGAGGTGGCAAAGAGTTTAAATTCTAGATATATTCCAGCCCAAATTATTACATTAGACACCCCCAGAAATACAATGTTGGTTAAATTTTGTAGTAGATAAATCTGAATTCTAGATAGGTTTTTAGTCATGAAATGAACCAAAGTGCCATCTTCAATTTTTCCGCCAATTTCCCCTACCCCGATCATCACCCCAAACACAGTTCCAGCCAAAGTAAACAAGGTTAAAAATTGCCCAGATAGAAAGTTTTCTACTTTACTTAAATAATCTTCGCCGATGTTGAAACTGGTGGTAATACTTTTAGGTAAAGATTGAATAGCAGTTTGGAAATCTTTAGCTCCGCTGCTTAAGGAATTGAACAAAGTGGAGTAAGTTAGGCCTAAAGCCAGCCAAACAGCAGCCCAAATAAGCATATTCACCCAGCGTCTTTTTATTCTATAATACAAAAAAGTGGCTGAATTGTATATTAAATTTTGAATTGTAGTCATATTAGTATAGTTCTAAAAACATTTCTTCCAAACTTGGTCTTTCCAAGAAAAAGTCGTAAAAATCTTGTTCAATTAAAAATTTTAAAACTTTTTCGAACTCTGTGGTGTAAAGCAAAGTTTCATCCACTTCTTGCTGAATTTTAGTAATTGCTGCCACTGCTTGAATTTGCGACAAAAGACTTTCTTCAATATTTTTGATTCTAAATAGTCGTGCAGCCTTGTTTAAAATGGACTGGGTTGTGTCTTCCAAAATAATTTTACCTGATTTAATCATTATAATTCTCTGGCAAAAAGCCTGAACTTCACTTAAAACATGGGAGGAAAGCAAAATGGCCGAACCTGACTTAGCTAAATCTTTAAGTACATTCATAAAATGCTGTTGCACCAAAGGGTCTAGGCCACTAGTTGGCTCGTCTAAAATTATTAATTTTGGATTATGCATTATGGCGTTAATAATTCCAATTTTCTTTCGGTTGCCAAAACTTAAACTACCAAAACTTTTCTTTAAATCTACTTGAAAAAGAGTGGCAAGTTCTTTCCATCTAGCCGTGCAATTAATTCCAAGTAAGGTTTGGTTTTCCTGGAAAATATCCTGAGGTGTTAGATTTTTGTCGAAATTCACTTCTGAAAGTAGCAAACCAATTTGGGGGTAAAACTTATGAATATTTTGATAAGTTACATCTTGATCAAAAAGCTGAAAAGAACCTTCGGTTGGCCTAATAAGACCTGAACACATATTTATTGTTGTGCTTTTCCCAGCACCATTTGGGCCAATAAAACCCACAATTTCCCCAGCTTCTATGGCAATAGAAATTTCAAAAGCTCCCTTCCCATTTCCATAGTCTTTAGATAGATTAGAGGTTGAAAGTAGAGACATAATAACTTCCGGCGTAGTGCTTGTTTAGCAAAGTGTCAAGCATTAAAAAAAGTCTCATTGCAAAATATTAATGAGACTTCTAAAAAATTATACACAATTTTCTCCCGCTGGAATTTCTAAAAATCCACCGAGCGAGGTGGAATCTTCTTGTTGACCAGTAACCTCAACAGGTGGTTCACTTAGAATAGTCATAATAATTGCTCCACTTCCAAAACTAATTTGTATAAAAGTCTTGAGGTGGATTATGTCAATAAAAATAAGTTTTAAGTTTTAGCAGGCAAACAAAACTTCCTTTAAAATTATAATATTTATGAGAAAAAAGAAAAAGCCTCACTCAGAATTTGGAGGAGGACTTTTTTAAATTACCCAAACAGATTATTGGTGTGATTCATTGCGTTAGAAAGTAAATGTTTTACACGATTCTTTCCAAGGGTGACAGCATCGTTAATTGCGTCTTCCGATAATTCTGGAAACCTTGTGGACAAATCTTGTTTCAAAATCTTATCTGAAATGTTATTATCTCCCGATAAAGCAAATGCAATATACCAATCTGGTGGCATATCTTCTTCAGCCTCAATCCATTCTTTAGGATAACCTTCTGGGAAATTATGAGCCATTTTTATTAACCTTTTCTTATAAAGAATAATTCACTATTATCAAGTTAAATGTGCAATGTCAATCTTACTTCAAAACACAAAGACATCTTTCTGTCTTAAAAAACTTAATACACTATAAATCTTTTACAACATGAAAAAAGCCTCACTCTTGAATGTGTTAAGTGAGACCTGTGGAAATTTGTTACAAACTATCTTTTTCTGCTTCTTTTTCTTCTAAAAACCTTTGTTTTAATTTATTGAAAGCTGGGTCAATTGATTCTTCAATGCTTACTAGCCCCCAATACTCGAACCGTAATTTCACCAATCTTTGTTGATCAGTTAAATTTTCAAGGGAAAGTAATTCCCAAATTCTTTCTGCCAGCCCCTTTACCATAACTTTAGAATATATAAAGTGGAACTATTTTACTGAAGCTTATTAATATCTGTCAGTCAAGAGAATGCTAAAAGGCGCTCGCTAAACCCCAAAAAATTTCTTCAATTTGGAAAAAACACTTGCCCCAACAAGTTCATGTATTAACTCTGGGTTTTTATCTATGGCAGTGGCAATTTCGGTTACCGAACCAAAGGTACTTAAAAGTTTTTGTTTGGTTACAGGGCCAATTCCTGCAATATCATCTAGTTGGCTTTTTGAGGCAGTTTTAAGTCTGGCGTTTCTATTACTTGTAATGGCAAAACGGTGAGCTTCGTCGCGGATGCGTTGAACCATAAACCTGGCCTGCCCTTCCAGCAAAACTGGGTCGGTTTGGTTCGGCAAAAAAACCTCTTCCTCTTTTTTAGCCAAGGAACAAATTTCAATTTTTCCAAGTAAGTTAAATTCAGCAAGCACCATTTCGTCTGAACTTAACTGCCCTTTACCACCGTCCACAATAATTAAATCTGGTAATTCCCAAGGATTAACTTTACCGTTCGTGTTCAACACCTCACCACCGTAGCGTCCATCGCGGATGGACATATCAAGGATGGACATATCGCGAATGGACATTTCTTGTTGAGACATATCTTGGCCGGACAAATCTGGAGCGACACCATCTGGAGCCAATCCACCATTAAACTTAAAATCTATCTTTTCCTGAAATTCAAAATATTTTTTTATTCTACGGGTTAATACTTCTTTGTGGTTTGCAAAATCGTCGTTTTGTTCCTTGGTTTTGAACAATCTATAATCTTTACTGGAAGGCCTTCCGTCTTTAAAAACCACCATTGATCCATAAACAAATTTACCCGAAAGATGAGAAATATCATAACATTCTATTCTTCTAGGAACTTTTTTCAGACCAAGTTTATGTTGAATTTCAACCAAAGTAACATACAAATTATTCTCTTCAAAAATATTTAATTTCTGACCCAATTGCTGCCGTTGAAGATAAATAAAAGCATTTTGCTTGGCTAAATCTTGTAACTGGGAAATTTCCATTTGGTTTTCCTGCATCACATTTCGTAAATAAACTTCAGTACCAGAAAGCTGGGAAAGACTATCTTTTTGAGCAGAATTAAGATTAATCCTTGTTAAACCTGCTTGGCTATGCAGTAAATCTTTGGTTTCTGGGATTGTTAAATCTTCCATATTTAGTTTATAATCAAGTAATAACTAAATTCAGGCAAAAAGCAAGCCCCATTAAAAAACGAGACCTTTATTATAAAATTACTTCTTAAATCTTTTTTGATAAAAAGTAACAATGCTTTTAGGAACACAAACTTGAATAGTTGGATCCGTGTTGCAACAAATCAGCATCCATCCAGCTACTTCACATTCTCCTGAATAAACTCCTATTTTATTTGGCAGCTTCAAACATCTCTCAACCGTTACTAAATCCCCTACCTCGATTGTTTCAACATCAAAGAAAGACATAGAAATTTCCCTTTATCCTTGTAAAAAAACTATAGGAATAAATGGTTCTTACATATTTTTTAATTTCGCGCAAGTAAAATTGGTTTTAGTTGGTTTTGAAAGCCTGTAACAAAACTGGGGCTTTGTCGGTATTCATTATGTAATAACTTTGGAAAAAGCGTTGTAAAAATTCTTCGGCCAGTTCACTGTTGTCTTCAGTTTGTCCACTTCCAGCCAGAATATAATTAGCTACATTAATTAATTTTCCATCTCTAATATTTTGCACAAAAACCGAGCCTAATTCCAGTCCTTCAGCGTCTGTTCTTACCACCAAGGTTATCATGTCTAGATCGGTAGGTTTTGGTAAAATAATTTTTTGGGTTCCAATTGCTTCTTTCAAAGTTGTTAATCTATCACGCCACATGGCAGCTAAGGCATAGTTAGAATTTTCCACGGCGGAGGCAATTTTGCCACTAATAAATTTTTCTACTAATTCAGTTTTTCCTTCTAAAACCAATTTAATTTGTTCAATTTTCTGGGAATAATCTGCTAAACTTTCTTTGCCAACGCAAATTCCATCGCACTGTTTAATGCCATAGTAACTGCATGGCCTATTTTGAGGAGTTTTTTCCTGACAATAGGGAAATATGGTGCGTAAAGTTCGTAAAGTGTTATAAATACTGCCTTGTTTGGTGTAAGGCCCAAAATACAAACTGGCTGGGTCATACTTTTTTCGAACAATAAAAATACCCGGAATTACATCGTTAGTTATTCTTATATAAACATAACTTTTATCGTCTTTTAATAAAATGTTATATTTTGGCTGAAGATTGTGAATTAAATTCGCTTCCAAAATTAAGCTTTCTTTTTCCGAAGCAACAACGGTGTATTCAATTCTGGAAATTCGGCTGATCATCAATGTTAAGCGCTGATTCTTTGGCCTTCCTTCTTGAAAATAACTGGAAACCCTGTTTTTTAAATTCTTGGCCTTTCCAATATATAACAAACCTTCATTATTATCATAAAAACGATAAACCCCAGGTTTTAAGGGTAGATTTTTTATAGTTTCCTTGAAATCTTGGGCTGGCATTTTAATAAATATATATTAACTTGATCAGAGTATTTTTGACAATCTGAAAATACAGTAAAGTTATTAGGTTATCGAATTAACTCCTCGATATTAAGTCTCTAGCTGATATTAGAGACTTTTTTATTTTCGCTAATCGTAATACATTCCAAAAAAGTGAAAGCACTGTAATTGGGCCAATTCCGCCTGGGCTTGGGCAGAGTATGGAATTTTCTGGTAAATTTGCCGCGTCAATATCGCCTTGCAAGCTTCCTTGAACATCACTAGTACCAGCGTCAATCAGAATAGCTCCTGGCTTTATCCAACTTGAATTAATTAATTTTGGAACACCTACTCCTGAAATTAAAATGTCGGCTTGCTTTGTTAATTGTTCTGGATTTTCTGTGTCTTTGTTTATTGAAATGATGGTAGCTTCTGTTTTAGTAAGCCAGTTCAAAACAGGTGTACCAACCAACACCCCCTGCCCCACAACAGCTACGGTCTTCCCTTTTAAATTAATAATATTTTCTTCAAATTTATTGGATATGATTTCGTATAAACAAAGCTGAATGGCTTGAACTGTTGGCCATAAAATTCCTTTATTCAACAAAATAGCCCATTTATTAGATAACAAATCTATGTCAGAATATTCATTTACTTGATCTAAATATATTTGAAATTCTGAAGCTAATGGCAGTTGAAAAATAAGACCTTCATAATTTTCTTTAGAATTATTTACTTTCTCCAGCAATTTTTCAAGCTGAAAGTGGATGTCTTTTTCCTCTCCAGAATATTTATGAATCACAACTTCAACCCCAATTTCAGCACCAATTTTTTTCTTCAAATTAACATATTTTACCGAACTTAAATTATCCCCAATTAACACTATATGAAGCTTCAAATTAAGTTTTTGCTCTAGTTTTAATCTAGCTATTTTTGAGATCAGTTGATCTTTCAGTTCAGATTTCAGCTTTGTGTTATCAAATATCTGTGGCACAAAATAGTTGTAGACCAAGTTTACTTTTCGGGCAAGCTGACATTCATTGACTCTTCTAGTTTTTTGGCTTTAAGATTCATATCGATAAGGTTCACCACGATTTCAATTAAAACTTTCAGGTCGGAAATGTCTTTGTCTTGCCATTTTCTCACGTAATGCGTCTCATCATTACCCAGCCATACCGCTTTTTTTGCGAATTTAGTTATTTTTGGATCTTGTAAATCTTCTTCAATGACTTTCGAAAGTTGCTTATTCATTATCTTCTCTATTTCAGTCTCAGTTTTATCCAAAGTACAGTAATCCTTTATCAGAAATTCTAAAGCTTTTCTATATCCAACTCCAGCAATTTTATTTAAGTTTATATTTTCGGCCTCGGTTGCTTGATTGTAAATTTCAACAAACTCAGAAGAAACCTCCATTATTTCTTCACTAAATTCTCTACTTTCAAAACTTTTAGGTGCTGATCTAATCAGTTTATAGCCGAACATATTTCGGCCCACGATTTGAGCATCTCTTTCAAAATATCCGACAAAAAAACTCGAACATTCTTTGTCTGTGCATCTATAGACAACTTCCATATTTCCATTTGAAGGATGCAAAGCTGAGTATATAAATTCTGGCGAGACAGATTTAGAGCAAATCGGGCACTGATCAGCATGCTTATCTAATGCACCATCTCTATACATATGTTCTGCTTGGGAACCAAACGGAAGATAGCTATTAATTTTAATTGTTACAAATTTTGTTAGTGACATATCTTACGCCTCCTTGGCTACAGGAACCTGAACTTCAATTTTTTTGGCTTTTACCTTAATTTCCCCGCCTTTCAAATCTACTACCAAATTCATGGTTGTTGGATGATCTAGCAAGAATTCAGCCAAAGGATCTTGCAATATTCTTGCAACTAAACTTTTAACTTCTCTAGCCCCATATTCCAATTTTGTAGTAGCCTTGGTGGAAATAAATGTAACAAGTTCATCGGTAAATGAAACAGTTCTACCTTGTTTTAGAAGATGGCTTTGAAGCAAACCAAGTTCTTTGGAAATAATTTGGTGTAGTACAGACTTTGAAATTGGTCTGAACACAACTTTTCCGGTCATTCTGCCTAATATTTCTGGCTTAATGGTTCTTTCCACTGTATCCATTACTTGTTTTTTCAAGCTTATATAATCTTCCTCTTCCTGATCTGTGAAATCGGTGAATCCAAATTTAGCAGCGAACTTGTTTAACTGATTTTTACCTAAATTGCTGGTTAAGAAAATTAAAGCGTTCTTACAATTCACACTAACCCCTTTTGAATCGGTTATTTTACCATCTTCCAACATTTGAAGCAAAATATTCATAACTTCAGGATGAGCTTTTTCAATTTCATCGAACAAAATTACTGAATAAGGTTTTTTCCTTAAAAATTCAGTCAATTGGGGAGCGTCGTCGTAACCTACATAACCTGCTGGAGCCCCTAAAAGCCTGCTCATGGAATGTTTTTCGCGGAATTCAGACATATCTATTTTAAGCAGATATTTATCTGGATTGCCGTATAGTTCCTTAGTTAGAATTTTTACTAATTCAGTTTTTCCAACCCCCGTAGGACCAAGCAACAAGAACGAAGCAATCGGCCCAGTGTGCGGAGAAACCCCAGCGTAAGAGCGTTTCAAAGCCGAGGCAATTTCAGCCGTAGCTTCAACCTGACCAAAAATTTGCTGATCTAAAGCTTTTTTCATGTCTTTAATTTGGGTAAACACATTATTGCTAATTCTAACAATTGGAACCCCAGAAATTTCAGAAACAACTTTTTCAACTAATTCCAAAGTAACAATACTTTTTTGTTTAGCTTCTTTGTTTTGCACATTTAAACTAGCTAGTTTCTGCTCTAATTCTCGTTGATCAACTTCAAACTTTTCAGACAATTCAAAATTCTGATTCAAAATAGCTTCGTTTTTCTGCTTAATTAAATCTAAAATTTGCTTTTCAACAGTAAGCCAACTATTTTCAGCCTCTTTATTTAATTGCCCCTCACCGTGAGCTGTAATCCTGGAACGAACCAAACATTCGTCTAATAAATCTATGGCTTTGTCTGGGAAATATCTTTCTGGAACGAACCTATCGGCTAGCTCTACTAATTTTGGAACTAATTCATCTGGAAAAACTGAATTGTGAAAATTTTCATACATGTTTTTAACCCCACGCAAAATATTTATAGTCTGAGCAACATCCGGTTCTTCCAAGCGAATTGGCTGGAAACGCCTTTCAAAAGCTTTGTCTTTCTTAACAATGGTTCTATACTCATCTTCAGTTGTAGCCCCAATAATGCTAATTTCACCCCTAGATAATGCAGGTTTTAACATTTGAATTAAATCTGGGCCTGAACTGTTTCCGCTACTTCCAGCACCTGAAGCGGTGTGAATTTCATCGATAAACAAAATAACATCTTTTGCTTCAACAACTTCTTCTAAAATTGCTTTTACGCGTTGTTCAAATTCACCCCTGAAAACCGATCCAGCAATTAAATTACCAACATCTAAAGATAAAATTCTTTTGTCATGAAGCCAGTCTGGCACTTTATCGCTATTAATTCTTTTGGCTAAACCTTCAATTAAAGCAGTTTTTCCTACTCCAGGCTCACCTAATAGCAAAGGATTATTTTTTAACTTCCTGCTTAAAATTTGAATTAACCTATCAATTTCCTTTTCTCTTTCCACCAATTCAAAACTAGTTTCGGCAGCAACTTTGGCGTTTAAATCTACGGTGAAGAATTCTAATGCTGAATCTTTCCCCCTCTTTGGTTTTTTAACCCCACCATTGTTTCGTACTTCCTCGCTTTTTACGCCTTTGCCGTAACTGATAAACAAAGAGTTCAAAATATCTTTTAATTTTTGGCTGGAATTATCGGTTAAATTCATCAAAGCCCTTCCATGAGAATTTTTTGTGTCTAAAATTCCAAATACCAAATGCTCAATTCCAATGTAATTATAGCTAAAACTTTCAGCTACTTTTAAAGCAGAATCAATACATTGTTGAAGTTCTTCGGTAATTTCTGGAAGCCAAGAATTTGTTTCAGTTTTGCCCTTAGCGTAATTTTGGAATCTTTCTAAGCCTTGTCTGCGGATAATTTCCAACAATTCCTGGTTAGACATATTATCCATAAAGGAAATTTGAAAAGGTAAATCACCTTGTGGCTGAGATAAAATTCCAAAAAGAACATGTTCGCTTCCAATATAGTTGTGACCTAATTGAATAGCAATTTGCTGAGCCACGGCCAAAGCATTTTTAGCTCGGGAATCAAATTTTGGTAAAGGTGATGACATAAGTTGCGGGGTTATTTAAATTATTCCAATAAATGGTGATAACTTTTCTAAAAAAGAATAAATATTATATTTTTATATTATACCAAACATTATCTTTCTTGATAAGCAGTATGTTCCCAGCTTAAAAAAATTTTACACTCTTGGCAAGCAATAATTAAGGTTGCTAAAATACCAGTGCTTGTCAAAAAGATTTTGAAATTAAAATTCCCTCACTTGTGTGAGGGTTTCGTGAAAATAAATAATGGAATTTAATAATTGTAACTTGAAACAGTTTGTCTAACTTTTTCGGCTTCAGCAAGATTTGTTGCAATACCATCGCATTCTGCCCTCTGAGTACCATCAGGGCAACCACAAGCTATTCCGCTAGCTGGGCAGACTCTAATCTTCTTTACTTCCTTAACACTCACAGCTTATTCTCCTTAAAACTAAATTGTTATACATCAAACCGAACATTATTTTAAAAACACATAATTAATTTTCCGGCAAGTATTTTTTAAGGAAGCTTTTCCTGTGTATCATTTTTAACCCATTTTCCTTTATAGCTAGCATATGTTTTGCCGTTCCATAACCCATGTTTTTATCAAGAAAATAGTTTGGATATTTCAACCCTTCTTTAATCATAATTTCGTCTCTAAAATGTTTAGCTAGATTTGAAGCTAAGGCTACAGCAAAGTATTTATCATCAGCAAAGTTTTCCATTATTATTCTAGGTGTTTCATTTAAATTTTCGGAGGGATTATTGTCGCCTGTAATGTTTTTTATAAAGTCCGATATTGTATCTGGTTTTAAACTTTGCTCCAACCCTTTTAAATCAGGGTTTAAACGAGCAAATTCGTCTTTATTTTCAACTAAACACAAATTCAAAAGTTCTAAATTATATTCATCTTGAAATTTCAAAGTTCCATCTAAAAATATTTGTGAATCATTAATCAACTCACTCTTAATTATAAATAAACCGACTAAGCCAATCAGCATTAAATGGCGAATACAAACTGCTATTCCAAAAGCGTCGATTAATTCTGGGGAAGCTTGTAACACCAAATACTCCGCTTCGAGATTATCGACACTAGAAAAAACTTGTTGACGAAATTTAGCCGTGGTTTTTTTGCTGTCCCGTAGTTTTGGACGGAGTGTATCTGGAAGTATATTTGATTGATGAGCGTCGCTTGCTACCCCCAAGACTTTGACTACCCCCAAGCCTTCGGCTTGACCCCTTACCAGGGGTACTTTAGTCCCATTTCTCTCTAGGAAATAATTTGTATAAATTCCAACTGACACTGGTAAAGCCACAATTCCCACACAAACAGGACCAGCCACAGGGCCCCTGCCCACCTCGTCTATGCCAATTTGCCAGTTAAAAGTTTTGTTCATTGTATAAGCATTTTCTTAACAAATGTTTTAGTAAAGCGGAATTTTACAAATACTTAATATGTTAAGTTTGACTTAGATGATTTTACTAATAAATATTAATCAGTTCATAAGTAGATCAAAAGAGGCAATTATGACATTTTTTGGTATAGCACCAAAGTTTTGGTTGAAATCGCAAGGGATAGCATACTATATTCCAAGTTTCGTAGAAAATGAGTGGCCTACCTCTCATTATGTTAGTTACCTATTTTTCCCAGGCAAAACTGAAAAAGATGTTTGTAACATACACCTTAGCATTAAGGATAGAATGCCGAAATATCATTTTAACGTTATAGAATCAGTTTACGGTGTTTATATAATAGTGTTTATTCCAAGAATAGAACTTGTGATAAACACATCTATACTTTTGCACAAATTAGCGAAAGAATGTGGTGTAGTATTCGACGATTTTAATTTAGCTTTAAGAGATGAAGACTTTGAACAACTTATGACAAGTAATGCGGAATTGATTTCTCACCTGACCAATTGTGTTTAAAAAAAGATTATAATCTCATTTTACATGAGGTTTTTTTATAACCCACTTCCGCCGATTGAAGTTACCCCGATAGAACCAGCTTTGAAATCGTAGTTGGAATATGCTAGGAAATAATCCACTGTTCCTGTGTTGGCTGTGATTTCAAAATCTACATTCCAGAATAATTGATTTGCAGTTAAAAGTGTAGCTGAACACCCTGTTGAAAGATTATAAGGAACATTAGCGGCTAAAGAACGCCAAGTGGTATCAGACTTAAATTTGTATCTAAAAGTACAAGTTGTAGTGCTTTCTAAACGAACATCGTTGGCTAAAGTAATAACCAAGTTTCCAGCAGTTGCTGAACCTGAACCTCCATATCTTTTAGCCAGAGCCTGGGTTGGTGAATAGGAAATATTGGTTTCGAATATAGCACAAGGATCAGTTTGGTCACAAATTATGGTTGCAGGATTTCCAGCTAAAACAAAGGTTGTGAAATGAGTTGTTATACATTCCAATTTTAAATTTTCCAAATCGTTAGTGCAAGTGTGATCTAACCAAGGTGTATTTCCTCCATCCCAGCTTTTTACGGTTAAAGAATTTGGGTCTAAACCTGCAATATCGGAAGGGCTGTAATCTATTGAGAAAGTAATTGGCTGAGCGAAAGTTGAACTTGGTGCTGGTGAAGTTCCAACAAAATCTTTAATTTCGTAAACATGGTTTCCAACCGGTTTAAGTTGCCCAGGTAATACAGGAGAACCTGAAACACCATCGCCAGTAGAATTTAAAGCTGCACTAAGTTTTTTAATTTGCAAAACTCTGTTTTCAGGGAAGGCACCGGCTGGGATATCAAGTTTAATTCCGTCTGAATTTGTATCAAGTTGTTCAATTAATTTTCTAACAGTGCTAATAACCTCGTCGCTATCAACAGAATCTGGATTTGTAGTTCCGGCGCAACCAGGTGTTGTAAACTGCTGTGGTGGAATTACTGCAGGAGTAGAACTTCCAGGAACAGGGAAATTCATACCAATAAAGTAAGTTGTACAAGGTGCAGTTTGGTTCAAAATTATTTGGTGAGTTGTGGTTGGCTCTGTCTCGGTAATTGTTAGAGGCAAGTTTGTAGTTACTAAACCATAGTTAACCTGAATAGCCACAGCTGTAGGAGTAGTGAAAGAAATTTTGGTTCCAGCTTCAACTTGCTGAATTTCAAGATTAGAAAAAGGTGCTCCTGAATCTCCTCCTGTTCTTGGCAATAAACTTAAACAATTACCAGAGTCTGGGATTATGGAATGATTAGCGTTAGCTACAATGGCACAAATTTGTGTTGCCCCAACTGGGGTTGATAATACAGGAAGAGAGTAAGGTGAAGCACCAGAATACATTTTGTTTACCACAGTATTAGCTTCGTTATTAAAATAAAAATGTGTATGAAAACCTCCCTGTTGATTGGTATAATTGGTTGTAGTAAATGAAATTGAATAATTAAGATCTACAATATTTACTGCAGTTATTTCAACGCTTTTAACCGGTTCAACAACGGCTTTTGCAAGTTCTGGTGAAAAAATCTGGCTATTAAAACCAAGGCTAAAAGTAAAAATTGCCAAAACCCCAACAATTGCTGCTAAGGCGTATTTGGTTACTTTATTTCTTTTAAGATCAAAGAATAGTCCAAGATTAGGGCCTTTAGCCATTTGATCAATTTTTAAAGGTTTTTTTACAACAGTTTTAGAGGTTTCTGTTTTCATATTTATTTTTGTTAATCTTAGTATATTACAACAGAACATAATTATCAAGTATATTACTTTAATAACCTGTTGACTTGCATTATATTTTAATATAAACCGAGTTTATGTTTCAGAATAAATACTGGATTAAATTTGTTGGAATGGCTGTTTTAGTAACACTAGTAATTATTGGTGTAGTAATGGTTAGCCAGTTAATTTTAACAAGAAATCCAGAATCCAAAACCAATAATAATTTTACTTTAATAAATGAAGAAGGGACGGTAAGCTATAAATTGCCTGAGCAACAAACATACACAGTTATGGATACTGAGGAAAAAGAATTACCAAATGGAACAAGTGTAAAAACTGGAGAAGGTGGTTTGGCCCATCTAGTTCTTCCAAATAATTCCATGTCTTCTTTAGATAGCAACACCGAAATACAAGTTAATATTCCCAATAATCAAGTTAATTTACAACTTTTGTCTGGGTCTACTTGGAATAGAATTGATAGCTTAGCAAAAATGGAATTTAAAGTAGAATCTGCTACTGCTTTAGCAACTGTAAGGGGTACAAAATTTTGGATGACCAGCGAAAACGATATAGAAACTAGCGGAATTGGGACTATTGAAAGTTCCGTATCAATAATAGATAAATCCGATAATAATTCCCAAACAATTTTAGAGGAAGGTAATACTGCTTTAATTCAAAAAAAGAAAAAAATTCAGTTAAACAAGCTGAATTCTGAAAGACAGAAAACTAAATGGTTTCAAAGAAATTTAGAGATTGACAAAGAATTTAACAAAGGTAATTTAAAGGAAATTAATCAGAAAATTAAAAGAAATACCATTTTAAAGCAAATTAAAAATCGTAAAGACTTAATAGAAAGATTTAAAATTAAAAATGTAATTTAGAAAGTAAAAATTATGACCAAAAAAATTAAACTTCCAGTAAAAGAATTAGACAGTATTGTTGAAATACAAAGTAAAACTAATCAAGTTTGGTGGCAAAAAAAGTGGTTGCAAATAATAGTAGCTGTTATAGTTATTTTAGGAATAATTTTAGCAATATGGGCTTTCTGGCCAAAAAATAAAGCTGTAGAATCTAAATCGACAAATTTTGTCTTAATAAAAGAAAAAGGTGAAGTGGAATATAAAGTTAAAGACACTGGAAATTATATAGGTTTTACTGGAGATGAAATAAGCATTCCAACCGGAAGTACAGTTAAAACAAAACTTGATGCTTTGGCCCATATTTTAATGCCAGATAATTCTTTGATTTCCCTAGATAAAGACACAGAATTGAAAGTGGATATTACCGATGCTGGAAACAAGTTTAATCAATTAGTTGGATCAACTTGGCATAGGGTTGAAAAAGTGGCTAGTGGTTCTTATCAAGTAAACACACCAAACGCTTTGGCTACAGTTAGAGGAACAATTTTTGGTGTTGAACTTTCCGCAATTCCTGATGAATTAACTGGGGTTTATGTTGTAGAAAGCAAGGTAGATGTGGAATCTAAGATCGATGATTCTTTAACCGAATTAACCCCAAAACAATTGATTGAAATTGGTTCAGAGAAAATTGGAAAAATTATTAGAAAAGGAATATTAATAGATCCAGGCGGACAAGGGAGATGGTATGTAAGAAATTATTATATAGATCAGCTTTGGAAAAAAGGATTAAAATTAGAAGATATATTGAAATTTAAGGATATTGATGAGTTAAAGGATTCTGATGAGAATAACAAACTTCCTACGCTTAAAGAAAATTGCTTAAATCTTTTGGAAGAAAAAAATCGTGACGCTTTAATTGGTGCTTATCTAAATATTGGAAGTGATGCATCAGGCAAAGTTTTACCAGCAGGATCTTCTATTTCTGCCACTACGGATAGTTTTAATCCATGTACTAAATTGCCATTCCCGGCAAGTGGAATTTCTTGGAAACTAAATGATCAAGATAAAGGTAAAGGAGATAAAATTAGCATTGAAAATCTAAATAGCGGAGATTATATTTTATACGCCAACGGGAAAGACGGAAGTTACACTGCTAGCAATTTAATCACTTTCAAAATTGATGCTCCGGTTTTGCCGCCTGTTAACCCCACCCCAAGAAAAATTGTTAAAAATATTCAACCAAATGTTCCAGCAGTAATTGTTAACCAAGCCCCAACTGCTTTTATTCGTTCACCTAACGATGGGGATATTTTCCAAGCTAATTTCAGCCAAACTTCGCAAGATCCATTTGCTACAGTAAGTTTAAACGGATCAGGAACAGACCCAGAAGATGGTAATTTAGCAGGTTCAAGCCTTGTTTGGAAAGCTAATGGCGCGGTAGTTGGTACGGGAAACAGTGTAAATGTTGATTTAATAACCACCTTTAGTTGCATTGCAGGAAGTGGTACATCTTATTTAATTGAATTAACAGCAACAGATAGCAAAGGACTTTCCAGTGTAGTGCAATCGGTTACAATTGTTGTTGATTATGCTAATGCTTGTTAAAAAATTATATGTTTACCAATTCATTAAAGGATAAGCTTAAACCTTTCTTAATTCCTGAATTAGGGTTCATTCCTTTGGGAATTTTACTAGGTTTTGGGCTTTCTTTAACAAGTCCGCTTTTATCTGCCAACCAAATTATTACTGATCAGCTTCAAGGATCAATTCAAGCCAGATCTGATGTGGTTATAGTTGGGCTGGATGACAAAAGTTTGCAAGAAATTGGTGCTTGGCCTTGGAACAGAGATGTTTTTGCAACCGCATTAACAAATTTGGAAAAAGCAAAACCTAGAGCTGTGGGTTTGGATGTACTTTTTTTAGAATCAAGACAGGGTGATGATAAGCTTAATTCATTTCTTAGCCAAACCAATGTTCCAACTATTTTTGGGGCAAAGGATATTGGGGGTGGCCAAGTTTTAACCAGCCCAATTTTACCTCCAAACAATTCCAAGGTAACTAGCGCTTTAATTGATTTTAATACAGATGCAGATGCTAAAATTAGAACCGCCAATTTAAACAGAAAGATAGGTGAATCATGCTTTCCAAGTTTTTCAACCGAGCTGTTTAGGCAATCTATTTTATCGCCAAAATTAACCAATTGTAGCGATTCAATTATAAAAATTAGGGATAATTCCTTCAATCAAAACTACAGATTTGAGTATAGTAAAAATAAGTTTAATAATATAAGCTTCGTGGATTTGTATAATAACAAAGTTGATCAAGCAAGTATTTCAAACAAAATTGTGCTGATTGGATCGACCAGTAAAGATCTGAAGAATAATTTAAACGATAACTTTATCAATGTTTTTGGAGAGCAAATTTCGGGTGTAGAAATTCACGCCAATGTTTTGAATTCTCTGTTAGAAAATGTAAGCAGACAGGAAATTAGTCCATTAGTTAGTTACCCAGTATTTATCTTAATTTATTTGTTATTTTTATCAATTTGGATAAAGTGGCCAAAACTTAGCCTGGCCGGCATTTCACTAATATTTGGATTAATTATTCTGAATATAGTTGGAGTATTCTTGTTTGGTTTGGGATACATTTGGCCATTTATAACCTTTAGCTTTGGTTTTATTGGCAGTTTTGGAGGTTTTATTGTCTATCAAAGTTTAACCAGAGGCAAACAAAACAAATTCATTACAAGGGCTTTTGGTCAATATCTAAGCCCTGCCCTGCTAGCCCAGGTAATTGCAAACCCCGAAAAATTAAAACTTGGGGGATCTAAAAAAGTAATCTCAGTTTTATTTAGTGATATCCGCGGATTTACAAGCTTGGCCGAAACAATGTCTCCAGAGCAATTGGTACATTTAACCAACCTTTATTTAGAAAGTGCTGGACAAGTAATTTTAGACCAAAAAGGAACCATAGATAAATACATCGGTGATTGTATAATGGCGCTTTGGAACGCACCACTGGACAATGAAAAACACGCTTTGCTGGCCATGCAAACTGCTTTGCTAATGGAAAAATCTTTACATTTTTTCAATCAAGAACACCCAGAATTTAAAGACTTAAAAATTGGAATTGGAATAAATACAGGCGATATGATTGTTGGGAATATTGGTAGCAGCAAAAGATTTGAATATACTGTTTTAGGTGACAATGTAAATTTAGCCTCCAGATTGGAAGGACTAACTAAAAAATATGGTGTGCAAACTTTGGTTTCTAAATCGACCTTGGAAATTGCTGGAATTGTGCTGGATGGGGAAAATGAATTTGTTGGTAAATTTGATGGGGGTTTATATCGCCAAGTTGATAAAGTTCAGGTAAAAGGTAAAAATACAGGAATAGAAATTTACGAAATTATTGAAGATTCTAAATTAAATCAAGAATTACTTGAAAAATATAATCTAGCTTTTAAATTATACACAGACAAAAAATGGGTTGAAGCCAAAAAACAACTTTCATTACTAAAAGATTCGGTAAGTATTATGTTGCTGAATAGATTAGAAAATATGTCAGCCACTCAATTAGAGTCATTCAACGGAACCTATATTTGGGATGAAAAGTAAAATCCTAAAACTTCTACTGTAAGGATGAAATTAAACTAAAAATTCCCCTCTTGAGGGGTGGCAAATTCGTAGAATTTGACAGGGTGGATTATTGGGAGAGCACACTTTAAATACCATATATTAAAATATTTACTAACCAACTTGACTTATATTAATTTATAAAGCCTTACATTAACTAGCATGTTAAACAAAAAGAAGCCAACTTCAGATACAGTTAAAACTTATTTAAAAACTTTAACACAGACTAGTTGTTGGTATTACTTTCACCCAGATCACACCAATTTAGTTACAGAATTAATTGCACCTTTAAACTCAGCTGTTAGTGGTTTCAAGTTCCCTTTAAACGATAGCAAGGTTTGGAACAGAGTAAGAGAAGCTTTTACTTTAGGCGAAGGATTAGAAGTTAGTATCTATATTGTTGAAATTAGAAATAAAGCCACTGGAAGTGCAATTAATAGATTGGAAGAAATTTTAAACAACAGAAGTTTTACCGAACACATTGTTGCTATCTAATTATTTTCGTTGCGATTACAGTAATTTAAAACTATTTAGTTTCGGCTTGATAGTATTGTAATTTTAAATTTTCTAAAGCCACTTTGGCAGCTTCAGTTTCTGCGTCTTGCTTGGTTCTACCTTCGCCCTCTCCCATTTGCTGGCTACCCACCCAAACCCCAATTTTAAATAATTTTTCGTGGTCTTTTCCCGAACTGGAAATTAAATGGTATTTAGGAGTAATTCTGGTATGTTTTTGGCAATATTCTTGCATCAAAGTTTTAGCATCTTTCCAGGTTTCATTTTTGATAATATCTTCTAAATATATTATAACTTCGTTGTGAATTAGTCTGGTGCAAGGTTCAATTCCCCCGTCTAAATAAATTGCACCGATTACCGCCTCGGAACAGTCTGCAACTATACTTAATCTAGCTTCGCCTAATTCTTCTCTTTCACCTTTTGAAAGCAAAATCTGATCTTGTAAGCCAAGTTTTCTACCAACTTCACCCATAGTTTTGTAATTAACTAAAGCAGCCCTAAGCGAAGTTAAAACCCCTTCCTGTTCTTGAATATTTCTGTATAAATAATCGGTTACAACGATTTCCAAAATAGCATCGCCTAAAAACTCTAATCTTTCGTTTGATTGATTAATTTCAGGACTTCTCTGCCTGTCGTTTAAATAACTTTTATGCACCAAGGCTTGCAGTAATAATTTCTTATCATTAAAACTGTACCCTAAAGATTTTTCCAAAATTTCCAGATTCATATTTACATATTTTCTAAACAAAATTTACAAGTCAAGGCTTATGTCTGTTTAATCAGTTTTTAAATGTAAATTTCTAAATAAGCCATATTAGTAGCAGGCATAATTACACCCGAAACAACCCTCTCTCCATCCAAATTAAAAGACCATTGAAAACTGGCTTCGGCAGAAATAATTAAATACGGTTGAAAGCTTGCCTCGTTTAAACTTTTCTCCAGGGTATCAAAAAAATTAACACTATTTGTTGAAAAATTATTTGTGGCAGTAGGAATTTCTAGTTTCAAATTATCACTGGAATTTAAAATTTTCCATGGTTCTTCCAGCCAAGCTATATAATCAGGGTGACCGATTACTTCTTCTTCGTTTTGATTCTGCCAAAAGAAAGTATTTAATATTTTAAGATATTCTTCTCTATCAAAAGTTGTTCCTAAATAATTCCACTCAAAACTAATTTTTTTAGATTTCAAAAAACAAACTTCCTGATTTATATTGTGATGTAGCTGTTTCAATTTGTTTAAACCATCAATGACATTTTCTAATTCAAGCCTACCAAGCCCCCAAGTTAGTTGTAGCCAGCTATCTTCTTCAGGCTCTTCCGTATCCCAATGAAGAATTAAACCAAGACTGCTTAAGTTCTTTACCACTATATTTCTTAGCAAAAAATTATTGTTGTTCATCATATTGATTGTAATTGGCTAATAGGCCAAGCAAAATAAAAATTGGCATTATGTAAATAGGCGAAAAAGTAAACCACTGAATTAGGTTACAAATTACTGCTAAAATTATTGAAAGATGTATGCTTTGAATTAAATTAAAACTATTTAGATTTTTTAGTTTCGTAATACCTGTTGAAATTAACCATACTAACATCCCAATAAATATAATTAAAAAGGCCATCCCCTGCTCTAGCCAAATTTCCAAATATACATTGTTTACTATGAAGTATTGATTAGCATCAGTTTTAAGCGATCTAAGCGGTCTTTCGGCCAGAATTCCATATTGCCCAGAACCCACCCCAATTATGGCTTCAGGCTTTAATAAATCGAAGGCGAGACTTTGAAAATTATCCCGTTCTGTAAATGTTGAGGAAGTGCCCAGTATAGTTTCAGAAAAATTTTCAGTTACTTTGTTTAGGCTATTTTGAAAACTTGGAGAAGTAAAAGAAAACAGTATTGTTAATGGAAAAATTAAACAAATTAACACTACAATTTGGAAAAACAGTTTCTTAAAATTAAGCTGATTCCAAGTTCCAAGAATAAAAAATGGTAGCACAAGCATGATAGCAAACCAAGCACCTTTGGCAATTGTAATTGTAAATAATCCGACAAACAATAATAACAAAATCAGAGAAAAATTGGAGATAATAAACTTTAGAATTTCAGAAAAAAACTTGTTTTTAATAGTTCCCACATACCCTATAATTTGTTTACTTAGTTTCAAATTCAACTTTGGATTGAGATATATTATCAAACAAACAAAAATCGGTAAGAATAACATTCCTGCGAAATATAAAGGCTCTTGGGCTGTTGAATGCACTCTTGGGAAACCGAAAACTGCCTTGGTGTAAGTTTGTTTTAAAAAAGTAATGCTTATTGGTGCACCCAATAAATCTGCGAAAAATTGAAAATATCCAAACAAAGAAACAAGTATGAAAGATGTTATTAAACCGAGTATCGCGGTGATTCTATTTTTCAGAAAATTTGCTATTAAAAAAGCTGCACAAAAAACAATTAAAGTTGCAATTGTGGTAATGAAATATCTATTCCAATTTGTAACATTAAACAAACTTGGTGTTGTGGCGACAAGTAAAGCAATTAACCAATAATTTATTTTACTCCATTTAAAATTTAAAAATTTATTCTTAAAAAATAAGATGATAAAAATACCCAAACCAATTAAAGTAAAAACCTGCGAAAATCTTAAGGTAATTCCCATAATTTCCAAACTTGGTATTCTTTCAAAAGGCAAACTAAAAATTATTAATAAACCAATCCAGTTTAACCAATTCAAATCAGCTTTCTTCCAGGCCCAAAAAACTATCGGGATTGAAATAAGTGCTAATAAAGTAATAATGCCAGCGGTCATTACCAAAATAATGTATTGACAGTAATTAGTGGTCAAGAAAGATTCACTGTGTGAACCAGACCAAAGCAAGAAATTTAAAAAAACAACCTTATTCAATTAAAAGTAATTTAAGAGAAATAGTTTACGGCGCTAATGATGGAATTATAACCACTTTTGCTGTGGTAGCTGGTTTTTCGGGATTTCAAAGTAATACAGCAGGAAGCATTGCGGCAGTTTCAGTTCTAGTTTTTGGGTTGGCAAACTTATTGGCCGATGGTCTATCTATGGGTATCGGCAGTTTTCTTTCCACAAGATCTTTATCTCAATTATTTAAAAGCACCGAGAAGGATGGTGAAAAAGTTTCGAATATTGATAAGTCTGTGGTTACACTAATTGAAAAAGGTTATTCCGAAAAACAAGCTAAAGAGATAAGTATTTTATTAAGCAGTAATCCTCAATTTCAAGAAGATTTTAATTTGGAAAGTTCGTTAGGCGTTTCAAAACCTAGTTTAAAAGAATCTGTGTACGGAGCCCTGGCCACATTCGTTGCCTTTATTATTTTTGGAAGTATTCCACTTCTTCCTTATATATTTAGCATAAGTATTGGTAGCAACTTCCTGACTTCTATTATTTTATCCAGCTTTTCAATGGTTTTACTTGCCTTATTTAGATGGCGAATCACTAAAGAAAATTTATTCTTTTGCATTTTGGAAGTTTTAGGACTGGGAATTTTAACCGGCCTAGTGGCCTTTTCAGTTGGAAACTATTTTAAAATATAATTGGGGTAACACTTTATTAATCGAGATAAATTTAGAGGATGTGTTATAAAGACACTCAACTAAACTGTAAAAGTTCTTTCTCTAGAAAAATTATCTGGAATTTTATTGGAAATTAAATCTTTAAAATAAGTAGCTAATGGATAATAATTTCTGTTTTCCCCTACTTTAAAATGATGCTGAGTGTGATAAAATCTTGAAATATCTATGCTGTATAGAATTAGGCTTACAAACATATTTCTTTTTAAATTATCTCTGTTTCTTGCTTCCCATTTGGAGATATAATGTGGAAAATAAAAAAGATAAAAACCATAACTAAATCCAACAAGCAAGGCTGGTAAAGACCAGTAAATTAACAAGTATTGAAGCTTGTACGACAAAATTATGAATATTAAAATTGCTAACTGGATCAGCCTATCTTGAATATACATTTGTTTGTAACCTTTAGCTTTGGATAGGTCGGTTTTCCAAAAATACTTATCCTTCACCCATATTCTAAACGGCAAAGTTAATAGGCTTCCAGACTTGGTTAATAAATAGTCTGGGTCTTTGTCTTTATCACCAGGATAACTATGGTGGCTTAAGTGAGTTTTAGAAAATTCAGCATAATTTAATCCGCCTAAAATTGCACTTATTCGGCCAATTAACAAATTAATTTTTTTGTTTTTTGAAACCTGAGAATGAGTTGCTAGGTGCAAAATATTTAAAAAATAATGTAAATTAATTGCGATGATGATTAGACTTGGAAGCAGCCAAATATTGAAGATAATATCTTGAGAAAAAACTAGATAAAAAACAACTAAAAAACAAAACAAATTAACTAAAAAAACTAATTGATTTAAAGTATATTTGTTTATCATACGGGTTGACTTTTATTTTAAATCTAAAGAATGTCAAAGCATGAATTCAAATTTAGAATATTTCATGGTTCTATTTCTATGTATATTCTTTCCATTAGGATTATATTTTCATCCAAAATATCCTTTAAAAGGGAAGATGTTAATAGCTTTTAGCTCTATTACCCTAAGCGCTATACCATATTTATTATGGGATGTATGGGCAACGGAAAGAGGTCATTGGTCGTTTAACCCTAAATATATTACTGGCAATTATATATATAATTTACCTGTTGAAGAAGTGCTGTTCTTTTTGGTTATACCATTTTGTATTTTATTTTGCTGGACTCTAATTTCAACCACTTCGAGTTTTAAAGATTTATTTAAAAAATTTCTAAGTTTTTAATTATGTACGAATACACAATATTAGTTATTTTAAGTTTATTAATAATTTTCGTAATCGACGTTATTTCAGGAAACTTTTTATTTACCCAGAAAAAATTTTGGTTCTTAATTTTGATCACAATTTTTGCTCAAACTATTGTAGATAATTATTTAAACGGTCGGTGGCTAGCAGCCGATGGAATAGTTTACAAGTATGATTTAAACCACTATTCTGGAATTAGAATTTGGCACACCCCGCTTGAAAATTATTTTTTTGGAATAGGTTTAATTTGGCTAAATATAATTATTTTTGAAACCTTCGTTAAAAAATTTAACAAAAAATAGGCTAAATTTTATTCAGTTTCACAAACCATTTAAACAAAAGATTTGGACCAAATACTTGACATGGTTTGGCGTTTAAGTTTGTTTGGCAGCATGACCAAATCAGTTAAAAGTGAACCTAAAAAGAGTTCAGAAAAGAAAGTAGTTGCCGGTAATAAAGCAACTAAACCAGAAGCGAAAAAGGTTGAAAGTTTAGCCTCCACTTCCAAGAAAATTGTTAGCACACAAGAGGTTGAAAAATTGGAAAAAGCAGAACAACATTTAAACAAGAAAGTTGAAGAAAAGAAAAAAGAAAAAAAGGACAAAAAACCTTTTTCAATTAAAAAACTTATTGCAGTATTAACCGGTGTAGCTTTATTACTTGTAATTTTAGGAGGAGGAGCTTGGATTTGGGTTCTAGGAACACCAGAATATACTTATTTCAGAGTTTACACTGCAGCCAAAGACAAAAACTTCGACAAATTTATGGAGTATGTTGATGCCACCGCTACTTCTGAAGATTTAGTAAAACAAGAATCTGATTATTTGAAGCAAAATAATATTAATGAAGTACAAGCCAAATTCAGTATTAAAGGTACATTGGAATATACTTTTTTCCAATACATTGATACAGAAAGTTTAACCAAAATCTTGCCTTTTGATGCTAGTGACGGTTGGCTAATATTCAACAATAAAGATATTATAAAAGAAAAGGATTCATTCACTATTAACCTAAAAAGTGAACCAAAATTAAATAACACTGAAGGAATTTTTGGATACAAACAAATTGTGTTTAAAATGAAAGGTAATAAGTGGGTAATTAGTCAATTAAAAGATAATCCAGGTTTAGAAAATGCTAAAAAGGAAGCTGCAGCTCAACAAGCTGGTCAGAATACTAGCACTCCTCAAAAATAAATTTGAACAAAATAAATTAGGGATTAGGCCCTTTTTTGTTTGCCAAAAAACTTTTTCACGCTAAAATTATATTAATCTTTTTAACAAAACAATATGACTAAAAATGCTATAGTAATTGGATCTGGTTTTGCCGGATTAAGTGCGGCTTGTTATTTAGCCAAAGAAGGTTTTAAAGTAACTATTCTAGAAAAAAACAACGACATCGGAGGAAGGGCTAGGGTTTGGAGAAAAAATGGATTTACTTTTGATTTAGGGCCAAGTTGGTATTGGATGCCAGATGTTTTTGAAAAATTCTTTGCCGATTTTGGATATACTATCGATCAGCTTTATGATTTAAAATTATTAGAACCTAGCTACAGAGTGTGGTTTGATAAAAATTCTAAGCTGGAGCAGTCGTTCTACAAAACAGATTATCCTTGTGTGGATGTTCCATCAAGTACTGAAGAATTTATAAAGCTTTGCGAAAAAATGGAAGTTGGAAGTTCTGAGAAAGTTTTGAAGCTACTAAATCATGCAAGTTTCACATATAAAAAAGGAGTGAGTGACTATATGCGAAGACCTTCAATCAAAATTTCTGAATTTATTGATTATGAATTTATTAAAGGTGTTCTTTCGGCTGGTATTTTGAAATCTTACGGGAAAGAAATTGATAATTTGTTTAAGTCACCTCAACTTCGTGATTTACTTAAATTCCCTACTTTGTTTCTTGGCACAACCCCTGATAAAACTCCATATTTATATAGCTTAATGTTGCATGCTGCCATTGTTGGCAAAACCTGGTATCCAATGGGAGGCATGTTTAAAATTATTGAGGCAATGACCAAAGTTGCTACCAAACTTGGCGTAACAATTTTACCAGATTCTGAAGTTACTAAAATTAATGTTAAGAATGGTAAGGTTTTTTCAGTATCAACTAGCACTAAAGATTTTGACACAGAATATGTTGTAGCCAGTGGCGACTATGCCTATATTGAACAAAATTTATTGGATCCAGAATACCAAATTTATTCAGAAAAATACTGGAACACCAGAACATTATCACCTTCTTCCTTAATTTTTTATTGGGGCATCAAAGGAAAGGTTGAAAATTTCTTACATCACAATTTGTTTTTCCATGAAGATTTTAAGCAACATTCTGAAGAAATATATAATAACCCCGAGTGGCCTACCAAACCCTTGTTCTATGTTTGTAACCCTTCCAAAACTGATTTAAGTGTTGCCCCAGAAGGATACGAAAATATGTTTGTGTTAATTCCAATTGCCCCAGGTTTAAAAGACGATGTAAGTACAAGAGAAAAGTACAAAAAAATTATATTGAATGAAATTCTAGAAATTACTGGCCAAGATTTAGCTGGCAAAATTGTTTTAGAAAGAACCTATTGTATAAAAGATTTTGAAGCAGATTATCATGCCTTGAAAGGCAACGCCTATGGCCTAGCTAACAGTCTAAAACAAACTGCAATTTTTAAACCAAGGTTAAGCCATCCAAAAATTAAAAACCTGGTTTTTGCTGGTCAACTTACTGTGCCTGGGCCAGGCATGCCCCCAAGCTTGATATCGGGACAATTAGCCGCCAATTACTTTATAGAACAACAATATGCTTCATCCACAATTTAAAGAAATATTCAGAGAAGGATCTAAAACTTATTACAACAGCAGTTATTTTTTTCCTTCAAAAGTACGAGACCAGGTTTTTGTTTTATACGCCTTTGTAAGAACCGCAGACAATTTAGTAGATTCAATACCTTCCCAAGCTTTAGAATTTAAGCAGTTTAGAAACGAATGGAATTTAGCCAAAAAAACTGGGAAAAGTGATAATCTGATTATTCAAGAGTTCATAAATTTAAGTAAAGAATTAAACTTTGAAAATCAATGGACTGAGGCTTTTTTAGATTCCATGCAAATGGATTTAGATAACAAAAAATATAATACTTTAGCCGATATTGAAGAATATATTTATGGTTCTGCAGAAGTAATCGGTTTATATATGGCTAAAATATTGGGACTTCCAAACGAAGCCCAAAGCGGTGCTATGAAGCTTGGAAAAGCCATGCAATTTATTAACTTCATAAGGGACATCGCCGAAGACAATGTTTTAGGGCGCTCATATTTTCCTTTGGAAGATTTTAAAAAATGTAATTTAGAATCTTTGGATATTGATTATATTTTTAACCACACCGAAGAATTTGAGAAATTTATTCACATTCAATTAGCTAGATATCAAGATTGGCAAAATGAGGCAGAAAAAAGTTTTAAATTTATTCCTAAAAGATATTTAATTCCTATCAAAACAGCCTCTGAAATGTACAAATGGACTGGTTTAGAAATTGCAAAAAATCCAATCAAAGTATTAAGCAACAAAATTAAGCCAAGAAGATATAATATATTTTGGACAGCAATTAAAGAATTTATATCTAACTAAATTGTTGACAGGCAGAGAATAAATTCCTAAGTCTAAACTGATGTTAGCCCCTAACAAGCAAAACCTGCTTCTACTAAAAACAAATTTGAAGAACCAGAAAAATGGTTTAGCATTGTTAAACGAAAAAAGAACAGGTTTAATTATTGTTTTCTTGCAGTTATGCAACCAAGGCAAGCAACTTGAAAAAAGTGTGAATGAAAAAAGAAAGGTTACTATATCAAATTATTTAAAAAATTTACTTCTGGTTAGCCCCACAAATTTAAATTTAAGTCTGCATCAAAAACCTTCCTTAGAAATAAAATTAAGCAAGAAAAAAATTTCGGGAGTTCATTTAAAACAAATTGATTCTTTATTGAATATTCCTAATAATAAACATATTAGGGTCAAAATTCAAAATTCATTAATAAGCTTTGCGATTATTTTTCCAAAATTAATTTCACTTAGTCAGTTAAAAGATAATTGCCTTAGTTTAGCTTTGGAGATTAAAAAAGTAAACCGCCAAATACTGAATTTGGAAACCAAAATTGAAGAAACAAATGCCAATCTAAAATGGATTCAGCAATCCTTGATGGAAAAATCTAATTTAGAAAAAGCAACTTTAATTAAACTATTTACATAATTATTTGTTATAAAAATAAAACTTCATTAAACTATAACCGTACTATCCATTTATGAACCAGAACAATTTAGCCCAGAAGATTATTGAGTTAGAAAATGAAGTTGAAATACTTAAAGAAAATCTGGAAGTATCTGAGCAAGAAATTAAAGAGATTAATTTATCAAACCAAATGGAAATTTCTTCTTATGCAAGCCAGATTGAACTTGAAGAAATTGAAAACGAAGTTGAGGATGTTGAAGGTTCTGAGAAAAAAATTAAGGCAAAGAAAATTGATGACAAATTAATTCAGCAAGAATTGAAAAAAATATTTAAAATTTAACTAATGTCTATTTCATCCACCCAAGCTTATTTAATTGATATTAGTAATGCTAGCTCGACTAATGTTTTTAATAGTTTAATGAATTCTAATTTACCAATAGAACTTCTTAATCCTTTAGAACTTGGCGGAGAATGGGTTGAAGTAAGTTTAGAAAATAATCTTTCAGTTGTATCAAAAAATATTGAAACCAGGAAACAGATTCAAACTGCAATTCAGGGATATAGTAATAAAAGTTTTTTTAGCTTTTTGATTGATGAAAAGAACAATGTGGATCAAGATAAAATTGATAATATTAAAATAAAAAAAGATTATCTTCTGGAGAAAGTTTTTAAAATAAATAATCTAAACATTCTGAAGTCTGAACTAAATTTTGTAAAAAAATTGAATGTAAAAACTGGCACTCAAATTTGGGCTGGAGAAAAAATAAATAATATTGAAGAGACTTTTCAAGAATTTGTAGATGATATTTTGTTTGAATTTAAACAAGTTCATCCTGAAGAAAATTTAGAATTAGAACTTCCAAGCTTGCATGTAAATAAGTTGGAAATTCATGAAATTATAACAGTAACCAAAGATAAGCAAAATCTGTTTGGCGAATTTATTCATCAAACCAAATTAAACTATTCAAATCTAGAAAAGTTTATTAATGAACTATCGGTTAAAATAAACAATCTGGAGACTGAAATAGGTATTATTAACGGTAAACCAAACCATGAACTAATTTCTGATTTAAAGCTTTTACATACTCAAATGGAAATTGAAGACAATTTTTTTCACTTCCAAAGCCATATTTTCAAACCAGTCGAAAATTCTAAATCCGAATTCATTTTTATAAATATTTCAAAAAGTTTCTGCAATAGGCTTGAAAAAATATTATCTGAAAATAGTATTACTTTCCAGCAAGTTGATTGGAATCAGGAAATTATTGATTGGAAAAATAACGAAACTTTAACCCCTTTCCAAAATATTACTCAAAGCTTAGGTACAGCCAGTAAAACTGAAATTGATCCAAGTATATTTGTAACATTTTTCTTTGTTTTATTTTTCTCAATGGCCTTAAATGATGCTTTGTATGGTTTGATAATTGCCTTATTTACTGGTTATTTTATTTACTTTGCTAAGCTAAAAAAGAATTTTAAAGATATTTTTAATTTATTCTTCCTTGGCGGAATTGGTAGCATAGCTTGGGGTGCTTTAAGTAATAGCTGGGCAGGAAACTTATTCGCCAATTCTGCAATAAATCCTTTTCTGGAATCTTTTCAAATTATCAATCCTTTGAAGCTGGAAAGTAATTCTATTGTTAACCAAATTTTAATTAATAACGGTGGAATAAGTCCAATAGTTGTTTTATTAGGTTTTGCTATTGCAATTGGTTTGGTACAAATTACTACTGCTTATTTACTTAAAACTGTTAATGCATTTAAGAGGGAAGATTCAGTGGAAGGGATCGGAGAAATTAGTTGGTTGATTTTTATTTATGGTGGAATTGCTTGGATGTCTGCAGGTTTATTTTTCCCAAAATATTCTTATTTAGCCATGGGAGTATTTTTAATTGGACTAGTTGGAATGTTTATTTTCAACCACGGAAAAGGATTTGGCGGTAAAATTTTATCTGGGCTTATTAAACTCTACGAACTAATTGCTTTTTTGGCAGACTTACTTTCATACACCAGACTTGTTGCCATTGGTCTTACCGGGGCCATAATTGCCGAGGTAATAAACTTACTAGCTAATTTAGTTGCTAGTTCTTCAGGACCAATAATAGGCTTTATTCTGGGATTTGTTATTTTAATAATCGGGCATACCTTCAATATTGTAGTGGGTTTGTTCGGAGCATATATCAATCCGCTTCGTTTGCATTATGTAGAATTCTTACCGAAGTTCTTTTCTGGAAAGGCTAGAAACTTTAAACCTTTGCTAATTGATCTAAAATATGTTTACATCAAATAATATTCATTAAATGTACAAATATGCCCCTATCGCAAGAACTAATAAGAAAATACTGGGATCAGCAGGAATCAACTTATGCCAAGATTTACAAACTTGGAATGCGAGAATTTGTTAACCAAAACCCAAATTCCAAAGATGCCTTTACATGCTACGATGGAAAATTATGTTGCATAGACGAGGGGACAACCGGACAAGAACATTTAGCAGGAGTTGGTATTCTTTGGGAAGACCAGGAAGAACTAAAAATCTATATTAAAAAAGCTAAAATTAAAAAGATATTTAGCCATGCAAATTGTGGAGCAGCTGTTCTTTATGCTAAGAAAAATAATCTAGATGTATCCAAAAGTGATGAATACAGTAAGGAATATGCCAAAAATTTAGCCAAAGAATTAGGTTTGGCTTGGGAACATATGGAGGAAAATAATGTTAACAGGCCAAAAAGTTTTCATGTTGCAAGAATAATCTATTACGATGGAACCAACCATTTTGACTATACCCTAGCCAAGTGCTTTCCGCCGGGTTTTGAAGTTAGTAGAGGTATGACAAATGCTAAAAATGCTTTTGAAGAAGTTAAACTTTGTTGCAGTATGATTCTAGATCCAAACTATGGTTTTGGTGCTTTTGTTGATGAATTCAATCCAATTGTAATTTGTCCTATCGGAGACTGCAACAATCCAGAATTTACTAGAGGTGCTTTAACGGAAGAAATTGCTAATTTTCTTCCAAAATTAAATGCCGAATTTGGCAGGAAGTTTATAATCAGTGGCTTCACAGCTCCAAAGCGAACTTTGCTTGACAAGATAAGGCTGCCCCAATACTTTCAAGACAAATTATCAATATGACAACCGCAACCGTTTTAGCAATTATTGGTGTTGCAATAGCCTCTGTTTTAGGTGCTATTGGTTCATGTTTCGGAGTAAGTTCAATTGCAGTTCCTGGTGCTGGTTTATTATCTAAAGAACCAAATAGATTTCCACAAATTTTAGCATTGTGCGCCCTACCTTCAACCCAAGCTCTTTACGGTTTATTGTTTGGGTTCATTGTATTAATTAGAATTGGGCTTTTAGGCGGAACACCAATTATTTTTTCTAACGAAATTGGTCTAGCATTTTTATTATCTTCGCTGCCTGTAGGTTTTGCCACACTATTTTCAGGCATCACCCAAGGCTGGGTAGGAGCTGCAGGAATTAAAATTCTAGCCACCAAACCAGAAAACTTTTCTCAAGCTATTGTTCTAGCTTCCCTAATTGAATCTTTCGCTATTTTCGGTTTAGTAATTTCCCTATTGTTAGTATTCGTTGGGATTGTGGTTTAGTAGATTTTTGGGAGTCTGTCGTGAACTTACAAGCCTGTCATTTTGAATTTAGGAGTATCGTCATCCTGAACTTGTTTCAGGATCAAAAATGGTGCAATCCAGCTTTCCTAGTTTCTGGAGTATTAATGGAGGTATGTGGCTCGTAAACTTCGCTGCTACTTTTGTTTCAGCATCACAAACGATGAACGACATCAACAAACCTTTTGACATTAGATACTCTATAATTAATCTTTAAGATATGGTTTTCCTTGAAGCTTCGCATATTAGTTTGATACAATTTTATTTGTGTCAGAAAGACCAGCGAAATTTTTTAGAGGAATTAGAAAATAATAAATTTAACATTATTAGAGGTAAAATAGAAAGCTGGAATGAGCTAAACAATTTTATTGGTGAAGGCGATATTTTTTCCAATGAAAAGCAAAATACTTTAATAGATTTACAAGATTTACAGCCAAGTATCGGCATATCGGATATTCTTGGGGATGAAGATAATACACTTTATTTCTTCTCATCTAGCTTAAGAAGTTGGCCAGCAGCGACTCAAAAAATATGGACAAGTATGGGTGGAGAATATATTAAACTAGCTTTTCAAAATAACATCGCTACAGATATTTATCTTAGTTTATCAAGAAAGTTAGAGCTACATCTATCCAGTTTGCAGATAAACAAATTAATTTCTTCGTGTACCGATTACCAAGAATTAATAGATAAAATTGAACTATTGCATTTAAGCCCAAATAAAGAAAAGTCTTTGGATTGGATTTCCCCAGAAATTTCGCAGGAATTATTCACACTTCAGCTTAGGCCAAACAATTTACAACAAGATCTGCAAAAATGGCTTACCCTAGTTAAACCAGACGATATTCAATTAGCCCTTAGCCTGCTTTGGACAAAAGCTAATAAAATCGGCAATTCTGAATTAAAAAATTTGGTATTAAAATGCGATCAGGATATAAAAACTAAATCAAAACTTTCCCCCTCAATGCAATACAAAAAACTTCTGTTCGACATTGGCTTAATTAAATTTTAATATGGCTTTACCAAAAACAGTTTTCGTTTGTTCTTCCTGCGGTTTTAAAACCGGAAAATGGATTGGGAAATGCCCAAGCTGCGAAGAGTGGAATACCTTTGTTGAAGAAACAATTTCAAGTACTGCCGTAACCGGAAAAAAACAACCTTCTATTCAGAATAATCAATTAACCCCTTTGGGAAGTTTGTACACCAAAATAGATAATGTTCAGGAGCAAAAGATTTTTAATTTCGAAGCTAAACTATTAAATCAATTCTGGGGAGGTGGATTAGTACCCGCCAGTTTAACTTTGTTAGCCGGAGAACCAGGGCTTGGAAAATCAACCTTAGCCTTGCAACTAGTTCGTTCTTTATTACTTAATCCAAACAATCAAAATTTAAATATTTGTTATTTAACCGCTGAAGAATCGGCCATGGAAATTGCCAAAAGGGCAAAAAGATTAAGCATACCGGAAAACTTAAGCATATTGCAAACCAATTCTTTTGAAGAAATGGAAGTAAAGTTGGCTGGTCAAAACATAGACATATTAGTTGTAGATTCTATTCAAACAATTTTTACAGCCAATTTAGAAACTGCCCCAGGTTCGGTAAGCCAAGTTACCACCCTTGCCAGCCACTTGCTAGCTTTAAGCAAGAACAAAAATATGGCAGTGCTAATTATTGGACATGTTACCAAGGAAGGGCAAATAGCAGGACCAAAAACTTTAGAGCATCTTGTAGATTCAGTTCTAATTTTAGAAAATGCCAATGTTGGTTCTTACCGAAGTTTAAGGTTTAGCAAACACAGATACGGCCCAACCACCCCTACACTTTTAATGAACATGGGTGCAACCGGATTAGAGATTATTACAAACCCAAGCTTAGCTTTACTTGGTAACACAGAGAGCGGAATTGGAATTGCCTACGGCCTAGGTTTAGACGGAGACTTGCCTTTAGTAGTAGAAATTCAAGCTTTAGTAACCCCAGCCAAAGCTGCAGGTTCTGGTAATTTTTTTGGTAGAAGAGAAGCATTAGGAATGAAAACAGCCAAGCTTAATACTATTGTAGCCATCTGCGAAAAATACCTGAATTTAGATTTAACCGGCAGGGACATTTACCTACAAATTGCAGGATGGCCAAACACAAGCCCAGACGAAAGTTTAGATTTACCAATAATGGTAGCCATACTTTCTTCGGCTTTTAACCTGGATGTAAAAAAATGGTTTAAATCGCAGCAGTTACCAATTTTTTCAGGAAGACTAACTTTAAGCGGAAATATAAGGCAACCAACCATGGTTGAGATAAGACAAAAATCTGCAACGGGCTTAAAAATGAACCTAAACCCAGAAATCCTTTTTTCCAAAATTTCAGATATTGGCGTGTTTAGGAAAGGGTAAATTAGCTAACTTTTTTATTAAAAACAAGACTAAACTGAGAGCAGACTCCCTTAAAAATTTCATTGACCAAGTATATTTCATATGATAAATTAAACTATGAATATTGGTCACAATCCAGATCATCTAAAAAATCGGTTAGAAAAACCAGAGGGTACAACCCTAGTAAAGGAAGCTAGAAGCTTCGGTAGGACTTTTTTTGACAACGACGAATACTCTCTAACCGTTGCTCGCTCTGATGGCAGGAAAATGAAGAGCCAAAATGAAACTTATTTTTCTATAGAAACAATTGAGGAAATAAAAAAATACTTTCAATATTTAGATTCATTTAAAGCATTAATAAATATAGCTAGGACCAAAGATACTTTTGTGTATGATTCTAAATTATCTTCTTCTTTTGCTAATAAGTTAGGTGTAATTATTAATAATCCAAACGATCTTCAAGAATTAAAAGTTTTTTGGGGTGAAATCGTCTTTCCTCTTATTGATAAAATTATTGAGGATACGGAAAAATGGAGTGCTTTATTTGAAACTAAAATGGATCAAAATATAGTGGATAAAGAAAAAATCACAAATGAATTGGATTCTATTAAGTTTCTAATTTTAACTCAAAAAAAACTATCTCTTATTCCAGTCCGTCCACCTAAAGTTGTATCAGATTCATATGGATATCACATTCATATTAACAACACAGCAATTTTTACCCATGATGATAGTATAATTGTCCCAAAGATAAAGATAGAAAAGGAAGTAGAATTTAAACAGCTAGAATTATTTGATATCAATTTTATGATTGAATGGGAAGAGTACAAAAATAAATTAGAAGAGTTTGTTTCAAAACTAAATAATTTAAATTTACAATTAGAAAAATACCATAAGATTCTTAGAGGTTTCAATATATTAATCATTAGTGATAATAGTTTATTAAGCTTAGAAAGCATTGAAATCGCTTGCAAAATTATTGGCTACGATCCTTCATCAAAAAAACAAGTTGCAAATAACCAAATTTCGATGATACCGGCATTAATAAGTCTATGGGAAGAAAAACCTGAAAAAGACACTGAAAAATTTGAAAATTGGGCTAAAAGTTTTTGGTTAATTTTCATTAGATTTTTAGATGTGTATATGAACTCACCAGAATTAGATTCTGCAGTTAAAACTATGAAAACCTTTAATAAAGTGGAAGATGTAAATTCAGAGTATAAATACCCATTTTTTGATAAAACTATGATACAAGGTTATATTAGTGATATTAAAGAAGAGATAAGTTTTAAAGATGAGATAACTTCATAAATCACTTTTAAATTTTGCATAAGCTTTACAAACAAAATTATTTCAGCCAGATTGATTAAGTGAAATATACCCAGATTACCCCGAGCATACATTTGTTAACCCACAGCATGGATAGGCAGAAAAGCCAGTTAGATATAATTTTAACTAGTGGCGGAAGTTGGTTTGAAAGTAAAGAAAATTTAGGACGCAGGCACTTAATGGAACACTGCGTTGTAGCAAGAACAAACAGCCTTAATTTCAATGAATTAAAGGATTATGCTTTCAAAAATAACCTTGGTTTAAACGCCTACACTTCGCCCTTAGATATGGGCTTTGATGGCTTTTCTCATCATTCTGATTTTAATAAGATGTTGGATATTCTTTTGGAAACTAGCTTGAAACCAAATTTTGTGGAAGAAGATTTGCTTAGAGAAAGAGAGATTGTTTTAAGGGAAATTAGCGAAAGAAGAGGAGATCCAAATTACAAATTATATTACCAGGTTTGTGATCAAATTTTTACCAAAGAAAGCATAGCTAACCACCAAGTTTTAGGCGATGAAGAATTGGTTGCAAAAACTACACTTCCAGATTTTTCTAAACTTTATGCACAGGCTACAAAACAAAGTCATTTAATTATTAAAGCCGCCGGTGGAGGAATTGATGATAATATAATAATTGAAAAACTACAAAGTTATTTAAGCAATACTAATTCAGAATGGATTAAAAACCTTTCAAGCATGGAAGAAAAAATTGCCCTAGATTATTCACCAAAAAATGAAATGCAAGAATTTAGTTTTAAAACTTTTCAAAGCGAAATAGCCCATAAACATGCTGAAATTTCAATCTTCCTAAGCTGCCCAGTAAATTTTGAATCTCGAACTGTTTTACCTTATCTTGCCAACTTATATTTTAAATATGGTGGAATTTTATATGACAGACTTCGAGATGAATTAGGTTTAGTTTACGGTTTTTCTTCATATTTTCAACAAGATACAAATCAGATTGAACTGCAGCTTTCTTGTGAATTAAAATATGTAAATAAAATTATTGATGAAACAATTGCAGTTTTCAGTAATTTTGAAAAATATTTCAAGCCTTATAAATTTGAAGAATTTAAACAAATTCTAACCAAAAAACAAGATCTAGCCACAGACACAATTGGGGCAGAAATAAACCACACTTATAAAACTTTAAGAGACTATGGGGTTATAGAAACCTATCAAGAGTTTAGCAAAAAAATATCTGAAATTACTCAAGCAGATTTTGAAAAGTTATATGAGTATATTCATTCAAATTTGGATAGAATGAAAGTTATGGTAGTAAGCCAAGACGAGCAAGTAAAAAGTTTAACAAGAACTAAGCACTAAATAAATCAACAACTTTGGCATTTTCAATTCCGTAATTTCCAATTTGAGAATTCGGCATTACTAATAATTTACGATTATCTTGGGGACCAACACTGCTGGTTTCCAAGCCTTTAATTTCTGCTAAAATTCCATGAACTAATTTTCTTTCGTATCCACTTAAACCAACTAAAATTACAGTTAATCCTTGTTTCAAAACAATATCTTGAGCCAGAACAGGAATTCTTTCATTTATTTTTTGCTCTCTGCCCTTCTTAGCACCAGCTACATCTAATAGAAAATGTGCCTTTTCTTCTGGAAAAGTGTGGTGAGCCAGAACTCTTACTAAATGTTGAAGACTAAAAATAAAATTTGGTTCGGTTGGTATTGGCCCAGTTTTAGAGTTAATGGTCACTCTATATTGGTCGCTTTCTTTTTCAATAACAAATTCAGGGTCTATACCCATCGGCTTAATTAAATTGCCAATAACTTCCAATAAAAAATTTTGGTAGTCTTGATTCATACTGCACTATAGCAACTTTTACAATGCAATTTGTCAAGGAAAAGCCACAAATTACCACAAACTTAAATTCTTGTAATTCACTAATTTATTGTCTTTTAAACAAAATTGATATTTATCAAGGACATTGGTAAAACAAGATGCATCTGAAATCCAGGTTACTGGAAAATATTTAGTAATATTTTTATTGAAAATTTCTTTATCAAACCAAACTGAATAAACCTTGTTTGGAGTATATATCAACACTCTATTCCAAGGAGCATAATACAATATACTTAAATCCTCTGGCTTATCATTTATATCTAGAACAGAAATAGTTTCCCATTGTTTCAAGAACAAATTATAGCTAAAAAGTGTATTTGAACTATCAATCCAGAAAACACTATTTCCAGCTGTGGTAAAATTATTAACATTTGTAGCTATCTTTTCCCATTCATTTGGCTTATTATCTGGAATATAGTATAGTTCATTATATAGTTGAATTAATAAACCTTGATACAAGCTGCCAATATTCATGGTTTTCCAGGCTGGTAAATCTGAACTTAAAAATGTTGTATTATCTGGAAATTCGGTATAAACTTTATCAGACAAATTGAAATTGTTTGATTCTTGTAAAGTTCTATTCAGCCTGTGTAATTTTTTATTTTTTCTTATCCAAATATTATCTGGGGTTTGGGTAAAACTTAAATTTTGAATATTTGAATCCAAGAAAGTGTAAGTCTGGTTGTTTATATCAATTTGCCACAATGCTCCTTGGTCGTCCAACCCTAAAAAGTAATTGTTATCTATACTAACTACAGAGTTAAATTTTACTGTAAAAATATTTAAATTATAAATACTCCAATTATTATTTTTCGCCACCAGAAAATTCTTGTCAGGGTTCCAAAACGAATTTTCAGATAACTTTACCCAATTTTTACTTGGAATTTCATCAATTTTTCCAAAAACATCAAGCTGCTGAGCCGAACCTTGTAAACCTGTGAAGGTATATTGTTGAATAAAAAAATTATCTTTATCTTTTAAAAGTAGCTGAAAGTCAGATAAAAATACAACTTTCAAATTTTCATCAAAACTTTTAATTTCATCCTGTTTTTCTGGAAGCAAAGCAAGTCTGGTAATTCTAGCTGAAGTATTTTCCTTAGGTGGTGCCCAAATTATGAATTTTTCAGTTTTAAAGCCTGGTAGTGAGATATCCAAAGGGATCAGCTGATTGTCTTTTGCCCTTAATTCCCTAGGGGTTTCCAATATTTTTTTTCCTGAATTAGAAATATCTGCGCCTCTGGGTAAAGTTTCAATGTTGATAGAAATTGTGTTACTTAATTGACGATCAGCTAGGTTTAAATCGAAGCCTAAAGAATATACCACTACAAAAGGCACTGCAATAAAGAAGAATATAGCGAAAATGCGAAAAATGTTTTGCCTGTAACTTGGCATATTGCTTACACTTATTCCTTTAGATACAGAAATTGTCAACAAATCAAACTGTAGTCTTTATTGACAAAAGCCTAGCTTGAAAATAGTTGTATATTATCCGATGACACAAATTATTGTTAAATATAAATATCTTTGGCTAACCTTGTTAGGTCTATTATTTTTTATTTCAGTAGGAATAATGTTCATAGGAATAAATTGGATTTTGTTATTCGCCAAGAGCATATAAATATGAATGAATTATTATTAGATCAAGTATTAATTGAAGCCGCTAAAATATTTACTTTCACTGCAGTGTCTTACCTTTTGGCAATTTGGTGGGCTCCAGCGCTAATAGACTTATTGGTTTTCCTAAAATTTTGGAAGAAAAAAAGCAGAACCGCCACCATGACTGGTGAAGCTTTAACAGTCACCAAAGAATTTTATTCAAAAGACGAATCTAAAATGCAAGTTCCAAGAGCCGGAGGGCTTTTAATTTGGATTACAGCTATTTCATTTGCCATATTATTATGGTTACTTTTAAAAATTGAACCTACTGTATTGTTAGGTATAGAGAAAGATAACAAAACTTTTGAGTTTCTTAATTTCATTTCCAGAAGGCAAACCTTTATTCCTATTGCTACCCTTTTCTTTGCTTCAGTGCTTGGTTTTATTGATGACGCCTTGGCTGTTATGCAGAATGGTGGTAACTACTTTGCTGGAGGATTAAAACTTAACTACAGAATTTTTGGAATGCTTGGACTAAGTATTGGAGTTGGTTTATGGTTTCATCTAAGACTTAATTTAAACCAAATCAGTGTTTTTGGTTATCATTTAAACTTAAGCGAATTGACTCTTCCTTTTGGAATAAACGGAGGATGGTTGATGGTTTTGGTTTCTATTGGAGTATTGATGGGATTGTGGGGAAGTTCAATGATTGATGGCTTTGATGGCATGAGCGCTGGAGTTTTTATACCAATCTACCTTTGTTTTGCAGCAATATCTTTCTCTAAGGGTTTTTATGATATTTCCACATTCTTAATGGTAATGGTAGGATCTATGGCAGCTTATTTATGGTACAATATTCCACCAGCCAAATTCTATATGGGAGACACTGGAACCATGGGTATTTTGGCTACTCTGGGTGTTGTGGCCATAATGACAGACACAATTTACATTCTACCAATTGCTGGTTCTATTTTACTTATTACTGAATTATCGGTTATTATTCAAACTATTTCCAAAAAATTGTTTAAGAAAAAAGTATTTTTAGCCGCCCCTCTTCATCATCATTTAGAAGCCATTGGATGGACCAAAGGCCAAATTACAATGAGATATTGGTTAATTTCAATAATGTCTTCAGTGCTTGCTTTGGCAGTTGCTTTGTTGTATAAATAAACTTCTTATCTTATGAACAGTCTCGTTTTAAAAAGATTAGTAAAATTTAGTTGGATAATAATTTCAGTTACAATAATTATTTCAATTGCCTCTACCTCTTTATTGAGTGGAAAAAAATACGAAGCTAACATTACCCTTGGTTTAAGTTTTAATAACCCCAAATTGATGGAAACTGGTATCGATCCGGTTAATGTGGAAACCCCAAATTTTATTGAAAAACAAGGAAAATTATCCAGATTTTTGGAAAACAGATTAGCCTCTGTTGAAAGCCAGCAAATAATTGTAAACGAGCTGCAACTTGAACAAATCAATTTAAGTGCAGATAAACCAATCTACAAATTAAGAGATCAGGAGATGGGTTTTATTTCAATAACTTACACCACGGATTACCAACCAGAAGCCGAAAGATTCAACAAAGTCATGTTTGAACAGGTTTATAAATCGATAATTAATCAATGGAACGATTCTAAAATAGAAAATTTTCAAATTACTGGAATTCAAAACCCTGTGCAAAGTGTGCAAGTTAAAACTGTAACTTTGCAGGAAAAACTTATAGCCCCAATTTCGGTGTTTATTCTTTCAGTTCTTTTAACAATAACTTGGCCTGAACCAAAAAATAATAAAAAATAATTTCTTATGGATATAGCTTTAATTTTAATTAGCATGAATGTTTTAGCATTCGTTTTACCCTACATTTTTGATTTTAGTAAATTCCCCTACACCAGCCATGATAGCTTCCTACAACTTGGTTGGAAAGATAATTCTGCGATTAAAGATGGCGAATGGTACAGGCTGCTAAGTTCAAACTTTCTTCACGCCGATTTCTGGCATTTACTGTTTAACATGTATGCCCTATTCAATCTTTCACCGATTGTAAGTTCAATATTCAGGCCTTGGGGATTTTTACTAATCTATTTATTAAGCGGAATTTCAGGCTCTTTGTTTTCATTTTGGTTTAATTCAAACCCAAGCATTGGGGCCAGCGGTGCCATATTTGGCTTAGTTGGTGCCTTGGTAGCCTATGCAATTCTTAGCCAAGATTTTAGCTTACTTTCCCAATTAGTTTTAATCGTGGTGATCAATGTTGGTTACGGATTCTTAAATACCCAAATTGATAACTTTGGTCACTTAGGCGGATTTGTAGCAGGTTTTGGTATAGCTTTTGGGTTACTAACCTATGTCCTCTAATTTTTATTCTAGTTTAAAGTATCTAACTAATTTTAAAAATATTGCAGATTTTGATAGTTATACTAAAATTCCTAATGACTGGTTAGCTGTTATAACCGATGTAAAAGGTTCAACCAAGGCAGTAAATGAAGGTAGATATAAAGATGTAAATTTTGTGGGTGCTGCCGTTATAATTGCCTTGCAAAATTTAGCCGTAGATCATAACCTACCCTATATTTTTGGCGGAGATGGAGCAACTTTGTATATTCCAATTCATTTGGAGGGCAGTGTTAGAACAACTCTTTCCAATACACAATCTATAGCCAAAGAAACTTTCGGACTAGAACTTAGATGCATGATTTATCCAATTTCAAAGTTATCCGAATTAGGACTTGAAATTAAAATTGCCAAATTAAAATTATCTAATTTATACACCCAGGCTATGGTAACTGGTAACGGGGTTGATTATGTTGAAAATATTTTGAAAGGACCAGATTCAGAATTTCATATAAAACCAAAGGAAGGTATTATGCCAGATTTCACAGGTTTAACTTGTAGGTGGCAAGATATTCCAAGTAGGCATGGAGAAATTGTGACACTTATTGTTAAAGCCAGGGCGGAGGGTAAAACTACACAAATATATCAAGAAGTTTTGAATTGCATTGCTAAAGTATATGGCAGTTCTGAAGATTTCAACCCTATCAGCCAAGAAGATGTTAAGTTAAATATTAATTTTAACGAATTAGGCCGAGAAGCCAAACTTTTTAATTCTAAAAAATGGTGGATTTTTAGATTGGCAAACTGGATAAGAACTTGGATCGTAAATTTATACGGATATGTAACTTCAGGTTACAATACTATGGTAATTGGAAAAGTTAATAATCTTTTAATTGCTTCAGATTTTAAAAAGTTTGAAAATGCTATAAAAATGGTTATTGCAGGCAACCACAACCAAAGAATGATGTTGGCAGAACTTTTAGACGAATTAGAGCAAAAAAAATTAATTTGGTACGGCCTACATGTTTCAGAAAAAGCCACCATGACCTGTTTAGTTTACGCCGAAGGAAACAGCGAAGTACATTTTATTGATGGTTCAGGAGGCGGATACACTATGGCCGCCAAGGTATTGAAAGAAAAAATAAAGTTGGGGTAAATTGTTATAGTTTTAGACACAAAAATTCCTCAATCTATGGCCTTTTGCTTTGTTAAAAAATAATGAACTAATCTTTATTATTAGCAACCATAGGTAGAGGTTGACAAAATAAAAAAAGTTATAAAAATATTTTTTATCAGAGCATTTTATCTTTTAAGAATAAAAATTGGCTTTGATTATTAACTTTTAAGTAAAAAATTATATATTTATGTCTAATATAATAACTTTAATGGACCAACTTTTAGATGACAGTTTCCGCCCACTTAGTGTTCGTGGAATTACTAAATCTAGTTTAAACCCTGCCCTAAATGTTTCTGAATTTAAAGATCATTACAAAGTCTCTGCGGCTATTCCAGGTATAGATTCAGACAAAGTAAAAGTTGAATTAAGAGAAAATATTCTTAACATAAGCTATGAACATCAAGACAATAAACAAGACAAAGATGAAGAAGTTCTAAGGGAAGAGTATTCATACTATAGTTTTTCTAGAAGTGTCTCTTTGCCTAAAGATATTGATCAATCTTCAATAAAAGCGTCTTCTAAAAAAGGTATGCTGTATATAACTATTAACAAAATTCCAGAGTCTGCCCCTAAAGTAATACAAATAGAAAAGCATGATTAGCAAGATAGCCCCCATTTGGGGGTTGTTTATTTGAATAAATCTAATAGATTTACATTTTTTTTGGTTGACATTACTTTAACTAAACTAAATTATTAAACTAAAATCAAACAAAATTTCCAATGTCTAATACTGAATTTGATAATAACATTCATCTTGTTTCTCTAAAAAACACCCGCAATTTTAACGAACAATTAAATAGTTGGCCTGAAACAATAAATAGCCCTGAAGATTTTTTTGGACTTTGCCTTAGTTTGGCTTCCAAAATGGAGGATGCTGGTTTGGATGGTATAAACTTAGCCTTAGGCAGTCTTGGGGAAATAAGCATGGAAAATTTTCTAAATTTAATTTTATTCCTGCGTGAAACCAATTGGGACGATTTTAACCGAGTATCCCAAAAAACCTTAAAAACTGATTTAGCCGATTTAGATAAAAGCATTAACAGTTTTTTCAAACACTTCGATTTAGTTTTAAACAGTTCAGTTCAATCACCTAAAATATACGCTCTAGCCCAAACTGCCTTAGCTAACTTGTTGCTAGATTTGTTCGAAATTAAATTAAAATAATATGCTATCCGTCGGTCTTGTTGGTCTTCCCAACGCAGGAAAATCCACCCTATTCAATCTTTTAACTAAACGCAATGTTTCAGCTGAAAACTATCCATTCTGCACTATTGAACCTAACACTGGGGTGGTTGAAGTTCCTGATTCCAGGGTTTTAGAATTATCTAAATTGGTTAACGCCAAGAAGGAAGTTTATTCTTTAATTGAATTCAAAGATATTGCAGGTTTAGTTAAAAACGCCAGTCAGGGGGCTGGTCTTGGTAATCAGTTTTTAAGCCATATTGCTGAAACAGATTTAATTTTACTTGTAGTTAGAACTTTCCAAAACGACGACATTGTTCATGTTGAAAACAGAATAAATCCTGCCGATGACGAAGAAATTTTATTACTAGAGCTTGTTTTACGCGATCAAGCTTCGCTTGAAAAACAAATGAACAGATTGGAAAAAGACATGAAAACCAATCAATTGTTAGGCGCTGAAAAACTTAGTTTAGCCAAAGAAATTTTGTCAGCTTTAGTAAATAACAAATTAGCCAGTACTGTGGAAACCCCAAAAGTTGGAGAGGAAGAATTAACCAAATTCAGAAAGTCTTTAAACCTGGTAACCGACAAGCCAATTTTAAGATTAGCCAATATTAATTTGGATGGTAAAAACGAAGCCTACAAAAGCGATTTCGATTTAGATATTTTGTTGGAATCTGGAATGCAAGATATGAGCACCAGCGATAGATTAGAGCTTGGTTTAAGCCAGCATACTGGCCTAGATCAATTAATTAGGGCTTGTTATTCTAAACTTGGTTTAAGTACATATTTAACCGTTGGCGAAGTGGAAGCAAGAAGTTGGACTTTTAAAACAGGTTCTACAGCACCGCAATGTGCCGGGGTTATTCACACCGATTTTGAAAAAAAGTTTATTAAAGCCGAAGTTGTAAAATACCCAGACTTTGTTGAGGCCGGAAGCTGGAAAGAATGTTTCGAAAAAGGAATGGTCAAAACCCTTGGCAAAGACTACATCATGGAAGACGGAGATGTAGTAGAATTTAAGATTGGCGGGTAAGTTTGTTCGAGTATTAAACACTAACTCCTCTAACAATTAATCTTTGGGTAGCCGAACCTTTAACGCAGGTTTGCAAAGTAAGAATGCTTTTTTCTTCAATTAAAGGCGGATAAAAAAGTTTAAGATAATCTTCAGTTTTTGCCTGATCGTTATCATCGGTTGTAACTATAAAGATTTCAGTTATAGCATAGGTACACTTTTCGCCTTGGGCGTTGAAGGTAGAAATTTTATCTCCAACCTTTAGCTGATCAAGCTTACTAAAAATGTAAGTTGCCGGATAGTTCTCGGTTCCAGCCACAGAAGGTTCGGAATGACCATAAACATAGCTTGCCTTTCCTAAACTGCAAAAATCATTGCTAAGCTGATCTTCAAGTAATGGGGAATACAGAAGTTTTTCATCAAGAACTGGCAAATTTTTGACACTGGCAAAACCAACCCCTACATTTAATCCAATTTTTGGAATTTCAAGTTTGGAGGTTTGAATAATTGGTTTACTTGGAGGCTTAACAGACAAATTTTCTGCCACAGTTAATTGAACAGGCTCTGGCTCAGGAATTGCTTCTGCTGTAATATTGTTTTTACCTAAACTTTCAGCAATAGGTGCTGCTTGAACTTGAACATTTCCTAGGCTAAATAAGCCAAAGTTGAGTGATATTGATTTGCCACAAACCACAACAGAAACGGCCAATATAAATAATAAAAAAGTTGATTTAAACTTCATCTTAACCTATGTCTATAGCACAGTTTTAGGTGTCGGTCAACTTAGTTATGTCATATTGAACTTATGAACTATGTCATCATGACTTGTGAATTGGTCATCCTGAACTTGTGAATTCTGTCATTGAAATTTCTGACAATACAATCCTGAACTTGTTTCAGGATCAAAACCTTAAAATACAAAAAACAAATTTTTTAGCCGACATGTTGTGAGCGAATAATTACCAATCAATATCCAAATTTAAACAATATCTGAGCAATCATTTTACTAATTCCTCTTGCTACAATCGTATTCATAAATGCCGTATGGAATTCCGAAAAGTGTAAAAGCCAAATATTTAGATTTATAATGAACTTCACTTTCGCTATCAACACTTTGAATGTCTAAAAGAATAAAACCTGTCTTTAGGATTGGCCAACCTGTTTCATTCCAAAAATTGATTGATGTCATACCAATGCATGCTGTTTTTACTCCACTATATTGGTTAACTCTACTAACATTATCATTAAGAAGAATAAATCTAGGAAGAGGAATTATTAAGCCTAAAAATAACATTGTTATTGCAAATACTTTAAACAACTTAGTGTAAAAAGTTAATATTTCAATATAATAAATATAATATTTAGAAGGTTCTTTGTTTTGGTTATTATTTTTCATAAATTATTTATCAGATATTAGTTGGCTGGTAGAATTACAAAATCATTTTTTCCACAACCAATTAAGACTTCATCCTTAGGAAATAACAGAAAATTGAATCTAACCACTTTTGCTGAGTATTCACCATAGAGTTTTCTGGGTGAATCTGTAAAATCATTGTTAATACATAATTTATCACTTTTTTGGTACTTGATTTCTTTTACATACACAAAACTAGCACCAGCAGGAATAATATGACTTCCTTCATGATACATTGCCATTTTCATAGCCTGATCGGCATACAACCTTTCGTCACCTGAATATCTCGATGTTCCATTAAGGTAATCATTTTTGGACAAAAGAATAGAACCAAGAATAACAGACCATAAAAGTATTATCAATAATGGATAAAATAACACCAAAGATAGTATTATTATTGTAGGTTTTTTTAGATTACTCATAGTTTTATTTCTGATATTTTACCGCCCAATAAGGATAGGTTTGATTCCTATTTAGTAAAAGTGTAGTATCATAATTTACAAATTGATAAAATCTTGTAGGCCAACTGCACCATGTTGTGTAACAAGGTAGCCCTATGAAATAAATACATGCATCTCTAAACCCACACCACTCTGGTCTTCTTTCCCCAAGTTGAGCAGAAATAGCAAACACTGGTCTATCTCTGTCACCCTTAAATGTTTCCATATAGTTTGAATACCAAAAATTGCTTCTAATAGCACTAGCTTGCCCCGATCCAATGGTAAATGAAACCTCATTACTAACATTATTGCAGGTACCATTTTGGTCGAGTCTAGTATCTAAATAAGCATTTGGCAAGCTTGAAGAAATATATCTAAAAGATTGAATACAATCAGGGAATCCACTCGTTGTTTTATCCATATATGTTTTTCTACTAATGTTATCACCATTCCACAAATGAATATCCTGCTCATATGTATCATAATACCCAAAGCCTGGGTTTTCCCATAGCATGTAGGAATAATATCCTCTGGTTCCGCTGGCACTGTTTGAGTATTTTAAATACATATTGTTATCTGTTCCACGGTGGGCCCACCATATTTTTCCTAAGGTTTGGGTTGTGGCTGGGGCATTAATAGTTTCACCTATAGCCCTGTTCCAAGCACCCCAAGTATTTCCGTCTTTGGTACACCCTTGATACATTTGTCTATCTTGTCCATTACCTTTGTGTAGAAGGCATAAATTCAAATTAGTTCCATCAAAGAAATTAGTCATGGAAAAAGATTGATCTGAGGTTCTTCCTACATCTCTCCAGCTTGTAAAAGTGTTGCCACCATCTACAGAAAACCTAGTGTACAGGTTATTATACAAACCTCTGTGGCCTTGATATAATCTACCATTGGAAAAAGCCATAACTGGAGCATCAATAGTCCAACCATCTGTTTGCTGCCAACCTGGAAAATTCCATCCGTCATTAGAACAGGTTTGGTAAATTCCATTATTGGTTCCTCGGTGCATTAAACACAAACTGGTACCCGTAAAGGCCATGGCTGGTGTTGAAGTAGTCAGTCCTCCTAATCTTTTCCATGGTGTCCACGACCAACTTTGATCGTAATTACCAAGTGTATATCTAATGTAAATTCCACTATCTATACCGTGAATCATTTGATATAGTCTGTTAAAAGCACTGAATATTACTGGCGCACTTGTTGTATCGCCTGTGGCTTCAATCCAGTTAGTAAATTTATCTCCATAAACACTGCAACTAAAGTAAGTTTTAGTAGTATTTAGCCCTGTGTGGCTGGCACACAAACTATCGCGGTGGCCTGTAATTGAATATCCTTTCAAAGTGGATCTATTTAAACTTTGCCACTCATCTGAATCAAAAAAGTATGTTTCACTTTGCTTAGGCACCCATGAAGGTGCTGCACTTTGTGCTTGAACTGAAACTGGAGAAACTAATGAACTTAATCCATCTACAACCTTTGAAATAGTTTGACCAATGGCATCATTACTAGTTTTTGACTTAGTTTCAACCTCGTTTTGATTTGCTTTTTCCTTTCTTTTGATTTCTTGAATTTTCAAACTTTTAACTTTGTTTTTAATCCCTTTTTTCTTAGAATTACTATCATCTTGTTCAAATTTTTTAGCTTTATCCCTGGAAAGAATTATTTTGGATTTAGCAAATTTCGGTTTAGAATTTTTAACTTCAGAAATAGCCTTTTCAATATCTTTTTCATCATATTTCGAAGCAAGCCCAGATTGTTTATTTTTTCTTTCAATATTTTGTTGATTTTCTAAGAAATTAGAACGCGACAAACTGATTTCAGAATCTAGATTACCAGCGAGAAGTTCTATTTTTGTTCGGCCAATAAATTCGGTTTGAGTAAAACTGCCAAGGGCAAATGAAGACTCTAGGTTAATTTGGGTAAAGTCTAAATTATTAAAAGTAGTTTTGATTTCTTCAGAATTTGTACCTTCTGGATGTTCTATTTCTAATTCAACTTTGTCTTCTTGAGAAATGTTGGTTGAGGGGTTACTGGCATTAGCAACATTATTGGCATTTTTAAGCACCTCGGCGTCAACTTTGTTTACCAATACTAACGAGGAAAAGATACTAATCACAACCATAACCGTTAGGATTTTAGAATGCTTAGATAATGCTTTGGATAATTTACTAATAGTATTAATCATAATATTTCATGCATTATTTAATCACACCAATTTGTAAAAGGAAAAATGTGTCCACAGATTGGACTTATTGATAGGCATGCAACAAAACTACACCCCGAAGGGTGCTTTATATGTTTTGGATTTGATCCGAGATCCTCGGCTACGATTCTATCTGTTGGAAAATTTCTATTAGGCGGTTGTATTTTGCTACTCTTTCGCCTCTGCATGGTGCTCCTAATTTAATGAATTCACTTTGGCTTGCAACTGCTAAATCTGCAATGAAAGTGTCGGTGGTTTCTCCGCTTCTGTGAGAAATAATTGTAGCAAATTTGTTACTTCTTGCAAGTTCAATGGTTTGGCAGGTTTGTAAGATTGTTCCAATTTGATTTGGTTTAATTAAAATAGAATTTCCAGCTTCTTGTTTGAACCCAATTTCTTCCAATCTTTTGGAATTTGTAACAAATAAATCATCGCCTACAATTAGTCTTTTTGCTCCAATTTTCTTGGTTATCATTTGCCATCCTAAAACATCGTCTTCGGCAAAAGGATCTTCAATAGAAATTAAATTAAACTGCTCAGATAAATCTGCGTATAAATCGGTGAGTTCAGCCCTGGTTAAAGTTTTATCGTCAATAGAATACAAATCTGTTTCAGCGTTATACAATTCGCTTGCTGCTACATCTAAAGCTAAATTGCAATCTAAGGCTGTGTAACCAGCTTTTTCAATCGCTTCATTTAATAAAGTTAAAACTTCGGTGGAAAGTTTAATAGACGGAGCAAAACCTCCTTCGTCGCCTACACCTGTTGCAAATTTCTGATCTTTTAAAATCTTCTTCAAAGTATGATAAACTTCACTGCTTAATTGAATATCGGTAAGTAAATTCCTGGTATTTGGAACAATCATGAATTCTTGAATTTGAAGACCAGTGTCGGCGTGAGCCCCTCCGTTTACCACATTAGACATCAACCTTGGGAACCTGGATTTAACAGGATAATAAGAAAAATATAATCTTCGTAAATATTGCCAAAGTTCAAGCCCAGCCAAACTTGCAAAAGCGCGGTGAGCAGCCATGGAAACCCCCAAAGCAGCATTGGCCCCAAGGTTGCCAAAGTTTTCTGTTCCATCAAGTTCAATTATAGCTTGATCAATCTCAGAGGCAGTTGCAAAATCGCGGCCATGTAGGCGGTTTAAAATTGTTTCGTTAACATTATTTACTGCCTTTTCAACACCCTTTCCGCCAAATTCTTTTCCACCATCCCGTAATTCCAAAGCTTCGTGGCTTCCAGTGCTAGCTCCACTTGGAACGGCAGCTGTGCCTGTAACTTTTCTACCATTTTGCTCAACCCCAACAACAACATTTACAGTTGGAAAACCCCTAGAGTCTAAAATCCAGTTTGCTTGAATAAAGTTTAAATATGCCATAAAATATTATTTAGATCTTGCAGCGATAAATTTATATATTTTACTATCCCAACGATAACTATTATTTTTCAATTCTTTTAGCAACTCTGTTAAAGTACAATCTACAATAACAGCTACATCCACTGATTTAGATTCAATAAGCTCTACTACTTTTTCTAATTCTACTAGATTACAATAATATACTGCTACATTAGCATATCTATCTTCCCCTCTATTAGTAACGCTTAATATAAAATCTCTTTCGTATGTATCTTTTTGACTAATAACTGGGAAAACTGATTTTGTTGATCCCCCGCTACCTGCGATTATTTCTGGAGTTGTGGACATAAATTAAATGTTGTTTGAAATTTGTTGAAATATTTGTGATGGATTGCTGAAGCCTTGTCTAGCTAAATAGTTTAAAACTTTGGCTTTTTCAGGGTAACTTAATTCTGTGAAGCTGGCAACCTTATACTTTTCAGCCAATCTTCTAATTGATTCCTTGGAATAAAATTCTTCAAAACTTTCTAACTGGCTGGCTACAATGCTTGCTGGCAGCAAATGTTGCTTTAATTTCATTTCAAAAAATCTTTTACCTTTCTTTCCTGAATAAGTTTCAGCAAGGTTTGCCGCATATCTGAAATCATTAACTATGTTGTCTGATAGAAGAACGGATAAAGCCTCCTTAATTTCGCTACCTGGATATTTACGCATCATCGCCTTATTAGTTAGCTCTGCAGCAGTATAATCTCGCTTATTCAGCAAGTGCATAAAATATAGTCTAACTTCACCAATCACACCTTAATTTCCTTATAATTATAAGCTATTGTCAATCTAAAATTGCTTGATATTTCTAGTTAATAATTTAAAAGTTAACTAAAATTGCAGAGCAACGGAAATTGACAAAAATATGGTGCTAACCAAGTGATTATAGGAATTATGATTGCCAATATACATTTAAATCCTACGGCTAAGCAAAGTGAAGCTATTAGAATGGATTATTTTAGAGAAAATATTATCCAAGAAATTAAGCAAAGAAAAGCTGGAACATATTATAAATTGCTAGATATTGGCTGCTCGCAAGATGATTTTTCCACAGATCTTGAGAATTTAGAGGCATTTGGCCTAGATATCGAGGATTCTAACTTCTATGATAAAGATCATTTTGAAAAAGTTAATTTAGATACAAATAAATTGCCATACAAAGACGAAACTTTCGATTTTATTGTTGCTGGCGAAGTTTTAGAGCATTTAAAAAGGCCTTTTGAAACCATTGAAGAAATGGGCCGAGTGTTAAAACCAGGCGGTGTAATGTACATTTCTACTCCTACCCCTCACTGTTTAACTGAAATTGCTAAGGAAATAATTGGTTCAAAGTCTGTGGATGTTCCTAATCAGCATTTAAACCTGTTCGGAAGAACCCATTTGATTGCCTATGTTGAAAAGCAAGGACTTACTTTGGAAAAATACTATCATTATAAATCTTACTGGCCTTTACCTGGAAATAATCACATTATTATCACAAGTTTATACACTCCAGCCTTGTTTGGTTACCAAATATTATACAAATTTAAGAAAAATTAATACAGTTTGTCTTTAAAATCTATATTTATTAGTTAATATTTTTTGACTACTTGGAAAATGTGTATTTTAAAGTAGTATGAAAGTTAGTTGCTACTTAAAACTTTATTAAGCTTAATTAATATATCCTGTCTTTTCTTCTTGCTTAAGCCATTAGATAAATTATATAACAGTTCCAGTTCCTTTACCATTAAAAGAATTTGCTTATATACAGCCTCGTCGTTTATATTTTTTTTGGTTGACATAATAATTGCACTAAATTCGAAATCAAGTTAATTAACAATAAATTATTAACTTAGTCAAGCAAATTTCTAAATAGCCTATCAAAATATGAATAAATACGTATCAACAAGCGAACTAAATGATAAATATGGAGTTTCAAATGTTACAGTTGCCAAGTGGTTATTATTAGCTGCTAAAGGCGAAGCAAAATTAAAATATGATAAAGTAGGAAAAAGAATTAGACTTTTAAATACTCCAGAAAATTGGCTTGTTTTAGACACTTTAGGCCAAAAAGCCACCACAAAAAGGCAAAAAATTTATTCTTCAATAACCGCAGTAGACCCAGAATTTTATAATTATTTTTCAAATGATGAATTAACCGAAATTGTAAGAGACCTAGAATACAATAGAAATATTAACTACAAATTCACATACAAAGGCGAAGGAGCCGACTATTGGGACCAATTCTATCAAGAAAATGACGAGAACGGAACATATCTTACCCCACGAAGGACTAAAGAAAGTTTGGAAAAATACCTACCTATTATGATAGATAAAATGAAAGGTTTCGATGAAGTTAACATTGTTGAAATTGGGCCAGGAAATGCCCAGCCTGTTATCAGTTTTATTAAAAAATTAAAAGCCAAGTTACCTTTAAAAAAGTATATTGGTGTTGATATAAGCCAAGACTTATTAGACCAAGCTGTAGAAAATTTAGAAAGTGAAATTGATGGTTTAGAATGTATTAAAATAAACAGAGATATTGAAAGAGACCGAGTGGACACCGCTTTTTCCTTTAGCTATAGTCAAAACACTAGTGTAGCTAACATAGTATTACTATTAGGTGGTACTATTTTAAATAGCTACGAAACAAACTCTATTTTGCAGAATATTAGAAGATCTTTAAGCCCTAATGATATTTTATTATTTAGCACCGATATTAGTGCTAGCGACAACAATCTAAATTTTGAATACAACCACTCGCCTGAAGCTTTAGTGCAAGATACTTGGATTCCTAGAATGCTAAATATTGATATTGAAAAGTGTGAAGTAATTAATGAGTTTGATGTGAAGAACAACCAAAAAACTGAGTATATTATTTTAGACAAAGACTACACTATAAATTTTGAATATGGTGACTTTAAAAGGTGGGTTAATTTAAGCAAGAAAGATAAAATTGTTTTGTGGACATACTCAATTACCGATTTAGAAAATGGCATCATGCTGTTTAAAAAAGCTGGTTTTAATTTATTAGACGCCATCACTCTGCCTGACAAAAAGCATTTTATGATTGCGGTTCAGAGTAATGGGTAGGTAAAGAATTATTTTCCAGACTTTGTTCGGTTATTAAGCTTTACCAACTAATTAATAAACACCAGTTCCAAGGTTTTAGTATTCGGATTATACTTTGACAAAACCTAAAACTTTTTACATACTTAGTTATAAATCGACACCTAGTCGCCTACCTCCTTCGGGAGGTCAATTTTTTGGTCTAAAATAGTTACAGCAAGCTCTTTATTAATTTGATTGAGTTCATGTTTAGACAGTCTGGCGATTCTTTTTCTAAACCTTTTTGCATCCATCGTTCTAATTTGGCTCATCAAAACTGAATATTTTTGATTGTTGTATTCTATTTCAAAATAGTATTTATTATCTTTCAGTCTTGTACTTGTTGGAGCTACCAAGCAAATATTTTGATTGAACTTTTTTAAAACTACTACTGGTCTCATAAAATTATCACCTTTGCCATTTTCCTCATCTCCAATGTTTTGACCAAAACTACACCACCAAATATCTCTTTCACTAAACAAGGGTCTCTGTGCTCTTCTGTGAGCTGAAAATTTAAGTTTTAACCACTCTTGGAATTTTTCAAACATATATAATATGACTTAAAGAAAGAATTGGGGTGATGGATTATGTAATATTCCTATGATTAAAGTACGTGTGAATTAATTTACTTCTCCTTTCTTTTGTTACACCTCTGT